>CACHAX010000004.1 GCA_902577875.1 uncultured Pelagibacteraceae bacterium | reverse complement strand
CTGTATTTTCTGGCTTAATATTTTTTTTAAATAAAAAATATAATAAAATAATTATTACAACTATGAGTATCAACTCTGTCCAAAACATGGATATGTTTTAACAAATGTAATGAATATTGTCTTTAATAATTAGGTGAAATATTTTCAAAAAATATTTTTGCTGTTTCTTCCCATGAATATTTTTTTGCAAAATCAAGACAATCTTGGCGACTTACCTTCAAAGCTTTTAAAGCAGAAGCCTTCAAATCATCATCTAAAGTATCAATATTAGTACCCCCTAATATATCTTTAGGTCCCGGCACAGGGTAAGCTGCAACTGGTGTACCACAATTTAATGATTCCAAAACAACAATACCAAATGTATCAGTTTTACTAGGAAAAACAAAAACGTCTGATGATGCAAAATGAGATGCTAATTCTCCATTAGTCTTTTCACCTAAAAAAATATCATTTGGATATTTTTTTTTCAAATTGTTTAGGTCTGGACCTTTTCCAATAATAACTTTAGTACCTTCAAGATCGAGATCTAAAAATGCTTTAATATTTTTTTCAACTGCAATCCTACCAACATATATCCATATAGGTCTTTTATAAGGTAAGTCTCTCTTAATGGGGTTTTTAAACGCGCCATGATTACCTCCCCTGGTCCATGTAACCATTTTATTGTTATCAATACCTAAAGAAATTAACTCTTCACGCATGGATTCTGTTGTCACTAAAATTCTTTCAGCTTTATTATGAAAATTGCATAAAAATTTTTCTGACCATTTAGCTGGAATGATAGGCATATAAAGTTTCATGTATTTATCAAATCTTGTGTGAAAACTTGTGGTAAATTTTAAGCCATTTTTAATGCAATGTCTTCGTGCCATAAACCCTAAGGGTCCTTCTGTTGCAATATGTATTGCATCAGGTTTAATTGAATTAATTAAATTACTTACACGGGGCCAAACATTTAAGGACAATCTAATTTCATTATATTTTGGCATTGGCACGGTAAGAAATTGTTGAGGAGTAATATATTCAATAGTTTGACCTTGTGATTTAAGAATTTCACCAGTTTCGTGGAGAGTTCTTACAACACCATTAACTTGAGGGTAATAAGCATCGGTAACAATTAATATTTTCATTCTTTAAGATGCTTTTTTGAATGAACCGATCCTGTTATTATCAATATTTTCTGAAATATATTCGTTTCTTTTTTTATCCCAATAAATTATCTCAAAAGTTCCATCATATTTTTCTGCCAAGGCTGTACATGACTCAACCCAATCGCCACAATTTAAATAATTAACACCATCAAGATTTAAATTTTCAGCATGATGTTAGAGCAAAATCCTTCTAAAGAGGATTTAAAAGATGCTGATTATTACGATATAGCATTAAAATCAATGGCTGATTTGGATCCAAATGCTAATGAGGATCAAGAAAATGAGCTGAAGAGAATGGTCTCTTACTTTTTCGAAAGAGAGATTAAAAGGGAACTTTTAAACGACCCTTCATTAATTGGAAAAACTAAAGATGTTTATTTAACTGCCTCAGATGATTTAGATCAAGTATTTAAAGGCAATTATCCAAGAGATTTACCTGAAGATCAAAGAAGAGTTACGGATTATCAATTAAAGATTTTTGATCAACTTGTAGAACTAGGAAAAGTTGAAAGTAAATTCAATTTAAGTTTTTTTACATATCCTGATTCAAGAGAAGCTGAATTAGCTGGTATAGCAAGTTCATTTATGGGATCAATATTTTCTATACTTGTTTGTTTAATGATAGCTTTTCCTGTAGCAGTTCTAGCAGCTATTTATTTAGAGGAATTTGCTCCTAAAAACAGATTTACTGATTTTATTGAGGTAAATATAAATAATTTAGCAGCAGTACCTTCAATTGTTTTTGGTCTTTTAGGACTGGGTATTTTACTTGCTGTATTTCAATTACCTAGGTCAACACCACTAGTCGGTGGAATAACTTTATCTTTGATGACTTTACCAACAATTATTATTGCTTGTAGAGCATCTTTAAAAGCAGTTCCTCCAAGTATAAGAGAGGCAGCACTTGCAATGGGTGCTAGTAAAATGCAAACTACAATGCATCATACAGTTCCGTTATCTATGCCAGGGACTTTATCCGGTACAATAATTGGTTTGGCCCAAGCTTTAGGCGAAACCGCACCTTTGATATTGATTGGCATGGTGGCTTTTGTAAATACAATACCAGGATCTCCTTTAGATCCAGCTGCAAGTTTGCCAGTGCAAATTTATATTTGGGCAGAGAGCGCTGAAAGAGGTTTTGTCGAGAAAGTTTCTGCCTGTATTATGGTTCTATTAGGATTTTTAATTATAATGAATTTGTTTGCACAAATAATTAGACATAAATTTGAAAAAAAATGGAGTTAAGATGATAAAGATAAATTCAAAAAATGTAGATGTTTTCTATGGAAAAAAACAAGCTCTATTTAATATAAATTTAGATATTGAAGAAAATCAAGTTACTGCACTAATTGGTCCTTCAGGTTGTGGTAAATCTACTTATTTAAGATGTCTAAACCGAATGAATGACGTTATTGATATATGTAGAGTAAAAGGGCAGATTATAATTAATGATTTTGATATCAATGATAAAAGTTGTGATGTTGTTAGATTAAGAGAAAAAATTGGTATGGTTTTTCAAAAACCAAATCCTTTTCCTAAAACTATTTATGAAAATATTTCTTATGGTCCAACAATTCATGGTATGGCTCAATCAAAGAATGAAATGGATGAAATAGTTGAAACTAGCTTAAAAAAGGCAGCATTATGGGAAGAGGTGAAAGATAGACTTCATGAACCAGGTACTGGTTTGTCTGGTGGTCAACAACAAAGATTATGTATAGCAAGGGCAATTTCAGTTAAACCTGAAGTTATTCTAATGGACGAGCCTTGTTCTGCTTTAGATCCTATTGCTACAGCTCAAATAGAAGAACTAATTGATGAGTTAAAAAAAGACCATACTATTATAATAGTCACTCACTCAATGGCACAAGCTGCAAGAGTTTCTCAAAATACAGGTTTTTTTCACCTTGGAGAATTGATAGAACATGGTTCTACTGATAAAATATTTAAGAATCCAGAAAACAAAAAAACTCAGGATTATATCACAGGGAGGTTTGGATAATGACCGAAGCACCACATACAGTAAAGTCTTACGAAGAAGAACTTAAAAATTTAAATAGCAATATAATTAAAATGGGTGGATTTTGTGAAGAAGCTTTGGGTAAAGCTATTCAAGCAATTACTACAAGAAATAGTGATAATGCTGAGGCAGTAATTAAAGATGATGAAAAAATTGATAAATTTGAGACTTTAATTGAACAGCAAGTAGTAAATTTAATTGCTTTAAGACAACCTATGGCCATAGATCTTAGAGAAACAGTCACTGCTTTAAAGATATCTTCTGACCTTGAGAGAATAGGTGATTTAGCAAAAAATATTTCTAAAAGAACTCTTTTGTTAAATGAAAATTTACCAAAAAATTTAGTAGATGCTATTATAAGAGTATCTTCGGATGCTCAAAAACAATTGAAATCAATATTAGATGCATATTTAGAAAGATCTTCGAGTATGGCAATTAATGTATGGGAAAGCGACGAACAAATTGATGATTTAACAAATTTATGCATGCAAGAAGTGATTAGATATTTAAAAGATAACGAAAATAACTTAAGTGATGGAACCCACTTATTATTTGTAACTAAAAATATAGAGAGAATAGGTGATCATACAACCAACATTGCTGAGCAAGTATATTATTTAGTTAAGGGAGAATATCTAGAGGGTGATCGACCAAAAGGCACAGAACCTATTGTTACTGGAGAAAAGTAAAATATGTCGGCTCACATTTTTATAGCTGAGGACGAGGCTGCTATAATAACTCTACTAAAGTATAACCTTGAAAAAGAAGGTTACAAAGTAAGTTTCTGTGAAAATGGTGAAGATGCGCTTAAACAAATTAAAGATAAGCTTCCTGACTTAATATTAATGGATTGGATGTTGCCCGATTTGTCAGGCGTTGAAATATGTAAAAATTTAAAAAAAGACAAAAAGCATAATGACATACCAGTAATAATGTTAACAGCAAAAGGCGAGGAGGAGGACAAATTAAGAGCTTTTGATACAGGTGCAGATGATTATGTAACAAAACCATTTAGTCAAAAAGAACTTAATGCAAGAATTAAATCTTTACTCAGAAGATCAAAACCACAATCCACCTTTGATGTTGTTGAGTTTACAGATCTAAAAATAGATAGAATAACAAAAAGAGTTTATAGAAATAACATTGAAATATCTCTAGGACCTACAGAATTTAAATTATTAGATTTTTTTATCAAAAATCCAAAAAGGGTATATTCAAGAGAACAACTCTTAAACAATGTTTGGGGAGAAAATATTTACGTTGAAACTAGAACTGTCGATGTGCATATCAGAAGATTAAGACAGGCTATTAATATAGATAATACTAAGCCTTTAATTAGAACTGTAAGATCAGCAGGTTATTCTTTAGAATCTTGAAGGTCTTTAGGTCTAGTAAATTCTTTAATTAAACCATTTCCATCTAATTTATTCCATTCATTAAAATCAAAATAAATTTTTGCAAATGCCGATGTCGGAAATTTGTAGTTTAATAATTTAAAATGGTTGTTGTTGTGATTTTTTGTCAGTGATCGTATTAGATTTCTAACAGTAGGTTCATGGTTAATTAAAAGCACTGATTTATATTTTTTTGGTATTTTTTTTATTATATCTATAATTTTATCTTCACTTGATAAGTATAATTTTTTTGAAGAAATAATTTTTTTTGGTTTATCTATTTTTTTTAATAAAATTTTTAGGGTTTTCTTTGTTCTTTTTGATGATGAAAGTAATATGTAATCAAACTTATAATTGTTTTTAACAAAAAATTCACAAATCTTTTTTGCATTTTTCTCGCCACGCTTACTTAATGGTCTTTCATGATCATCAAGATTTGGGTGGTCCCAGCTAGATTTTGCATGACGCATAACGTATAATTTAAGCATAAATTTTAAATATATGACTGCATTAAAAAAACAAGATAAAGAAACACTAAAATCTAAATACATAAATAGAGAGCTGTCTTGGCTAAAATTCAACGACAGAGTTCTTCTTGAGGCCCAAAATTTTGAAAATCCTCTTTATGAAAGAATTAAATTTTTATCTATAGCTGGATCAAATTTAGATGAATTTTTCATGGTTCGTGTTGCAGGTTTATATAGTCAAATCAAACAAGATGTAGATTCACTTAGTTCTGATGGTCTTACTCCTGATGAACAAATGAGTGAAGTTATTTTGGAAACAAATAATCTTCTTAATAAACAAAATAAAATATTTAGAGATTTAATTCTTCAATTAAAAAAAGCAAATATAAGTATAGTTAAACCTGAAAATTTAAGTAAAACTGAACAAAAAAGATTATTTAAAATTTTTAATGAAGAAATTTACCCTCTGCTAACCCCATCAGCAATAGACCCAGCTCATCCCTTTCCATTTATTGCAAATCAAGGAAGAGCATTAGTTATGAGATTAAATAAGAAAAATAAAAAAAGGACTTTAAATGCAATAATAGTAATTCCAAAAGCTTTATCAAGATTTATTGAAATAGATGGAAATAAAAGTTTTAAAAAATTTTTAATTATAGATGATGTTATAAGTTTTTTTGCCTCTGAAATATTTCCTGATCATGATTTAGATAAAAAAATGTTATTTAGAGTTATAAGAGATAGTGATGTAGAAATTCAAGAGGAGGCTGAAGATTTAGTAAGATCTTTTGAATTGGCTTTAAAAAGAAGAAGAACAGGTGACATAGTACGTTTAGAAATTTTAAAAAATAGTAATAATGACTTAATTAAGTTTATAACCAATAAGTTAAACGTAAAATCTGAATACATCTATGAAATTGAAGGCATTGTTGGAATTCAAGATATAGACCAAGTTTGTAAAATTAAAAATTCTAAATTAAGATTTAAAAATTTTAATCCCAGGGAGGTTGAGAGATTAAAGGAGTTTAATAATAATTTTTTTGATACTATAAAAAAAAAAGATTTAATAATTCATCACCCTTTTGAAACATTTGATGCTGTCGTTGAGTTTTTAAATCAAGCTGCATATGATAAAAAAGTTATAGCAATTAAACAAACTCTATACAGAACAACGCTAGATTCTCCAATTGTTAAAGCCTTAATAACAGCAGCTGAAAATGGAAAGACAGTAACCGCTTTAATAGAGATCAAAGCAAGATTTGATGAAGAAGCAAACATTCAACTTTCAAGAAGTTTAGAAAATGCAGGAATTCAAATAGTTTATGGTTTTGCAAAATATAAAACACATGCAAAATCATCTTTAATATTAAGAAAAGAGCAGGGAAAAATTCAAACTTATATACATCTGGGAACTGGTAATTATCACCCAGTTAATGCAAAAATTTATACTGACTTATCTTTATTTAGCTCTGATAAAAAAATAGCAACTGATGTGGAAAAATTTTTTAATTATGTAACTGGTTATTCAAAACCACGAAATCTTAGTAAAATATCTATATCACCAATTAATCTTAGGGAAAGTTTGAACAAATGTATTGCTAACGAGATAACAAATGTCAAAAAAGGTAAAAAAGGTGAAATATGGGCCAAAATGAATTCCTTAGTAGACCCAGCGATAATTGATAAATTTTACGAAGCTTCAAATGCTGGAGTAAAGATATTTTTATTTGTAAGAGGTGTTTGTTGTTTAAGACCTGGAGTTAAAGATAAATCTGAAAATATAATAGTTAAAAGCATGATTGGAAGATTTTTGGAACACTCAAGAATTTATTGTTTTGCAAATGGAAAAACAATGCCTAGTAGAGATGCAAAAGTTTTTATTTCATCAGCAGATTTAATGCCAAGAAATTTAAATCGAAGAGTAGAACTTCTAGTTCCAATTGAAAACCAAACAGTCCACGAACAAGTTCTTGATCAAATTATGTTAGCTAATTATTTAGATAAAAAACAAAGTTGGGAACTTGATGCTAGTGGAAATTATACAAAAATTAAATATAGTGAAAATGATTCTTTTTCAGCCCATGATTATTTTATGAATAATCCTAGTTTATCTGGAAGAGGTAAAGCTAAATTAAAAATGAAACCGAAAAAATTAAACTTAAGACTTATTAAAAGTGGAAATTAAAGTTTTTAAAAATAAACAAAATTTAAAATTAAAACCTGCTAAATTAGCAGTTATTGATATAGGCTCTAATTCTATTAGGATGCTAATTTATGAAGATTTTAGCTCTTCTCGTGTGCCTTTTTTCAATGAAAAAGCTGTTTGTGAACTTGGTAAAAATTTAGATAAGTCAAGAAAACTTCATAAGTCTGGTGTTGATTATGCTCAAAAAGTATTGAAGAGATTTTCAGAGATTTTAAATGTTTCTAAAATTTCTAATTTAAAAATAATAGCAACTGCAGTTTTAAGAGAAGCAACTGATGCAAAACCATTTGTTGAATACGTAGAAAATCTTTTTAAGAAAAAAATAGAAATCTTAAGTGGAGAGGAAGAAGCAATTTGTTCAGCAGAAGGTGTAAAAATTGGATTTGATAATGTAGATGGGTTAGTTGCTGATCTTGGTGGAGGTAGTTTAGAATTAGCTCGAGTTGAAAATGGTTTGATCACTAATAAAACATCTTTACCCTTAGGTGTTTTAAGATTAATTAATAATCCAATTGTAAAAAAGAGAAACCTTTCTAAATATATAAAAAAACTTTTGAGAGATGAAAAATGGTTATCTAAAAAAAAATTTGAAAATCTTTATTTAGTTGGCGGAACATGGAGAGCTTTATTTAAACTTCATCTTTTTCAAAATAAACACCCTGTCCACATAATCCATCAGTATTCAGTAAATTATGAAACTTTATCAACATTTATAGAAAAAATAGCATCGTTCAATAAAGCAAAACTAAAAACAGTTGAATATATATCTAAATCTAGAACACCTTATCTACCATATAGCTCTATAATTTTAGATGAGATCATGAGAGCAACAAATCCAAAAAACATAATATGTTCCATAAGCGGTATTAGAGAGGGATCTCTAGCAAAAGATTACTTTAAAAATATTGATAACTCTCAAGTTTTTGAAAAATCATTAGAATATATTTCGAAGAAGAGAGGTGATTTGGGATTAACCTACAAAAAGTATCATGAATTTATCAAACCTGTATTTGATGGTAATGAACATTTTGATGAAAAATTGCTTAATTTAGCTTGTGTTTTAAGTCATATGGATTGGGGACTTGGTGCTTTTCAAAAAGCAGAATTAGTTTTTCAAGAAACATTAAATACTCCATTATTGAGACTTTCACATAAAGAAAGAATTCAAATAGCTCTTTCATGTTATTGGAGGTACTGCAGCATTAAATACAACCCTAAAATAGAATATTTAACTTTTTTAAATAATAATGAAATTTTTTCTAGTAAACAAGTTGGTGCAGCCTTAAGATTTGCACATTCACTTACATCTATTTCAACTATCTTCTTAGAGGAATTTAAATTGTATAAAAGAGGTAACTCTGTATTTTTAAAAATTCCAGCACAACACCAAGAAATAATTTCTAAACAAGTTACAAAAAGATTTAAAGCTCTGGCGAGAGAATTATTTTTAGAACCAAGAGTAATTTATTCAAATAATTAATATATAATTTAATTTATTACAACTTACAGGTTAGTGATTTTTCTTCTTTAATATATTTTTAATTTTATTGAAACATATCTTTAATCCAAATGTAATATTATTCTGTGATTAAATTGTAAACATTAAACCCCTGAAATACGCTCGGTATTATTATTGAGCGTATTTCTTTTTATAAAACAAATACATTCCTATATGAGATGCATTGTTAAATTTACCATTCTCAATTAATTTAATTATTTGATGATCTGAAACTATGTGGATTTTAATTCCTTTTTCAGGCTTAGAAATTTTAATAAGATTATTACAAAAAAAACCAGTAATTTTAGTGGTGAGTCGACCTGGTTCAGAATAAAATGAAGTAATTTTTCTTAATTTATTTCTTGATTTATATCCTGTTTCTTCAATTAATTCTTTTTTAGCAGATATTAAAGCTGTTTCATGTTTTTCAATTATACCAGATGGAAACTCAAAATTAATTTGATTTATAGGAATTCTTTTTTGTGAAACCAAAATATACTTGTTCTTAATTTTGGGTATTACTATTGAAAGGTTTGAGGTTT
The DNA here is from genome assembly GCA_902577875.1 of uncultured Pelagibacteraceae bacterium. GTDB lineage: Bacteria > Pseudomonadota > Alphaproteobacteria > Pelagibacterales > Pelagibacteraceae > Pelagibacter. The sequence goes on along the minus strand of CACHAX010000004.1, from coordinate 58,169 downwards.
TTAAAAAATGATAAAATTCTTTTTTTTTAAATTTTTTATTAATTAATTTAATATTGTTTGTTAGTTTTAAATTTTTCAATCTTTTTCTAAGAATAATTTTTTTGCGATATAAACAGCAATTAACATACCAATTAATTCTGCAATTATATAAAAAGGAGTGTTTAAATAACTTATACCAGTAAACGACTCTGTGAATGTTCTTGCTATTGTTACAGCAGGATTTGCAAAAGAAGTTGACGAGGTAAACCAATAACCAGCAGTGATATATAAACCAACTGATCCAGCAACAGCTATTTTACCTGATTTCATTGAACCAAAAATAATTAAAATAAGACCCAATGTAGCAACTATTTCAGAAGTAAAAATATAAATCCCACTCCTTGACTTTGTTGATAATTCAAAAACCTGATGTTCAAAAAAGAAATTAGCTAATGCTACACCTAGCAAACATCCAAGTATCTGAGCAGAAATATAAAAGGGTAGAAGGTTTTTTTTTAACTTTCCTGTAATTGTCATAGCAATACTTACAAATGGATTGAAATGAGCCCCAGATACATCAGCAAATACTGTTATTAGCACAAATAATCCAGCTCCGGTTGCCAATGTGTTTGCTATTAGCATTACTGCTATATCATTAGTTAGATTTTCTGCCATTAAACCTGATCCAACTATGATCATGACCAGAAAGCAACTTCCAATGAACTCTGAAAGAAAATATCTATTTTTATTTTTCATCTATCCAATCTTTAATTTTATTACTTATAATATTGAAAGTTTTTCTAATGATTATTTGCTTTTCTTCGTCATTTGCATTTTGAAGTTTAGCTACCGGATCTTCTATATCCCAATGTATAATTTGGTTTTTATCAGGCCAAATAGGACATACCTCATTATTTGCGTTGTTGCATACTGTTATTACATGATCCATTTTTAATTCTTTATTGATAAATTCTTCAAAGTTTTTAGAACTATAATTAGTTAGATCATAACTTTTATTTTTTTCTAAAAAACTTTTAACATCTTCATTGATTTTTCCAGATGGATTACTACCAGCACTGAAAGCATTAAATTTATTTGAGTATTCGTTATTAATAATACTCTCAGCGATAATGCTTCTCGCTGAATTTCCTGTGCATACAAATAAAATATTTTTCATTAAAAAATAATTTTATAAATACCAATTACAAATAATGGAATTTGTAATCCAAAATTAGTTAATATGGCTTTATCTTTTAATAAAAAACCCGATATTGTCCATCCAACTACACCAAGACCATGAAAATATATATTAATTGGATATATATTTAAATTTGTAAGCAATATTCCGGTTAAGACTAAAAACGTACTTATCCATTTGAGATATTTTTTTAAAAACATAAAACTCCTTTCTCTATACTTATGACAGTTATGTTAAAGATTTATTAAAATTATTATTTTATATTAAATTGATTATGTATCTATGGATAAAATATCCTCCGATTAGCAATATTAAACCTGCAATATAAATTATGAAAAAATTCATATTCAATGATTTTGCAAAAAAGAAGGGTACAAAAAATAAATAACTTGCTGGTACTGCAATAAATATACTTTTTGTAAACATTACTGTTTTCTCTGTATCATTGTGTTCATAATACGAAAATAGTATCGCTATTAGTGATACCAACGGTAATGCAATAATAAATCCAGCGAGCTTAGGATTTTGACCAGCCAACCAACTTGAAAAAGCAACAATTAAACCTGCTGCTACAACTTTAAAAATAAAAAATAACATCTGTTTTTAGCTTGTTGCAAATTCTTTAATTTTCTCAAAACTGAAGTGATCGGCTATATCTTTCTTGGCGTAGTATACTTCATCAACTGTGCCTTGTTCGTTTATCAAAACATCTGTAACAGCTATATCAAAATGACCTTTAATTTTTAAAGGAATATATCCCTTTAACATTGCAGGTATTATTTTATGAGATTTAAATAGCATTGCAGATAATGTTTTCATAATTGATCTTTCAATTTCATATTTTTGAAAATATTTAAAATCTTCATCGGCCAGTACAGTAAAAGGTAAATTGTTATGTTTTTTCATATATGACCTTAAATTATCAACCGGCGAGTGAAATATTGCAACATGTGTAAAATTATTTCCTAACTCATTAAATCTTTTATTAATTTCGTTTAATCTAAGATTGCAAAAACTACACCCAGCTATTCTGTAAAAAGTTAAAAGAACTTTCTTTCCATGTGTTTCTGATAAATTAAATGTAGACCCGTCATCTCTTGGAAGTGTAATTTCTTCTATTTTATCTCCTTTGGAGATCTTCATTTGATAGAGCATTTTTTACAAAGCCCAAAGAATTCAAGATTATATTTATTGAATTTCATACCCGCTTTGTCTTGAAAATTTTTTAAATATTTTGAAAGTTTGCTGTCACTAATTTCACTTACTTCTTCACAGCTTTCACATATTGAAAATGCTGTTGCCTTTGAAATCTGACAATTTGAATTTTTACATGCAACGAAAGCATTTCTACTTTCAATTTTGTGAATTTTTCCAATTTCTACCAATTTATCAAGCGCTCTATAAACTTGAAGAGGGGCTTTAATACCTTTTTTTTGTACATTATGTAAAATTGAATAAGCTTTTATGGGCTCATTTACTTTTTCAATGTAATCAAGAACTATTTGTTGATTTTTTGATAGTGTTTCCTGTTTAAGCATAGTTTTTCTTTTATCAATTTCCCATTAGTTTTTCAATTGTATCGTCTGTTTAATTTTAAATAGAGATATTACAAATAATAATAACGCTGCAGCAATGATTGATGGACCCGAAGGAGTATTGAATTGCAATGAAGAAAATAAACCCATGATTACTGATAATAATCCTCCACATATAGAAAAAATTACCATCTTTTTGGGAGTATCTGATATGTTACGAGCCATAGCCGTTGGTATAATTAACATCCCAGTTATTAATAAAAGTCCTACAATTTTTATAGAAATTGCAATTATTGCTGCCATTAAAATAGTAAATATTGCTTTTGCTCTATCAGGATTTAATCCTTCTGCTTCTGCAAGTTCATAATTTACTGTTGAAGCAAATAAAGGTTTCCAAATTATTTTTAATACAATTAAAATTATTGCTCCTCCTCCCCATATAATTATCAAATCATCAACATTAACAGCTAATATGTCTCCAAATAATAGTCCCATGACATCAAATCTTATAAATGAGAGAAAACCAATTACCACTAAGCCAACTGCTAATGCTGAGTGAGCTAAAAGACCAAGTAAAGCATCACCGGGCAAATTAGTATTTTTTTCAAGTTTAACTAATATGATTGCTATTACTGATGAAATGATAAATATCGAAATTGCTATATTAATTTCGAATGCCAATGCCATTGTAACACCAAGTAATGCTGAATGTGCTAATGTATCTCCGAAATAAGATAATCTTCTCCAAACTACAAAGCAGCCCAAAGGACCTGTTACAAAAGCAACACCTATACCAGCAATTAAAGCTCTTATAAAAAAATCATCAAACATTTAATTTTTTTTTATATCTCCATCATTTGAATGAACATGATCATGCTTATGTTCATATATAGAAAGAGTTTGTGAAGCTTGTTCGCCAAATAACAGTTTATACTCATTATTCATCGCAACGTCTTTTGGTGTTCCTGAACAACACACGTGGCCATTTAAACAAATAACATGATCTGTTGCTGTCATAACAGTATGCAAATCATGAGAAATTAATAAAATTCCACAATTTAATTTATCTGCTATTTCTTTTATTAATTTATACAATGCAATCTCCCCAGTAAAATCAACTCCTTGAACCGGCTCATCCAATACTAAAAGATCAGGTTTTTTTGAAACTGCTCTTGCAAGAAGCACTCTTTGAAATTCTCCACCAGATAAATTTCCTAAATTCTGGTTTTTAAGATGATCTGCACCCGTTAATTTTAAAGCTTCATTTATTTTTTCTTCATCGAGTTCATCTGTTAAAACCATAAAATCACTCACTTTAAGTGGCAATGTCCAGTCAATTGAAATCTTTTGAGGAACATATCCAATTTTATCAGTAAATTTTTCTACATTGCCTTCTATATTCTTATGAAGTCCTATCGCAATTTTTGCAGTTGTGCTTTTGCCAGAACCATTTGGCCCAATTAATGTTACTATCTTTCTTCTTTCAACAATTAAAGAAACGCCTTTTACAAGCCATTTATTCCGTTGTTTTAATCCAACTTCAGTTAATTTTACTAATACATTGTTCTCAATTGTCATTTATTACCTTGACTTATTAATGTTATATTATTACACAATGTTATATTATAACAATTAACACTAAATTAAATTATGAAAAACTTAAAAAAATCAACATTAATAATTACAATATTATCTTTTTTAGCTCTTTTTACATCAGCAAAAGCAGAAATAAAAGTTGTAGCTTCAATTAAGCCTATACACTCTTTAGCTAGCTATCTGATGGATGGAGTTGCTAAACCAGACCTAATAGTCGATGGATATTCTTCACCACATGGATTTCCGTTAAAACCATCTCATGCAAAGATGTTACAAGAAGCTGATCTTATTTTTTGGGTAGGTGAAGATCTAGAAAACTTCATGGAAAAACCATTAGATTCAATTGCAAAAAAAGCTGAAAAAATTGAATTAATGGGAATTAAAGGTCTTAATAAATTAAAATTCAGAGAACGAAATATTTTTGGTGATCATGATGATCATGACGATCACGGACATAAAGAAGATGGCCATAAAGAAGATGATCACGATGATCATGACCATAAAAAGAAAGATGGACATGACGACCACGATGATCACGACCACAAAAAAAAAGACGGTCATAAAGAAGACGACCACGATGATCATGACCATAAAAAGAAAGATGGGCATGACGATCATGATGACCATGGACATAAAAAGAAAGATGACCATGATGACCACGATGATCATGCAGGACATGAAGGTCACCACCACGGTGAGCATGACCCACATATTTGGTTAGATCCAATGAATGCTAAAGTTATATTAAATGAAATGGCACAGCATTTAATTGAAAATGATTCTAAGAACGCATCAAAATATAAAAGCAATTTAAAGAAAGCACTAAAAGATATTGATAAACTTGTTAGTGACGTCTCTTCTGAATTAAATCAGAGTGTTGCATCAATTGTTTTCCATGATGCTTACCAATATTTTGAGAAAAGATTTAATGTTAATATATTGGGTGCTTTTACAGTTAATACAGATGTAATGCCAGGAGCAGAACAATTGGCTGAAATCAGAGAAATAATTGAGCATGATAAAGTAGCTTGTGTATTTTCTGAACCACAGTTTAATCCAAATATCATTAAAGCTGTAGCAAAAGATATGAATATTAAAACTGGTGTTGTAGACCCATTAGGAGCTACTTTGGATCCTGGAAAAGACTTATATTTTGATTTAATCAGAAATATGTCTAAATCTTTTAAAGGTTGTTAATTAAAAATTGAACTTTTGTCGTAAATAATATCTAATATTATTTATGTCAACTGTTCCTTTAACATTAGAAGAAATTTTCCATTTAGCTAAAAAAACTTTAATATCTAATGGATGCGATGAAGAAACAGCAGATACTTTATCTACTTTAATCAAAAATGCTGAAAGAGATGGATCATTATCTCATGGTCTATTTAGATTACCCGCTTATGTATCTGGTTTAAAAAGCGGAAAAATTAATGGTAAGGCTAGACCAGTGATTTCAAAATTAACCCCAAGTGTTGTTAAAGCAGATGGGAAAAATAGTCTTGCCCCAATGGTTTTAAAATATGGAATACCAGAACTCGTAAAAGCTGCAAAAGAAAATGGAGTTGCAGTTTTAGCAATCACTAATTCTCATCATATGGCTGCTATGTGGCCTGAGACTGAAGCAATAGCAGAGCAAGGACTTGTTGCTTTTGCCTGTACATCATACAAGCCAGCAGTTGCTCCAGCAGGAGCAATTAAACCTTTATTTGGAACAAACCCAATTTCATTTGCTTGGCCAAGAAAAAATAAACCACCTGTAGTTTATGATATGGCTACTGCATCGATGGCCATGGGAGAGGTTCAAGTTGCAAAAAGAGAAGGGCACAAGGTCCCAATAGGAACTGGTTTAACTAAAGATGGAAAAGAAACAACAGATCCTGGTGAAATAGCAGATGGTGGAGTTTTGTTGCCATTTGGCGGCTATAAAGGCTCAGGAATAGCAATGATGGTTGAATTACTTGCTGGAGCCTTAGTTGGAGATAATTTTAGTTATGAGACAGCTGAGAAGGATACAGATGATGGTGGGCCACCTAGTGGTGGGGAGTTTATTTTAGCTATATCTCCTGACAAATTAACAAATTCTGATTGGGATAGTCATTCAAATAAATTCTTTGAGAAAATGAAATCAATGGGAGAGGTTAGGTTGCCTGGTGAAAGACGTCACAAAAACAGATTAGATACTGGACCTAGAAATATTAATGAGGAACTTGTAAATAAAATAAAATCTTTAAGTTAATTCAATTTCAATTGGTGTATGATCTGAAGGTTTTTGTCTTCCACGAGGAAATTTATTAATTTTTACATCTTTCACAAGATTTATAATTGAGTTTGAAACTAAGAAATGATCAATTCTCATGCCATTATTTTTTTGCCATGCACCGCTTGTATAATCCCAAAACGTATATCCCTCTTTGTCAGGATGAATATATCTATATGCATCATGAAAACCTAAACTTAATAATTCTCTTAATTTTTTTCTTATCTCTAGTCTAAACAATGCATCATTTTCATATCCTTTAGGATTATGAACATCCTCAGCTGATGGAATTATATTAAAATCACCACCAATAATTATATTTTCTTTTTTTTTTAAATAAGCTTTTAATTTTTTAATTAAACTTTCTAGCCAATATAATTTATAAGTATATTTTTCTGTATCAACTGGATTTCCATTAGGTGTATATATATTTATTAATTTAATTGTTTTTGATTTATGTTTTAGATCTGCTGTAATAATTCTTGATTGTTTATTTTTATCTTTAAAAATATCTTTTTCAATTTTGTCCAATTTTTTTTTAGAAATTATTGCAACCCCATTATATGATTTTTGACCAAATACATAATTTTGGTAATTTGATTTTTCAATGTCTTCGTAAGGATAGTTTTCATCTTGAGCTTTGATCTCTTGCATCATTAAAATATCTGGTGAATATTTTTTTAGATACTCTTTAATATTTTCAATTCTTGCTCTTACAGAGTTAACATTCCAGGAACTAATTATCATTAAAGCGAGAAAGATACGCCACAACCACAAGAAGATTTACTTTGTGGGTTGTTTATTTTAAAAGAATCTCCGATCAATTCTTTTACAAAATCAACTTCAGATCCTTTTAGTAAATCAGCCGATGTTTTGTCGATAAGAATATTGTCTTGTTGTAGATCATCATCATTAGCAGAGTTATCAAATGAGAAATCATATTGAAATCCAGAGCATCCACCACCTTTAATAGCGATTCTAAAAAATGACCCTTTATCTTTTGATGATAGAAGATGGTTTATCTGCTTTATAGCATTATCTGTAAATTTAATTTCTTTAATCATAATTAAACATTGATAAAAACAATATAATAATATTTTGCCATTTTTAAAGAATGAAAAATTACTCAAAATTAGGAACATTTGCTTCAAAAGGTAGACTGTTCAAAGAAGCGAGCAATCCTTTCAGATCACCTTTCCAAAGAGATAGAGATAGAATAATTCATTCTACCTCTTTTAGAAGATTGAAGCACAAAACTCAGGTATTTGTGAATACTGAGGGAGATCATTATAGAACCAGAATCACGCATTCCATTGAAGTTTCACAAATTGCCAGAACAATTGCTAAATACTTAGGTTTAAATGATGATTTAGCTGAAACATTAAGCTTAGCTCATGATTTAGGTCATACCCCTTTTGGTCATGCGGGAGAAGAGTCCTTAAATGAATGTATGTATGAATATGGGGGATTTGACCACAACCTTCAAACACTTAGGATAGTAATGTTCATTGAAAATAAATATTTTAAATTTGAAGGTCTTAATTTAACATTAGAAACATTAGATGGACTTATTAAACATAATGGTCCGGTAACAAAGCTAGTCAAAATAAATAATTTAATTGGTTTGAAAAATTTAAAAAATAAAATTAATTTTTCAAAAAACTCCTCACTGGAGGCTCAAATTGCATCTATATCCGATGACGTTGCATACAATAACCATGATATTCAAGATGGAATAAAAGCTAAATTGTTTAAGTTAAACGATCTTAAACAAATCTCTTTTTTTGATGAAATTTTAAAATCATATAAAAATAAATTAAAGAGTGAAAATAATGATATTCTTGTATATCAAACTATAAGAGACTCTATAAATTTAATGGTTCAAGACTTAATAAAAACAACGACAAGAAATATTTTAATGAACAAAATATCTACAAAAAAAGATGTATCGAATAAAAAAAATCAAATTGTTGATTTTTCCAACAAATTAAAAATAACTATAAATGAGATTAGAGATTTCCTTAGAATAACTATGTACAATAATAAAGATGTACTAAAAAAAAATAACGAAGGAAAAAAGATAATTAAAAAGCTTTTTAATGTAATTAGCAAAAATCCAAAAAAGTATATTAAAACTAAATATTTAAAAACTAACAAAGAGAGAGCTATATCCGATTATATTTCTGGCATGACAGATAGGTACGCCATACAATTATATAGAGCATCAAAATGAATATATTTGAGGAATACTTAAATAAAATTTTAGATAAAATTAAATTAGCAAGTGAAGAAAAGCTAATTTTATTACCTGAAAGTTTATCTGGTATAAATGTAGATATACCTCCTAAAAAATTTAAATGCGATCTGTCAACTAATGTTGCAATGGTTTTATCTAAAACAAATAATGAACCACCAATTAAAATCGCTGAAAAATTAAAAGATATTATTTTTAAAGACGATAATAATATTGAGAAGATAGAAATAGCAAAGCCTGGATTTATAAATATTATTTTAAAAAAAGAGTTTTGGACTTCATTTCTTTTAAATATAAATAATCTTAATAATTTTGGCGCAGCACTTAAGGGCTCTAAAAAGAAACATTTAATTGAATTCGTGTCTGCAAATCCCACTGGACCATTACACGTTGGTCATTGTAGAGGTGCTATTCTAGGTGATGTTATCTCTAATTTGCTAAAATTTAACAATCAAGAAGTTGTAAAAGAATATTATGTAAATGATCATGGTAATCAAATTTTACATTTTACTAGATCTGTATATTTGAGAATAAAAGAAAAATTAGATAATCAAACTTTTCCACTAAATGAGGATGATTTATATCCAGGAGAATACATCAAGGATATAGCCCAACATATTATAGATAATAATAAAGATTTACAATTTGATGAATATGAAAAAATTAAGTTAACACTTACTAAACTAGCAATTACAGAGTCACTTAAACTCATTAAGACTAATTTAAATAATTTGGGAATTATTCATGATAATTTTGCGAGTGAGACTGAAATAGTTGAAAATAAAGAGGTTGATAAGGTTATTGAGAAACTTAAAAAAGATAAATTTGTATATATCGGAAAAATCAAAGCACCCGAAGGAGAAGATACAACTAATTGGGTAGAAAGAGATCAGCTACTTTTTAGATCAACAGATTTTGGGGATGATAAAGATAGGGCATTACAAAAATCTGACAACACATGGACTTATTTTGCTGGAGATGTTGCGTATCATAATACAAAACTAAATAGAAACTTTGATAAATTAATAAATATTTTAGGAGCGGATCATGCGGGTTATATAAAAAGAATTACATCTGTTGTTGAAGCATTATCTGGAGAAAAAAATAAATTAATTTGTAAAGTAAGCCAACTTGTTAAGTTAATAAAAGATGGCAAACCTTTTAAAATGTCTAAAAGAAAAGGTGATTACATTACCGTTGAAGATTTAATTTCTGAAGTTGGAAAAGATGCAACAAGATTTATTATGCTAAGTAGAAGCAATGATGCTGAATTAGATTTTGATTTTACAAAAGTAAAAGAAAAATCTAAAGACAATCCGCTTTATTATGTTCAATATTGTTATGCTAGAATTTCATCGGTTTTTAGAAACATAAATAAAAACATTGATGACAAGATTGATAATGAAAATAATAATATGCAATTTAATAATGAAGAAATTGAAATTTTTAAAAAAATATCTGAATGGCCTAAATGTGTAGAAATTTCCACCAAAAAACTAGAACCTCATAGGATCCCAGTATATTTATATGAGTTATCATCACAGTTTCATTCCTATTGGAATATGGGAAAAGATGATGTTGAAAAAAGATTTATCAATGATGATAAAACAATAAATATAGAAAAACTAATATTTTTAAAATCTATTGCAAAAACAATTAAAACTGGAATGGATATTATAGGTGTTGATACACCTGAAAAAATGTAATGCTAAAAGAGCTCAAATATCTATTTTATTTAATAATTATATTTTTCTTTCTATTTTTTACTCTAAGATATTATTTTTCAGACGATAATTACAAGAAATCATATAGAGCAGTTTCAAGTATTGATGAAAAAATATCATCTAACGAAAATAATCTATTTATTCTTAAAAATGACACGGACAACATTATTGAATATGTAGAATACAAAAATAAAAACACAAAAAAATATTCTTTTTGGGAATTGTTATATAATGATTAAAAAAACTAGAGCTTTTATATGTGGTATTAGTGGATATAATTTAAAAAAAAGTGAAGTAAGTTTCTTAAAAAAATATAAACCATGGGGAATAATTCTTTTTTCTAGAAATATAAAATCTATCAATCAAGTTCAAAAATTAACTAGTTCCATTAAAAAAATATTTAAAAATTCTAATTATCCAATTTTAATTGATGAAGAAGGCGGTAGAGTAAGTAGATTAAGAAAATTTATAGATAATTCCATTTTTAGTGCAAAATATTTTGGTGATTTATATTCAAAAGATAGAAAAAAATTTGATATTTATTTCAATGTTTATGTGAAGCAAATATCTTATTTGTTAAGACTTATTGGTATTAACATTAATACTGTCCCTGTATTGGATCTAAGACGAAAAAAGTCTCATAAAATTATAGGTGATCGATCCTATTCAAATGATAAAAAAACTCTGTCTAAAATTGGCGATATATCTATCGAAAAATTTCACGAAAATAGGGTTGGCACAGTAATTAAACATCTTCCAGGTCATGGTTTAGCTAAAGTTGATAGTCATTATAAATTACCAGTTATAGACAAAGATCTAAAGTATCTTAAAAAATATGATTTTTTTCCATTTACCAAAAAAAAATCTGTTTTAGGTATGACCGGTCACTTGTTGTTTAAGAAACTTGATCCGATAAATAACGTTTCACATTCTAAAAAAATCATAAAAATGATTAGAAGAGAAATATCATTCAAGGGAATATTAATGTCAGATGATATTTCTATGGGTGCTCTTAAAGGTAATTTAAAAAATAACGTTATTAAATCTTTTCGTGCAGGTTGTAATTTGGTGCTTCATTGCAATGGAAAAATGAACGAAATGAATGTGGTAGGTCAAAATTCACCTTATATCGATGATTTTATTGTAAAAAAAACTTCTAAATTAATTCAAATAATAAGTTAAATTTAAATCCATGAGTGATTCTTTAGAATTTAATGTTGATCTTAGTAATTACTCTGGATCATTAGAAATACTTTTAGATTTAGCAAAATCACAAAAAGTTGATTTGGAAAATATATCAATCACCAAATTAGCAGATCAATTTCATGATTTTATAACAAAAACTGAAAATTTAAATTTAGAATTAGCCTCAGAATATTTGCTTATGGCTACTTGGTTAACTTATCTTAAATCTAAACTACTATTACCAGAAACAGAAGAAGAGGAATTTAAAGCTCTTGAAGTGGCAGAAAAATTAAAACTCCAACTTAAAAAACTAGAATTAATAAGATTATTGTCTTCTCAGATGTTAAGTAGAAAAAGATTAGGCAAAGATATTTTTATGAGAGGTTCAAAAAGTGGAATGAGATCAATTTATAATTCTCAATATTCATTAACATTGTTTGAATTATTAAAAACGTATTCAAATATCGTAATGACAAAAGATTTTCAGAGAATGAATATTCCGAAACTCCCAGTATTTACTACTGAAGAAGGTATTAAAGTTATAAAAGAGTTTTATAATAATTTAAATGATTGGAAAAATATGACTGATCTAATACCAAAAAATTTTAGAAATTCTAAAACTTTAAGTAAGACAGGTAATGCAGGAATTTTTGCTGGATCTTTAGAGCTTGCAAAAGAAGGCAATATATCTATTAAACAAGATAATTTATTTGAGGATATATATATTAAAAAAATCTAATGAATAAATTAAAAAAAAATAATGTTGTATCATTTCCATCTAAATTAAGTGATGTTGATAAAGAAATAGAAGCTATTGTTTTTGCAGCAGCAGAGCCTTTAAATATTGAAACTATTGAAAATAAAATTTCAAAAAAGACAGATGTTGAAAAATCTTTACTAAAACTTCAGAATTTTTATTCTGATCGTGGAATAAATTTAGTCTGTATATCCAATAAGTGGTCTTTTAGAACTTCACCAAATTTATCCTCATTAATGTCTCAACAAAAAACTGTTGAAAAAAAATTATCAAAGGCTGCAATAGAAACACTTGCAATTATTGTTTATCATCAACCAGTCACTAGAGCTGAAATAGAAGAAATTCGTGGAGTTGCTTTCGGGAATAATACACTTGAGATATTGATGGAATTGAACTGGGTTAGACCTCAAGGTCGAAAAGATGCCCCTGGTAAACCTATTCAATATGGAACAACAGATGACTTTTTAAGTCATTTCAATCTCCAAAAATTGTCAGATCTTCCAACAGTAGATGAATTAGGTACTGCAGGTCTTATTGATACATCTAGTGTAGATGCATCTATATTTGGAACAGGCAAATTCTATAAAGAAAAACAAGAGGATAAAAAGGAAAATATATACTCTGATATAGATGAGATGCTTAATAGCACTCTTAATACCGATAACGATAAATAAAAAAATAGTTTTAAAACTAAAATTATAAGGTTATAAGTAATTATGAGTATAGGATTTTGGCAAATTGCAATTGTAGTAATTTTAGTAGTATTACTTTTTGGTAGAGGTAAAATCTCTAGTTTAATGGGTGATGTTGCTAAAGGAATTAAAAGTTTTAAAAAAGGTATGGCTACAGATGCTACAGAAGATAGCCAACCAAAAAATATATCTGAAAATCAAGACTCAGACAAAAAAGAGTAATCAATGCCACAGATCGGCTGGTTTGAAATATTAATAATAGTATCTATTGCAATAATAGTTGTAGGACCAAAAGACTTTCCTGTAATGTTAAAAAAAGTTGGATCATGGATAGGTTCTGCTAAGAGATATTTTTCAGATGTTCAAAATCAAGTTACAGAAATAACAGATGTTTCAATCAAAGAAGAATTAAAAAAAAACACTGAAATTATGAAAGAGGACAAGCCTAAAGATGACAGCTAAAAAAAAAGAAACAGGTTTTATAAGTCATCTTACTGAATTAAGACAAAGACTAATACATTCATTTATCTTCTTAGCAGTATTATTTGTAGTTTGTTACTATTTTTCTGAATACATATATGGATTTTTAGTTGAACCTTACGCTAATGCTGTAAAGGATGATAATGTTGATAGAAGATTAATCTTTACCGCTCTTCAAGAAACATTTTTAACATATCTTAAAGTTTCTTTTTTTGCTGCTTTCTTTGTGACCAGTCCATATATCCTTATTCAAATTTGGAAATTTATTGCACCAGGATTATACACCCATGAAAAGAAAGCAATTATGCCTTACTTAGTAATTACACCAATACTTTTTTTACTAGGAGGTATGCTTGTTTATTATCTAATTATGCCACTAGCATTTAAATTCTTTTTATCATTTGAAAGTGCGGGACTTGGGACTAGCTTACCGATTCAATTAGAAGCTAAAGTTAATGAATACTTATCTCTTGTGATGAAGTTAATTTTTGCATTTGGATTAAGTTTTCAGCTACCAGTTGTATTAAGTTTGCTTGCAAGAATAGGAGTTGTAAATTCTACTTATTTAAGAGAAAGAAGAAAATATTTTGTTGTAATAATATTTGCTGCTGCTGCAATATTAACTCCACCAGATCCAATTACACAAATAGGTTTAGCAATACCTTTGTTAATTTTATATGAATTATCAATTTTTTCTGTAAATATTATCGAAAAGAAAGCTCAAGAGAGAAATGCACAATATTAAGGATATTAGAAAAGATATCGATAATTTTAAGAATACAATTAAAAATCGAAACGTTGATGTAGACTTTGATCAAATACTAAATCTCGATGAAGAAAATAGAAAATTAATTCAAGAAAAAGAAAATTTAGAAATGGAAAAAAAATCTATTTCTAAATCTAAAGATGAAACCCTTTTTGAAAAGTCAAAAGAAATTTCAAATAAAATAGATGATTTAAGTAAAAATCAAAAAAGTGTTAAAGACCAACTTGATCAGATATTAAGTAATATTCCTAATTTACCATTGAATGATGTCCCCGTAGGTAAGGATGAAAATAGCAATAAAGAGGTTGTAAAATCTGGTGAAATTAAAGAAATGAGTTTTAAACCAAAATCTCATTATGAAATTGGTGAAAAACTGAATATGTTAGATTTTGATTTAGCAACAAAAACAACTGGATCAAGATTTGTTTTTGTTAAAGACAAATTAGCATCATTAGAAAGAGCAATTTCTAATTTTATGATTGATACACATGTCAATAATAATGGCTACACTGAAATCTCTCCACCTTTAATGGCTACAGAAAACACTATGTTTGGAACTGGCCAATTGCCCAAATTTGAAAATGATCAATTCGAAATTAAGTTTGATGATAAAAATGATAGAAAGTTTTTAATCCCTACCGCTGAAGTGATATTAACTAATATGGTTAAAAATCAGATATTAAATCTAAAATCTTTGCCAATGAGATTAGTTGCATCAACACCTTGTTTTAGAAAAGAAGCAGGGAGTTATGGTAAAGACACAAAGGGCATGATTAGACAACATCAATTTTATAAAGTTGAACTAGTCAGTATTGTAGAAAATAATAAGTGCATTGAAGAACTAGAGAGAATGACTAATTGTGCAACTAAAATTTTGGATGATTTACAATTACCTTACAGAAAAATTATTTTAAGTACTGGTGATATGGGTTTTAGTGCAGAAAAAACTTATGATATAGAGGTTTGGCTTCCATCTGAAAATAAATATAGAGAAATATCAAGCTGTTCTTCATGTGGAACATTTCAGGCTAAAAGAATGAAAGCTAGATATAAAAATAATAAAAACGAAAATGAATTTGTTGGTACTTTAAATGGGAGCGGACTTGCCGTTGGTAGAACTTTAATTGCGATATTAGAAAATTATCAAACTGAGGATGGTTCAATAATTATTCCTGAAAAACTAAGACCATATATGAACAATATGGAGAAAATAGGTATCAATTAAGAGTTGTCTTCTAAAAGTATATAGTATAAATAATCGTTAACTTTTTAAGGACTTAACATGGACGCAGGAATTGGACAATTTATACCCCTAATTTTAATATTCGTAATATTTTACTTTTTCTTAATTAGACCCCAGCAAAAGAAAGTTAAAGAACATAAGGCTATGGTTGAAGCTTTAAAGCGTGGAGATAAAGTTATTACTTCTGGTGGTATCGTTGGCACTGTAGAACGAGTTATCGATAATGAAAAAGTAGAAGTTATGATAGCTGATAATGTTAAAGTTGAAATTGTTAGAGCTACAGGAATACAAGGACTGGTTACTAAAGCTGAACCAAAAAAATAATAACTTTTTAAAGTGTTATATTTTTCTAAATTAAGAGTTTTTAGTGTTTTAATTTTTACACTTATTGTTTCATATTTTACTATTTCCAACTTTACAAAAGTTGATGATGAATTTTTCTCAAAAAATATAAAATTAGGATTAGATTTACAAGGTGGTTCTTATTTATTATTAGAGATAGATAACGAACCAGTCATTACTCAAAGATTGCAAAGTAAAGTATTAGAGTTTAAAAAATTTTTTAAAGATAAAGATATTAAGGTTAGAAATTTTGTAATTGAGGATAAGTCAATTATATTCGATGTTGAAAATTCTAAGATTGAGGATGTTAAATCCCTTTTAGATGATGATAAAAGTGAGATAAATCCTTATTTTCAACAATATAAATCCCATCAATTTAACTTTGAAAACATGGATACCTCATTCAAGTTAGAATTTTCTGACTATGGATTAGTATTGTTAAAAAATTCATCATTAGATCAAGCAATTGAAATTGTAAGAAGAAGAGTTGATGAAGTAGGAACTAATGAGCCAAATATTTTAAAAAGAGGTAATGATAGAATTCTTGTTGAATTACCAGGATTAGACGATCCTGGTAGAATTAAATCTCTATTAGGCAAAACAGCAAACTTAACATTCCAATTTATATCCAGTAGTTCTGAAGAGTCATTTGGAACAGAAAAACTTTCTTTTGAGGATGGCTCTAGTGAAGCCATTGTTAGTAAACGAATTGTTTTAAGTGGTGATAATCTTATGGATGCCAAGCCAACTATGAATAATCAAACTAATGAGACGGTTGTTTCATTTAGCTTGGATAGAGTAGGAGCAAAAAAGTTTGGTAAGGCGACTTCAAATGGTGTTGGAAAAAGGTTGGCAATTGTTTTGGATGGAAAAATTATTAGCGCTCCTGAAGTCAGAGAACCAATTATTGGAGGAAATGGACAGATATCTGGTAATTTCACCTTTCAATCAGCAACAGATTTAGCTTTACTATTAAGATCAGGTGCTTTGCCGGCTCCACTTAATATTATTGAAGAAAGAACTGTAGGTCCCGACCTTGGAAAAGACTCAATTAATGCAGGAATTATGTCATTGATAATTGGATTTATCTTAGTCGTTGCCTTTATGTTTTATAAATATAGATTTTTTGGCTTAATTGCTAACTTAGCCTTAATTTCTAATTTATTTTTATTAGTCGGTATTCTAACATTATTTGAAGCAACTCTTACACTCCCTGGAATTGCAGGTATCATTTTAACAGTAGGTATGGCAGTTGATGCAAATGTTTTAATTTTTGAGAGAATTAAAGAAGAATTAAAAAATGAAAATAATTCAATTGTAGCTTTTGATTCTGGTTATACAAAATCACGAACAACAATTTTAGATGCCAATATTACAACTTTAATTGCTGCAGTAATCCTTTTTTTCATGGGATCAGGTCCAATCAAAGGCTTTTCTATAACGCTTGGAGTTGGAATACTTACAACACTATTTTCAGTATATTTCATTGCTCGCTTGATTACTGCTTACTATGTCATCAAAAATAAACATAAGGAAAAACTTATATAATGAAAACAATCTATTTTAATAAGTTTTATAAAAGTTTTAATATACTTTCAGGTATATTAATTATTGCTTCCTTAGTTTTCTTAGTTTTTAAAGGATTGAATTTTGGTGTTGATTTTAAAGGGGGTACTTTAATAGAGCTAAGGACTGACAAATCTTCTGCTAATATCACAAAAATAAGAGATAGTTTTAATCAAATGAATCTTGGTGATGTTTCAGTGAAAAATTTTGGTAATGAAACAGATTTTGTAGTTAAATTTGAAAAACAAAACTCAAATGACCCACAATTTATAGAAGAGATAAAAACTAAGCTATCAAATTCTATAGGTTCAGTAGATTTTAGAAGAGTTGAAAATGTTGGACCAAAAGTTAGTGCAGAACTTTTGAGATCAGGTGTAATAGCGATAGCTTTATCTTTGGCAGCTATGCTTTTATATATATGGATCAGATTTGAGTGGCAATTTAGTCTTGGAGCTATTTTAGCTTTATTTCATGACGTTATAATTACATTGGGAGTATTTTCTGTATTTTCATTAGAAATCAATCTTTCTATCGTTGCAGCTGTTTTAACAATAGTTGGATATTCAATGAATGATACAGTTGTAATATTTGATAGAGTTAGAGAAAATTTGCGTAAATATGCAGATGTTAAAATATTTGAACTAACAAATATCTCAATAAATGAAACTTTATCACGAACAATAATAACTTCAGTGACTACATTGTTGGCACTTTTATCTATATTTATTTTTGGTGGAGAAATATTAAAAGGATTTTCATTAGCAATGATATTAGGAGTAATTTTTGGAACTTACTCATCAATTTATATTGCAAACCCAGTACTAGTCTCTTTAAAAGTTAGCCAAAGAACAATTGTTAAGGAAGAAAAAGAATAATTAATAAAGATTTTGTGCCGCTACCATTGTTAACAACATTGGTAATGATAAAAGTGTATTTGTTCTAGAAAACAGCATTGCAGTCTTTGCTGATTTAGCTTTAACTTCTGGTTCGCACTCAACCATACCTAAAGCTCTTTTTTGATTTGGCCAAATAACAAACCACACATTGAATGCCATTATTAATCCTAACCACATTCCAATTCCTATTGCAGTATTTTTTCCACCGCCTGATCCAATTCCTAATGTCATTGCTTGATGAACGTATCCATTAAAATAGGCTAATAATAATCCTGATATGATTGTAAATAGCGCTGCCCATCTAAACCAAAATAATGCTGCAGGAGCTATAACTTTGCCTATTGCAGGTTTTTGTTCGTCTGGAATTTTAGCCATGTTGGGAATTTGAACAAAATTGAAATACCACAGTAAACCAATCCACATAATACTTACAGTTACATGTACGTATCTTAATAACCAGCTCCAAAATAAAACATCAAAATCAAATCCACCATTACCTATGTAAAGACCAATGAATAGTAATATTGCAATAGCCAATGATAAATGAACAGTTTTTGATAATGATTGTAATATCGAAGTCATCTATATAATGATTTTATATTATTTTTCTATAAAGATTAAGCGGTTTTTTTAAATTTTGTATCTAATAAAGGCTTTAAAAATTTACCTGTATAGCTATCTTTCACTTTTGCAACTTCCTCGGGTTTACCTTCAGCAATAATATTTCCACCTTTAACACCGCCCTCGGGTCCCATATCTACAATATAATCGGCAGTTTTAATAACATCTAAATTATGCTCAATAACTACAACTGAATTACCTGTTGCAACAAATGTGTGTAAAATTTCCAAAAGTTTTTTTATATCATGTTGATGCAATCCAGTAGTTGGTTCATCTAATATATACATTGTTCTTCCTGTAGACCTTTTAGATAATTCTTTAGCAAGCTTGATACGCTGAGCCTCTCCACCAGAAAGAGTTGTAGCTTGCTGACCAATTTTTATGTAGCCAAGACCCACTTTCTTCAACGTTAGAAGTTTAGTTTTGATGTTTGAAATATTTTCAAAATACTCACATCCTTCATCAACAGTCATATTTAAAACATCTGCAATACTCTTATCTTTGAATTTAATCTCTAATGTTTCTCTGTTGTATCTAGTGCCTTTGCATTCATCGCATGTTATGTAAACATCAGGAAGAAAGTGCATTTCGTAAGTAATTACACCATCTCCTTCACATGCTTCACATCTTCCACCCTTTACATTGAAGGAAAATCTTCCAGGTTTATAGCCTCTACTTTTTGCTTCAGGTAAATTGGTAAACCAGTCTCTTATAGGACCAAAAGCTCCTGTATATGTAGCAGGATTTGATCTAGGAGTTCTACCAATAGGTGATTGATCTATATCTATAACTTTATCAATTAATTCTATTCCTTTAAATCCTCTAAATGGCTGAGGAATTTTTCTAGATTTATTATTATTCAAAGTAAGATTTAATGCATTGTATAAAGTTTGAAGTATCAAAGTAGATTTACCACTTCCAGATACACCAGTAACACAAGTGAAACTACCTAAAGGTATTTTTAAATTTACGTTATTTAAATTATTTCCAGATGCACCATTGATTTCTAAAAATCTACCATTTTTTGCAAGTCTTCTATTTTTTGGAATAGGTATGAAACTCTTATTTGATAAATATCTTCCAGTAATACTTTTGTCATTTTTTAAAATTTGCTCATATGTGCCTTCAGCAACAATTTCTCCACCTTTATTTCCAGCTTCAGGTCCTAAATCAATTATATGATCTGCATTCTCCATTGTTTCTGTATCATGTTCAACAACAATAACAGTATTACCTAAGTCTCTTAATCTTTTTAATGCATCTATAAGCTTAACATTATCTTTTTGATGTAAACCAATTGATGGTTCATCTAAAACGTATAGAACTCCAGTTAAACCTGATCCAATTTGTGAAGCTAGTCTAATCCTTTGTGCTTCTCCACCAGATAATGTTCCAGACTCTCTAGATAAAGTTAAATAATCAAGACCAACATTTAAAAGAAAATCTAAACGTTCATTAATTTCTTTTAATATATGTTGAGCAATTTTAATTTGTCTTTTGTCTAATTTAACTTCTAAAGATCTAAACCATTCCTTAGCATCAAAAATTGATTTTTCTGTAACTTGGCTTATGTTTAATTCATTTATTTTAACACACAGAGCTTCATCTTTTAATCGATAACCATTGCATCTTTCACATTTTGTATCAGATTGATATTGAGCAATTTCTTCTCTTTTCCAATCACTATCGGTTTCTAAATATCTTCTCTCTAGATTATTGACAACACCTTCAAAGGTTTTTTTATGCGAATACTTCTCATAGCCATCGTCATAAGTAAATTTAATTTCTTCATCATCAGATCCATACAAAATTACATCCTTAATTTTTTTTGGTAGTTTTGACCATTTATCATCTAATGAAAAACCATAATGTTTAGATAAAGATGCCAATGTTTGGGCGTAATACATTGATGTAGATTTTGCCCAAGGTTCAATAGCACCATCTGCTATAGTTTTTTTTTCATTTGGAACAACTAAATTTGGATCAACATTTAATTTCATCCCAATACCTTCACATTCTTCACAAGCTCCATAAGGACTGTTGAATGAGAAAAGTCTTGGTTCAATCTCTTCAATAGTAAAACCACTTTCAGGACAAGCAAATTTAGTAGAGAAAATTAGTTTTTCAATTTTTCTGTATTTTTTTGGAAGTGTTTCATTTTCATATTCAACAAAAAGTAATCCATTTGCTAAATTAACAGCTGTTTCAACACTTTCAGCCAATCTGTTTCCTAATGAGGAATTTATTACAATTCTATCAACTAAAATTGAAATATCATGTTTAAGTTTTTTATTTAATTCTGGAACACTTTCAATATCATATAATTGATCATCAACTTTAATTTTTCTAAACCCTCTTTTTTTGTATCCCAATATATCTTTTTTGTATTCACCCTTACGTCCTCGTACAACAGGTGCATATAAATATATCGTAGACTTTTTCGGTAATTCTTTAATCTTATCAACAATTTGACTAATTGTTTGAGAAGTAATTGGTTTGCCTGTAAATGGAGAATAGGGTATTCCTGCTCTCGCGTAGAGTACTCTCATGTAGTCATATATTTCAGTAACGGTTGCAACTGTTGATCTTGGATTTTTAGAAGTATTTTTTTGTTCTATTGAAATTGCTGGACTTAAACCTTCGATTAAATCAACATTTGGTTTTTTCATTTTATCTAAAAACTGTCTTGCGTATGCAGATAAACTTTCAACATATCGTCTTTGACCTTCTGCATAGACAGTATCGAATGCTAATGATGATTTTCCTGACCCAGATAGACCTGTTATTACAACAAATTTGTCTTTAGGAATCTCTAGTGAAATATTCTTTAAATTGTGCTCTTTTGCGCCCTTAATAAGTATCTTTTTAAGCATAATTTTAGTTGCTTTAGATTAATAAAATTAATATTCAAGCCTATTAATGTTATAAATAACATTTCAAATATATAAATATTATGGCAGGAAGCTTAAATAAAGTACTTTTAATCGGTCGATTAGGCGCAGATCCAGAAGTTAAACAAATGGTTAACGGTAAAAGTGTAGCAAGATTAAGCCTAGCTACTAGTCAATCATGGAAAGATAAAAATACCGGTGAAAAAAAGGAAAAAACAGAATGGCATAGAGTAGTTGTTTTCAATGAAGGACTAGTAAATGTAGTTCAACAATATTTAAAAAAAGGAGCACAAGTATACGTTGAAGGACAACTGACTACTAGAAAATGGAAAGATGAACAATCAGGTCAGGATAAATATTCTACTGAAATTTTAATTCAAGGATACAATTCATCATTAACAATGTTAGGTGGAGGAAATCAAAATTCAATTCCATCTCAAGACAACAAACAAAGTTTTGATGATAGTTCTATGGCTCAAAACGAGTTAGACGATGATATCCCTTTCTAAATAAATGCAAAAAAACGAAGTAACTAAAGATTTAAATATTAAACCAATTTCAATGTATGATGAAATGAGTTCATCATATTTATCTTACGCAATGAGCGTAATAATTAGCAGGGCATTACCCGACATAAGAGACGGACTCAAACCTGTTCACAGAAGAATTTTATATGCAATGCACAAAGGTGGTTTTGATTGGTCAAAACAATTTAGAAAATCTGCAAGAATTGTTGGAGACGTAATTGGTAAATATCATCCGCATGGTGATCAAGCCGTGTATGATGCCCTGGTTAGAATGGTTCAAGATTTTTCAATGAGTGTTCCACTAATTGATGGTCAAGGTAATTTTGGTTCTATAGATGGAGATCCACCAGCAGCAATGAGGTATACAGAAACCAAACTTGCAAAAATTTCTCAATTTTTGATTGATGATATAGAAAAAAATACCGTTTCATTTAAAAGTAACTACGACGAAACTGAGCAAGAACCTACAGTGTTGCCAGCCCAATATCCTAATCTTTTGGTAAATGGAGCTGGAGGTATCGCTGTTGGTATGGCAACTAGTATACCACCACATAATCTTGGTGAAATAATTGATGGAACTTTAGCTCTTATTAAAAATAAAGATATTAAAGTTAAAGAGTTAATGAAGCATATACCTGGTCCTGATTTTCCAACAGGAGGAGTTATTATTGGTAAAGATATTATTCGAGAAGGATACAAAACTGGCAGAGGTTCTTTTAAAATTAGAGGTGAAATAAATGTTGAAAATCTTAAAAATGGTAAAGATAGATTAGTAATTACTTCAATACCTTATCAAGTAAACAAATCCAACTTAAATGAAAAAATTGCAGAATTAGTTAGAGACAAAAAAATCGAGGGTATAAGTGACATTAGAGATGAATCTAATAGAGAAGGTATAAGAGTTGCTATAGATTTAAGAAGAAGTGTCGAGCCCGAGACAATAAAGAGACAACTTTATAAATATACATCCATTGAAACTTCATTTGGATTTAATTCATTAGCAATTGTTGATAACAAACCTAAAACATGTTCATTAAAAGATTTTTTAGAGAACTTTTTAAAATTTAGAGAAGATGTAGTCATTAAAAAAACTAAATATGATTTAAAAAAAGCTGAAGATCGTGTCCATATATTACTTGGTTTATCTGTTAGTGTAGAAAATATTGATAAAGTAATAAAAATTATTAGATCTTCAAAAAATCCAGAAGAAGCAAAAAATACTCTTCTTAAAACTAAATGGAAAATAACAAAATCTGCAAAATTAATTAAATTAGTTGATAGTAAAAATTATAAAGTATCATATAATTTATCTGAAACTCAGGTTATATCAATATTAGAACTTAGATTACAAAAATTAACAGCTCTTGGAATTAATGAAATTGAAGAAGAAATAAAAAAATTATCTGAATTGATTACAAAGTATAAAAAAATAATAAATTCTAAAACTGAACTATTAAAAGTAATAAGTAATGAGTTGTCTCAAATTAAAGAGAAATTTTCATCTCCGAGAAGAACACAGATTATAGATGCTGTTTTAAACTATAATATTGAAGAAACTATTCAAAAAGAGTCTGTAATTATTACAATTACTTTGCAAGGATACATTAAAAGAGGTGCCTTAAGTAATGTTAAACAACAGAAAAGAGGTGGAAAGGGTAAAACAGGGATTAAGACAAGAGATGAAGATTCTGTAGTACAAACATTATCAGTAAATACTCACACATCTGTTCTATTTTTCTCTACAGAAGGATTGGCATACAAAGTTAAAGCTTGGAAAATTCCAGAAGGATCGGCTGCATCAAAAGGTAAGTCTTTATTTAATATTCTTCCTCTAAAAAATCATCAATCAATTAGTTCAATTATGCCATTTCCAGATAGTGATGTTGATACAAAAGACATGCATATCATTTTTGCAACAAGTGAAGGAAAAATTAGAAAGAATAATCTTGAAGATTTTACCTCAATTAATGCTTCAGGTAAAATTGCAATGAAACTTGACGGTAATGATAAAATTATTGGTGTTAAAATTTGTAGAGATGATCAGGATATAATTTTAAGCACTAAATTAGGAAAATGTATAAGGTTTGAGTCTAAAAAACTTAGAGTTTTCAAAGGTAGATCATCAAAAGGTATAAGAGGTATCAATTTAGCGGAAAATGATACTATTGTATCTCTGTCTATTATTGATCATGATTCAAATAAGAAAGCAAAAAATAAAGACCAAAAATCAGAAATTAAAGCTAAAGAAAAATTCATATTATCAATCACAGAAAATGGTTATGGTAAGAGAACATCTCATTATGATTATAGAGTTACAAATAGAGGAGGAAAGGGAATTATTGGTATCGTAAATTCACAAAGAAACGGAAATGTTTCTTCATCCTTTCCTGTTTTTGAAGGAGATCAAATATTAATTTCAACAAATAAAGGTAGAGTAATAAGAACAGCTGTTAAAGAAATAAGAATAGCTGGTCGTAATACGCAAGGTGTTAGAATAATTAAACTGACTGGTGATGAAAAAGTAGTTTCTGCTATTAAATTAGATGATAATCTCATCTAATGAAAAATATAGCTATCTATCCTGGAACTTTTGATCCAATTACTTTTGGCCATATAGATGTCATTAAGAAATCACTTAAGATAGTAGATAAAGTAATTGTAGGTATTTCAGATGGAAATCAGAAAAACTTTCTATTTTCATTAGATGAAAGAATAGAAATTGTTAAGAGAGCCCTTTATAAAGATCTAAAATTTAAAAAGAATAAGGTTGATGTTATAAAATTTAATACTTTAACAACAGACCTTTGTAAAAAATATAAATCAAACATCATCCTAAGAGGCTTAAGAGCAGTTTCTGATTTTGAGTACGAATTTCAACTTGCTGGAATGAATAGAAAGCTTAATAATCAAGTTGAGACGATTTTTTTAATGTCAGATGTTGAAAATCAAATAATATCATCCAGATTTGTTAAAGAAATCGCTCAACATAATGGTGATTTAAAAAAATTTACAACTAAAAGTACAATTAAATCATTGAAAGAGGTTTATGAATAAATTTTTAAATATTTTAATTATTTTTTTTATTTTTTTATCAACAAATTTAATAGCAAAGGAGAATATAATGATTTTAAAATTAAAAGATGGTGATGTAAAAATTGAAATGTATCCAGATGTTGCCCCAAATCATGTTAAAAGAATTCAAGAGTTAGCAAATTCAGGACAATATGATAATGTTGTTTTTCATAGAGTTATTGATGGGTTCATGGCACAAACAGGTGATGTAAAATTTGGAAATTCATCTTCTAAAGATTTCGATTTAAGAAGAGCAGGTATTGGTGGATCTGATTTACCAGATTTAAATCAAGAATTTAATGACCTTCCTCATGATAGAGGGACTGTTTCTATGGCAAGATCTTCAGATCCTAATAGCGCCAATAGTCAATTTTTCATATGTTTTAAACCAGCACCTTTCCTAGATAGACAATATACTGTTTTTGGAAAAGTAATAGAAGGAATGGAATTTGTTGATATGATTACAAAAGGTGACGGTGATAACGGAGCAGTTTCAAATCCAGATAAAATTATTAGTTTTAAATCTCAATAATTAAATAATGAATGTCATTAAAAGATTTCAATTTTAATGTTCATCATACTCAAAATTATGCAAGAGTAGGAGTAATAGAGACCCATAGAGGCAATATAAACACTCCTGCATTTATGCCAGTTGGTACTCAAGCAACTGTTAAAGGTGTTTTTTTAGAAGATATAAAAAAAACAGGTAGTGAGATAATTTTATCAAATACATATCATTTAATGATAAGGCCTGGTGTTGAAAGAATTGAAAGTGTTGGAGGACTTCATGAATTCATGAATTGTGATTTACCAATTTTAACGGACTCAGGTGGTTTTCAAGTTATGTCTCTATCAAAATTAAATAAAATCGATAGAGATAAAGGTGCAATTTTTCAATCACATATAGATGGTAAAACTTTTATTCTAAGCCCTGAAGAAAGCATAAGAATTCAAAAAGGTTTGAACTCAGACATAGTAATGGTTATGGATGAATGCCCTAAAAATACTAAAGATTATGATAAAATTAAAAAATCAATGGAATTATCATCAGAGTGGGCAAAAAGATCAAAAGATGCATTTGGAATAAATGAACAGAAAGGTTTATTTGGAATTGTACAAGGTGGATTATTTAATGATCTAAGAATCAAATCTTTAAACAATCTTATCGATATTGGATTTAATGGATATGCTCTAGGAGGATTGGCAGTAGGGGAAACACAAGATGAAATGTTTGATGTTCTTGATGGAATAAAAGATCATATGCCTAAAGAAAAACCAAGATATTTAATGGGTGTTGGTACTCCATCTGATATACTCGGTGCAGTTAAGAGAGGTGTTGATATGTTTGACTGTGTAATGCCAACGAGATCTGGGAGAACTGGTTTGGCTTTTACATGGGAAGGACAAATTCAAATTAGAAACTCAAAATATAAAAATGATAATACTCCACTGGACAGAAGTGTCACAAAGTTCAATTTAAATAAATATTCTAAGAATTATTTAAATCATTTATTTAATACTAACGAAATGTTGGCCTCAATGATTCTGACCCTTAATAACATCAACTTTTATCAAGATTTAATGAGAAACATCAGGGACAATATAAAACATGGTACTTTTGATCAATTTCACGATAAGTACATCAATAAATTGTAAATTTTTAACATTGATTAATAAAAAAAAATCAATATAAAAACGCTTCTTGGGGGCCCTTAGCTCAGTTGGTAGAGCAATTCCCTTTTAAGGAATGGGTCGATGGTTCGAGTCCATCAGGGCTCACCAATTAAGCAATAGGCGGATATTTAATAATAATTTCGTTTATCCAATTTGTAATATTATTAATTCTATTTGTTGAAGATGGGTGAGTAGACATAAATTCTGGTGGTTCTTTCCCTTTTTTAGCTTCTTTCATTCTTTCCCAAACATTGATTGTTTCCCTAATGTCATAACCAGATAATGATGCAAATATCAAACCAAGATAATCAGCTTCACTCTCTTGCTTTCTATTGAAGGGATTCATAATTCCTATTTGTGATAATAAACCGACAGCATTCATCCCTGTGGTTCTATTTATCTGAGATACTTTACCTTTAGTGGCTATATCTAAAATAGCTGTACCAGTATTTAACAAAACACCTCTACTTGCTCTTTCTACTGAATGTTTTGCAACAGCATGCGCAATTTCATGACCCATTACAGCTGCCAATCCATCTTCATTTTTAGTTATATCTAATAGACCTGTATAAACAGCTATTTTACCTCCAGGCATACACCAAGCATTTTTAACTTTTTTTTTATCAATAAGTATATATTCCCAATCAAAATTTATAGTTGGGTCAGGTATATTATTGCGGTCAAAGTATTCTGATATTGAATATTCAATTTTGGATCCAATTTCTTTTATTTGATTTAATGTTTTGGTATCATCACTTAAAGTTTCTTTCTCTTTTACCTTTTCATATAATTGAGCAGCTTTCGCATTGAGGTTAGATTCGGGAATTAATTTTAGTTGTTTTCGATCTGTTATCGGTGCACTACCACATGCAGATAGGCCAAAAGATAAGCAACTACAACCAAATAAATGTATGAAATTTCTTCTATTCACTTTTTTTACTTAATATATTACACCTTTTTTATAATAATTTATATGATACTTAATAACAAAATTTTAATAGTACTATTTGTACTGGCAGTCGTATTTGTTTTATATGCAAGTTACAGTTAATTTATGGCAAAATTAAAGAGAAGAGGCATTTCAATCCTTGGAAGACTTAGAAACTATTTTATAGCAGGAATAGTTGTTCTTGTTCCAATAGGTATCACATTATATTTAACTAGATTTTTTATATCTATATCTTCAAAATTAATACCAAACGAATTAAATCCAAATAGTTACTTGCCTTTTGCAATACCAGGTTTGGAAATATTATTAGCTATAATTTTTATTACAATAATTGGAAGTTTATCTCTTTCATTTATTGGAAAAAAAATACTTAAAATATTTAATGATATATTAAAAAGAATACCAATTCTTAGAACAATTTATTCAGCAATTGGCCAAATGACTGAAACATTAGCACCAAAAAAAGGATCAAAGAAAAGTGTAGTCTTAGTTGAGTATCCGAGAAAAGGTAGTTGGGCAGTAGGGTTTGCGACCAGAGAAAACGATGGTGAAATATCAAAAAAAACAAATACTAATCTTATTAATGTATTTGTTCCAACAACACCAAATCCTACAAGTGGATTTTTATTAATGTTTCCCAAAGATGAAGTTATTTATTTAGATATGACTTTTGAAGAAGCGTCTAAATTTATTGTTTCAGCTGGTACTTCAGATCCAAAAAAAATTTAAGAAATTTCGTTAATTATTGAGGCTCGATCGTATAATTTTAATAATTTATTATATTTACTGAAATTATCACCTTTCATCTCTAATTTTTTTACTTCTGCCTCAGCAAGTAAGAATAAATCTTCATTTAATATGGGATCAGCTAATCTAAAATTTTTAATTCCACTTTGCTTAAATCCTAACAAATCTCCATATCCACGTAATTTCATGTCTTCCTCAGAAATTATAAAACCGTCATCTGAACTTTTGAGAATGTTAATTCTTTTTTTTGCATTTTCACTTAGTGAGGATTTAAACATCAATATACAGTAAGATTGTTTACTACCACGTCCGACACGACCTCGTAACTGATGTAATTGGGATAAACCATACTTATCAGCATTTTCAATAACAATTACGTTAGCATTAGGAAAATCAATTCCAACCTCAATAACAGTGGTTGAAACCAATATATCCAACTTTCTATCTAAGAAATTATTTAAAATTTTGTTCCTTTCATCCTTATCAAGTGAACCATGAATTAACC
Organism: uncultured Pelagibacteraceae bacterium; assembly: GCA_902577875.1. Classification (GTDB taxonomy): domain Bacteria; phylum Pseudomonadota; class Alphaproteobacteria; order Pelagibacterales; family Pelagibacteraceae; genus Pelagibacter. Next base: position 28,710 of record CACHAX010000004.1, on the reverse strand, counting down.
CAATTCTATTCTTAAAATATTTTTCTAAATACTTAAATTTATTTACAACAGATTGTTGTTCAACTTTTTTTGACTCTTCTATCAAAGGACAAACCCAGAAAATTTGATTTTTATTAGAAATTTCTTTTTTAACAAATCTAATTATTTCAGATATTTTACCTTCTAACTTGCTGTAAGTGACTATTTTTTTTCTATTTTTTGGTTTTTCTTTAATTAAGGTTAAATCCATATCACCATAAACCGTCATCATCATTGTTCTTGGTATTGGAGTTGCAGACATGACTAGAACATCGCAGTTATTTCCACCTTTTTCTGATAACTCTTTACGCTGACGAACACCAAACTTATGTTGTTCATCAATAATTATTAAACCCAATTTATTATATTCAACTTTTTTTTGGAATAACGCATGTGTTCCTATCAGAAAGTCTATTTTACCAAGTTTTAGATTTTCTAAAATTTTCTTTCTATCAGAATATTTTGACTTACCTGTTAACATTTCAATTTTTACATTTTTCGGTAGATATTTTTTAGCAAAAGAAAAATGTTGCTTTGCTAGAATTTCAGTAGGCACCATAAAGCTTGTTTGATATCCAGCATTTATACAATTTACCGCTGCTATCATTGATACAATTGTTTTACCAGATCCAACATCTCCTTGTAAAAGTCTAAACATTCTACTTTTTGATTTAAGATCTTCGTTTATAAATTTTATTGCTGCTTCTTGATCATTTGTTAATTTAAAATTTAAATCTTGTATCAATTTTTCCTTACAATCTTTAAAAATTTTTTGTGATTTCTTTATTTTTTTTATTTTTGTTCTTATTTTTGAGGATAATAAAAAATGAGCAAACAATTCGTCAAAAACTAAACGTTTATAATACTTAGATTTTAAAATTTCTTTAGTATCAAGACTGTGAATTTTTAAGATTGCGTCTTTCCACTTAATATTATTAAATTTTTTCTTTATATCGTCATTTAACCACTCATCTAAATCTGGTAATTCCTTTAAAACTTCATTAATTATAATATTGTATTTATTGATAGTAAGACCATCTGTAAGACTATATTTATTTTGAGTCTCCAAGATATTTTCATTACTTTCTTTAACCTGAGTAGGATTAGTGATTTGATATTTATTTCTAAAAAAATTAATTTTTCCACTTATTATTATTTCAGTATTTAATGGTAAGATTTTTTTTATATATCCTTCATATGAATTAAAAAAAACGCAATCTATTTTTATATCTTTACTTTGACACACAACTCTATTGGGCAATCTTCTTATTCTAGGAAAATTATATTTTAGTGGTGTTAATTTAATCGTTTGTAACTTACCTATCTGTATATCACCAACATTTGTTATTTTTGAATTTTCAATTTTACTTGTGGGTAAATGCCACAATAAATCAAAAATTGTATTTATATTTTTTCTTTTAAATAATTGGCTTGTTTTTTTCCCTATACCTTTAATATTCTGAATATTTGATAATAAATAGTCGTGATCATTCATGATTTATATATATAAAGATTTAATTAATGGATTCAAATAAACAAAATTTAATTAATAAAATTTTATACAGAGCTCAATATCGTGGAACTAAAGAAATGGATATCTTTGTTTCTAAATTTGTTAATTCAATTATTGACAATCTCAATAATAAAGAATTAGTTTCTTTAGATAGGTTAATTAATTTTGATGACGAAACATTAGCCAACTTAAGTTTAGGTAAAAATTCAAAAGATTTTGAAGATAAAATCATCTTACAAAAACTTATAGAATTTAAAAAAAAATATTAGTGGCGGAGAGACTGGGATTCGAACCCAGGAAAGAGTTGCCCCTTTGCCGGTTTTCAAGACCGGTGCTTTCAACCGCTCAGCCATCTCTCCTAATTTCTAATAATTAAAATTCTATATTTCATAAACAAAATAGTTTAATTGATCAATATAATGTTAAGCAAAAATCAATTTAATAAAGGTATAATTTTAACAGCATTTGGTTCTTTCTGGTGGGGTTTTATTGGAGTTATATATTTTAAATATATTGCTTTTGCTGGTCATATTGAAGTTGTCTTACATCGAAGTGCATGGACAACTGTTATGCTAATTTTAACAACAATCATTTTATCAAAGTGGAAAAAATTTAGCTCAGTTTTTAAAGATAAAAAAAAAATTATGATGCTTTTTTTGTCTGGATTATTAATTTTTACAAATTGGGCTGTTTGGATTTATGCAATAGGGAATGATCAAGTTATAGATGCTAGTTTTGGATATTTTATAATGCCTATAATAAGTGTTTTTTTAGGTTATTTTTTTTTAAAAGAGGAATTAAGTTTCAAAACTAAAATTTCACTTTTAATCGTAACTATATCAATTTTGTATTTAGTAATATCTAGTTTCCAATCAATACCATGGGTTGGATTAATAGTAGCTTTAAGTTGGAGTTTTTATAATTTAGTAAGAAAAAAAATTGATGTAGACACAGATATTGGTTTATTAGTTGAAAGTTTATTTATTTTTCCAGCGGTAATATTTGCTTTTTATTTAATTGTACAAAATGATTTAAATGATTTTGATATATCGAATGTAAAACTAATGTTAATATTCATGCTGGCAGGCCCTATGACCGTGATTCCTTTATATTTATATGTTAGAGGTGTTGAATTATGTGGTTTAGGTCCAACGGGTATGGTTTTTTATATAACTCCAACTTTGCAATTCTTGTTGGGTTATTTCTTATATAATGAGGAATTAGATATACACAAATTAATCAGCTTTATTTTGATATGGATTGCTGTATCGATATACTTAAAAGATTTGTATGAAAAAAATTAAATTATTTATCATATCAATATTAATTATTTTAAATTCCTCAACTCTAATCGCTGATGATTTTAACAATTGGAAAATTAAATTTAAAAAAAGAGCAATTAATGAAGGTATTAGTAAATCAACAGTTAATAATTTAATAGATAAAACAAAGTTTTTACCTGATGTAATAAAGTATGACAGATACCAACCAGAATTTTATGAAGACACAAAGACATATATTTCAAAAAGAACATCGTCAAAAAAAGTAAAATTAGGAAAAATTATATTAAATAAAGAAAATAATATTATTAATAAAGTATCTTCTGAATACAAAGTAGATAAAAATTTGTTATTAGCTCTTATGGGAATTGAAACTAATTTTGGAAACTATTTAGGCAAAATGGATATTATTTCTTCACTTGCAACATTAAGCTTCGATCAAAGAAGAAGTGAATTTTTTACAAAAGAATTAATCACTCTTTTAAAATTAGTAGACGCAAAAATTATAGATCCAAGCACATTATTTGGATCTTGGGCAGGTGCATTTGGTAATTTTCAATTTATGCCATCCACAATTAAAAATCATGCCATTGACTATAATAAAGATGGATCAATTGATCTAAAAAATATTGAAGATTCTTTTGCATCTGCAGCCAACTATTTAAGTAATCTTGGATGGAATGATAATACACCATGTTTTTATAGAATTAATCTTAATGAAAATATTCCTGATAAATATTTAAATACATCAGCAAAAAAAATTAAAAATGAGAGAAAAGTGAAATATTTAAAAAATTACATAAAAAATTCATCTTTTTTGGATAAATATGACAATTTGATAGCTGCAATAGTTACTCCAGATGCTGAAATAGTTGAAAACGCAAATAAACTTAAACCTGCATATATTATTTTTAATAATTATAAGCTAATCTTAAAATGGAATAGATCATTAAGATTTAGTTTAGCGGTATGTACATTAAAAAATAGTTTTGAAAATGAAACTTAAGATAATAATTTTTTTAGCAATAATTTTAACATCATGTGAAACTACTAATAAAAAGGTAATTACCAATAAAGATTTCAAAAATTATTCAAATGATGGTTTTGCTCTAATATTTAATAATGATATTTTCAAAAAACGAATAGTTTCAAAAAAAATTGACCAAAGATCATTAATTATTTTCAATAATAAACTAAAAAAAGATACAGATATAAAAATAACAAATTTGTTAAATGAAAAATACTTGATTGCTAAAGTAGGAAAAAGTTCAAAATATCCAATATTTTATAATTCAGTAATTTCTGAAAGAATTGCAACTGAACTTGATATAGATCCTGATCAACCTTATGTGCGTGTAGAAACAATAAATTCTAATAATACTTTTGTTGCAAATAAAGCAAAAACGTTTGATGAGGAAAAAAAAGTAGCTAATAGAGCTCCAGTAGACAGCATTTCAATCCAAAATATATCAATTGAAAAAGATAATAATTCAAAAGTTGAAAAGGTGAAAAATACAAAATTTGAATTTATAATTAAATTTGCTGATTTATTTTTTGAAGAATCTGCAATTACATTGAAAAAAAGACTTGAGGATGAATACAATTTAAAAGACATAAATATCAAAAAAATGTCTAAAAATTTATATAGGGTTTACAAGGGTCCTTTTTATAATTTAGGATCAATTAAAAATGTATATAATGAGATTGCTGATATAAATTTTGAAAATATTGAATTAATAAAATTATGAAAATAAAAGCACTATTAAGTTTTGTCCTATCATTTTTAGTTATAACTAATATTTCTTATGCAAAATTTAACATAAATGCACGAACTGCAATTTTACAAGACTACTTATCTGGTGAGATTTTATATGAAAAAAATCCTGATGAGAGAATATTTCCTGCTTCTATGACAAAAATAATGACTTCAATCGTTGCTTTTGATTTATTGAAAAGTGGCGAAATCACTTTAGATGAAAAATTTATTGTTTCTGAAAATGCTTGGAGACTATCCTCATCTGGTTATTCATCTATGTTTATAATGGTTGGAGATGAAGTTTCTGTTGAAGATTTATTATTAGGTATAATTGTTGCTTCAGGTAATGATGCTTGTGTAGCTTTGGCTGAAGGTATTGCAGGAACCGAGGACGAATTTGCTCTACTAATGACTGAGAAAGCTCAAGAAATTGGGATGGAAAATACTAATTTTTCAAATTCGTCAGGGATTAATGATGATAATAATTATTCAACAGTTCGAGATATTTTAATTATGTCTAATTATCTAATTAAAGAACATCCTAAATATTATGAGTATTTTAAAATTAAAGAATTTACATGGAGTAGGACAGGCGGGGATCCCATTACACAAGGAAATAGGAACCCATTACTATATAAAAATATGGGTGTAGATGGAATTAAAACAGGCTACCTTGGTTCAGAAAAATATTCACTTGCATCTTCTATATTAAGGAAAGAACGAAGATTAATAGCTGTTGCAAGTGGTTTTGAAACAAAAAATTCTAGATCAAAGCAATCACAAAAATTGTTAACTTGGGGAATTACAAATTTTGATACAATAAAAATAAGTAATGATAACGAATATCTTTATGAACTAGACGTATGGCAGGGTAGTAAGAAAAAAGTAAAAGTTAATACTAAAGATATAATTTATAAGACTATTCCAAAAGCTAAAAAAAAATATATGAAAGTGAAGATTGTTTATGAAGGACCTATACAAGCACCGATAAAAAAAGGTGAAAAATTAGCAGAAATAAAAGTATTATATAAAGATGAAGTTATATCTAATCATGACTTATTTTCTACAGAAAATATCAAACAGCAAAATTCAATATCAAGGTTGATAACATCTATCAATTTTTTGATATGGGGCGATGTCTAAATATCCAATTATTATATTTGAAGGCATTGAGGCCTCGGGAAAAACTACAAATTTTAAAATTGCTGCAAATTATTTAAAAAAGCGAAGAAAAAGTTTTATAAAATTAAGAGAGCCTGGTGGTTCAATTTTTTCAGAAAAAATAAGAAAATTGATTTTAAATAAGAAACTAAATTTAAATAATAAAACCGATCTATTACTATTTTATGCTGGAAGATCAGAAAATTTTGAGAAAATTATTAAAAAAAAATATAAAAAAAAAATAATATTAATTGATCGTTTCACAGATTCTACTATTGCGTATCAACATTATGGAATGAAAATTGATTTAAAGTTAATAAAAATGCTGAATAAGTTTATAATTGGAAATTTTAATCCTGATATAGTTTTTTTAAGTACTGTAAATTCAAAAAATTTAAAAAAAAGGCTTAGAAATAGATCTAACTTAAATAGATATGATAAATTTAAACTTAAATTTTATAACAAAGTTCAGAACGGTTATGAAAAAATATCAAGTAATAAGAGCAAATATATTAAAATTAATTCAAACACTAATACAATTAACGAAGTAAAAAAAATCATAATAAATAAACTTGAGAAATTAATATAAATGTCTGAATATAAATTAATAGGACATGAAACATATTTAGAAAAATTTGTAACACTTTACGAAAATAATGAACTTCCAAATAAAATTTTATTATCTGGTAAAAAAGGTATTGGAAAATCATTACTTACAGAAAAATTTTTATATAAAATTTTTAGTTCTAATAACGATAATGAACTAATAAAAAACAAATCCCATCCTAATATATTAAATATAAAAAAAAATAATGATAAAAAAAATATAGAAATTGATCAAATTAGAGAAATCATAAAGTTTACAAATCAATCCTCCTTTAACAATAAATCAAGATTTATAATCCTCGACGATGTTGAATTTTTAAATATTAATTCATCAAATGCTTTATTAAAAAATTTAGAAGAACCAAATGAAAATGTTTTTTTTATTTTAATTTTTAATTCAGAGAAGTTTTTAATAGATACAATAAAATCCCGTTGCATAGAATTTAAATTAAGTCTATCTAATGAAAATACCAGATTGATTGTCAATAATTACTTTAATGAAAATATTTGTGAACAAATAAATTCAAATTTGATAAATTATTACTCAACACCTTTCTTTTTAATATCCTTAATAAACTATATGAATGAATTTGATTTATCAGTATCCGAAACCACAGTTGATGATTTATTAGTTAATTTAATTAATAATAAGCACTATATTAAACAAGAGTTTATAAGAGATAATTTAAATATGATTATTGAATTATTTTTTTATAAACATATAAACACAACAAAAAAATTGTCATATAAAGTTAAAGAATATTATTATTCAAAATTATCTAATGTAAAAAGATTTAATCTTGATTATGAAACTTTTTTTTTAGAATTTAAGGATAAATTATTAAGTGAATAAAAATTATTATATAACAACACCAATTTACTATCCTTCTGCTAAACCTCATATGGGACATGCATATTCAAGTATAATTGCTGATTTTTTCGCACGTTTCAAAAAAATTGATGGTTTTAGTGTCTATTTTTTAACAGGCACAGATGAGCATGGTTTAAAAATACAAAGATCTGCTGAAAAGTTAAATAAGGATCCAAAATCTTTTTGTGATGAAATAAGTAAAACATTCGAGGATTTAACTAAAACATTAAACTTATCAAATACTGATTTTATAAGAACTACAGAGGAAAGGCATAAAGTATCTGTGCAAAATTTATGGAATATACTTGAAAAAAATAACCAAATTTTTTTGTCTAAATATTCTGGTTGGTATTCTGTATCAGATGAGGCTTTTTATAATGAAGATGAAGTTGAGGAAAAAGACGGTTTAAAAATTTCTAAATCGTCTGGTTCTGCTGTTGAGTGGGTTGAAGAAGAATCTTTTTTTTTTAAACTTTCAGAATGGGAAAAACCGTTATTAGAATTTTATGAAAAAAATAAAAATTTTATTTTACCTGAAAGTAGAAGAAATGAGGTAATCAGCTTTGTCAAAAGTGGCTTAAAAGATTTATCTGTTAGTAGAAAAACATTTTCTTGGGGTGTAAAAGTACCAAGTGATGAAAATCATGTCGTTTATGTATGGTTAGATGCATTAACAAATTATTTAAGTTCTTTAAAATATCCCGATGAAAATAATGAATTATATAAAAGTTTTTGGCCAGCAGATTTACATATTATTGGTAAAGACATATTAAGATTTCATGCTATTTATTGGCCAGCATTCTTATTGGCTGCAAAAATAGAACCTCCAAAAAGGGTATACGGACATGGATGGATACTCTCTGGTGATGAAAAAATGTCAAAATCAAAAGGAAATATTTTAGATCCATTAGAAATAATAAATGTTTATGGTTTAGATCCATTAAGATATTATTTACTTAAAGAAGTTTCTTTTGGTAATGATGGAAATATTTCAGAGGAAAAACTAGAAAATTGTATTAATAGTGATTTAGCAAATAATTTTGGAAACTTATGTCAAAGAGTACTTTCTTTTGCTGAAAAAAATTGTTCATCTTTAATACCTGATCACAAATATAATGAAGATGATTTAGAAATTTTAAAACCATTAAATAATCTAGATAAAATAAGATCATTTATAGATAATCAAGACATAAACCAATATATGAGTTTTATTGTTGATAGATTGTTTGCCGCAAACAAATATTTTAATGATCAGGAACCTTGGAAGAAGAAAGATGATAGATTAAGATTAAATACGATTGTTTATACGGCATTAGAATTAATTAGAAAAATTACTATTTTGCTTTATCCAGTAATGCCAGAAACATCATTAAAAGTGCTAAATGTTTTTGATGAAACAGAAAATTCTATTGATTTTACATCAATTGATAATAATGAAATTTTAAAAAAAGATTTAAAAATAAATAAATTAGATATTTTGTTTAAAAAAATTGAAAAATGATAGACTCACATTGTCATCTTGATCACGAACCCCTTTATTCAAATATTAGTGATGTTATCAAACGTTCTAAGGAAAATGGATTAAAGAAAATTCTGACTATTTCAACCAATTCAAAAAGCTTTGAAAATATTAAAGAGATTATAAATCTTGATGAAATAATTTATGGAAGTATAGGTATTCACCCTCATGAGTCTAGCAATGATAATATGGATAAAGATTTTATTGTTGAAAATGCTAATAAATTCAAAAAAATAATTGGAGTAGGAGAGACTGGATTAGATTTTTATTATGAAAATAGCAAAAAAGATGATCAGATTGAAAGTTTTGAGAAACATATAGAAGCCTCTATTGAATTAAATTATCCTTTAATAGTTCATTCTAGAAGTGCTGAAAGAGAAACTTTTGATATTTTAAATAGATATAAAAATAGTGATATTAAAATACTTATGCACTGTTTTACAGGTTCAAAAGAGTTTGCAAAAAAAATGATGACATTAAATGCATATTTTTCTGCAAGTGGAATAATAACTTTTAAAAATAGTATTGATCTTCAAGACACATTTAAAATGATTGAAAACGATAAAATTTTAATTGAAACAGATAGTCCTTTTTTAGCACCTATACCAATGAGAGGTAAAAAAAATGAACCTTCTTTTATTAAATATACATTAGAAAAACTTTCAGAATTAAAATCAAAAACCTTTGATGAATTAGAAATTATTACAAACGATAATTTTGAAAGATTGTTTTTTCAATAATGACTATTAAATTTTTAATATTAGGTTGTGGAAGCTCAATGGGTGTGCCAAGACCCGATGGATTTTTTGGAAATTGTGATCCCAAAAATAAGAAAAATTATAGAACAAGATGTTCTGCACTTATTAAAACAACTGATGAAAATATTTTAATTGATACATCTCCTGACTTGAGACAACAGTTATTACGTCATAAAATTAAGAAAATTGATAAAGTTTTCTATTCTCATATGCATGCTGATCAAACTCATGGGATAAATGATTTAAGATCTTTTTTTATTAATAGTAGAAAACAAGTTAATGTTTATGCTGATAATGATACATCAAAATATTTAAAACAAAGTTTTTCATATTGTTTTAAAAGTTTCTCAAGAGAATATCCAGCTACTTTAAAATTAAATAAATTAAAAAAAAATTCATTTATTAAACATAAGAATAAAAATATAAATTTAAAGTCGATTGTTGTTAAACACGGTTCGGTCAATTCTAATTGTTTTATAATTGGTAAAAAACTTGCATACATTACTGATGTAAGTGAAATATACAAAAAAGATTATTCTTATTTTAAAAATTTGAAGTATTTAATAATTGATTGCCTATGGTACAATTTTCATCCATCACACTTCAATCTAGAAAAATCTTTATACTTCATCAAAAAATTTAAACCAAATAAGGCTATTCTTTCAAATTTATCACCAGTCTTAGATTATAACCAGTTAAAAAAAGTTATACCAAAAAATGTCATTCCAGCACATGATGGTTTAACTATAGAACTATAGAATTTCTTCTATTTTATTAACGATCTTATTTGATGTAGGTCTTGTAAAAGAAGCATATGTATCTTCTACATTTCCCTGTTTATTGATTAATATTTTATGAAAATTCCACTTAGGAATTGCAGACTTACCAAAATTATTTTCTGCCCACTTAAAAATTTCATGAGCATCACTTCCTTTTACCTCTGTAATAGTTGTTAATGGAAAATTTATTTCAAAATTAACTTCACAAAATTCTTTTACTTCAGTATTGGTTTTTTTTTCTTGATTAAAAGAGTCTGAGGGCACTCCAAGGACAATAAGACCTTTAGATTTGAATTTATCCCATAATTCTTGCAGATCCTCATACTGTTTTGTGAAACCACAATAGCTGGCAGTGTTAACTATAAGTATAACTTTATCTCGATAATCTTTTAATTTAATGATTTCTCCATTAATACTCTCTATTTCTAGATCATAAAAACTTTTCTGATTATTGCTCATTGCTGAATTTTTAAAAAAAAACATTATTATTGTTAAACTTATTATTATTAATTTTTTCATAAACTACTTACTTATTTGGTGTAAGTAGTATTAAGAAGTACCCAAATAAAGTGGATAATAATGACCCAGTTAAAACTCCTATTTTAACTCCATCCATGTATTGCATATTTTCAACAAAAGCTAAATTCCCCACAAATAAGCTCATTGTAAAACCAATACCCGTTAAAACACCAACGCCATAAAAGTTAAACCAGTTAGAATTATTAGGCATCTGGGCAATTTTCATTTTTATTGAGACATAAGAAAATACAAATACTCCTAATTGTTTACCAACAAACAATCCTAATAAAATTCCTAATGGGACCTTATCAAGTAAAGATGCAAAAGATAAACCTTCTAGTGAAACACCAGCATTTGCAAAAGCAAATAGTGGCATAATACCAAAAGCAACGTAAGGACTTATCGCATGTTCGATTTTTATTAGCAGTGAAAAATCTTTATCTTTTTTTCTATGAGGTATAGTCATTGCTAGCAAAACACCTGCAATTGTTGCATGAATTCCCGAATTGTGAGTGAAGTCCCAAAGAAATATTCCAACAATTAAATAAGGTAAAAATTTCTTTATATTGAATTTATTTATTACTAGAAGAATAATAAATGCTAAAAGCATTAAGCTTAAATATTTAATACTTAGGTCTCCTGAATAGAATAATGCAATAATTACTATAGCTCCTAGGTCATCTATAATGGCTAAAGCAGTTAAAAAAACTTTTAATGATAATGGAACTCTTTTACCCAATAATGAAAGTACTCCTAAAGAAAATGCAATATCAGTTGCTGATGGAATAGCCCAACCATTCATTGTTTCACTATCTCCAAAATTAATAAAAACATAAAATAAAGCAGGTATTAACATTCCACCAACAGCTGCGATAATTGGAAGAAGGGCTTGTTTTATATTTGAAAGTTCGCCTTGTAAAAATTCTCTTTTAATTTCTAATGTTACAAAGAAGAAAAATATTGCCATCAAAGCATCATTTATCCAATGTAAGACAGACAATTTTAAACCAAAATTATTTATTCCTAAAAATAAATATTTATTTAACGTAGAAAAATATATTTCAGATAAATTGGAATTACTTACTATTAAAGCAATTATTGCTGCAAAAAGTAAAACAAGACCACTAGCAGCCTCTAATTTGAAAAACCACCTAAATGGTTTTGTTATAATCTGAATCATTTTTACCTGACTAAATCTTTAATAAATAATTTCAAGTCATTTATTACTAGATATAAACTATCTGACATTTTTAATATGCCAGGAAATATAACAGATATCTGATTTTTAAATGTGTCTATAAGCAATATAAATGCAATAATTGAAATAATTATTAGAAAAATTTTTTTAATAATTTTATTTTCTCTTGAAACTGAACTTTTATCAATAGATACTAATTCTTTTGATGTGCTTTCAATTGTTTGAGATTTTTTTGAAATTTTTTTTCTTTTTTGTTTCGTTTGTTTTATAGTTTCTTTAACTGGCTCTTTACTAATTTCTGAATCATTTTCTTCAATTTCAGTTATTTTTTGAGTTTCAGCCTCCAATTTTATATTTTCTTCCTTTTTAAAAAACCATGTATGATCGCAATTGCCGCACTTTAAAAGCCTACCATCATCTGGAATTAATTTTTCATCAATATTGAACTTCTTAGAACAAGCTGGACATTCAATGATCATAGATACTTATATATAGCAAATTTTGTAAAATTTCCTTTTAAATAGTGATTAATATACTTTGAAATTTTTTTTATCTACTGTATTAGTACTGCATTCGGGGTGTAGCGCAGCCTGGTAGCGCACTTGGTTTGGGACCAAGGGGCCGTAGGTTCGAATCCTACCACCCCGACCATTTTATGAAAAAAGCTAAAATATATAAACCGTCTAAGACGGCAATGCAGTCAGGATTAAAGAAATTTGATAAATGGATTATCGAATACATTACTGATGATCCTGGTACCAATCCTTTGATGGGGTGGGAGAGTTCTACTGATACTTATGGCGAATTAAAGTTAGAGTTTTCTACTAAAGAATTAGCAATTGAGTATGCAAAAAAAAATAATATTGATTTTGAATTAATAGAACCAAATAAAAGAAAAATTACTTTAAAATCTTATGCTGATAATTTTACAAAATAATGTTTAAATTTTTTACAGAAAGAAGATGGTACGGCTGGAGTATATTTGGATCAATCTTCATATTAGTTTCAACTTGGTATCAAGTACAATTAGATGTAAAAATTAATGAATGGTTTGGTGAATTTTATGACACTCTTCAAAAAGCTTTAACAGAACCTGGTTCAGTCACAGAAACTGAATTTATTGGATATTTGTTTACATTTGCAAAAGTTGCAGGACTTTGGATTATAATTGCAATTATAACAGGATTTTTTGTATCTCATTGGGTTTTTAGGTGGAGAACTTCAATGGCTGAGTATTACCACTCTCAATGGCTAAAAGCTCGTTTAACGGAAGGAGCTTCACAGAGAGTTCAAGAAGACACTTTAAAATTTGCAAGAATAATGGAAGGTCTAGGTGTTGGACTTTTAGATAGTATAATGACACTAGTAGCCTTCCTACCAATATTATGGGGATTATCTAAACAAGTCGATGTACTTCCATGGATTGGAGAAGTTGATCATGCTTTAGTTTGGGTTGCAATAATATCTGCACTTGGTGGAACAGTTTTGTTAGCTGCCGTAGGAATAAAGTTGCCTGGTATTGAATATGATATTCAAAAAGAAGAAGCAGGTTATAGAAAAGAATTAGTCCATGGTGAAGACGATCCAATAAGAGCAGCTCCACCAACAATTGGTCAATTATATGATAGAGTTAGAGGTATTCATTATAAATCATATTTTCACTACTTGTATTTCAATGCAGTAAAATGGAGCTATTTTCAAGGAATGGTAATTGTTCCATATTTAGCTTTAGCACCAACTATAGTATCAGGTGCGATAACATTAGGTTTTGTTCAACAGATAACCAGAGCATTTGGAAGGGTTGAAAATTCATTACAATACTTAGTTCGAAGCTGGTCTACTATTGTGGAATTGATTTCAGTTTGGAAAAGATTAAGTGAATTTGAAGCAAGATTGAAATATAATTCAGAAGAATCCACTGTTGAAAATATTTAATGTCTTTAGATAAAGATCTGATTAATAAGCTTGTAAAAGTTACCTCTAGAGCTGCAATTAATTGTTATCAATTTCTAGGCAAAGAAAATAAAAAAATAGCTGATAAAGCGGCAACAGATTCAATGAGAAATGATCTAAATAATCTAGAAATAAACGGAGAAGTAGTGATAGGTGAGGGTGAACTTGATGAAGCTCCAATGTTATATATAGGAGAAAAATTAGGAAATGGTAATGGTCCGAAACTTGATATAGCCGTAGATCCTCTTGAAGGAACAAATTTTGCTGCAAAAAATATCCCAGGAGCCATATCGGTTTTAGCGATTTCAGAAAAAGGAAATTTATTTAATGCTCCAGAAACTTATATGGATAAAATTGCAGTAGGTAAAGATGTTCCATATGATGCGACTGATTTAGATTATTCTATAAAAAAAAATATTTCCAATATTGCAGATGCGAAAAATAAAAATATTAATGAACTTACAGTTTGTATTCTTGATAGACCAAGGCATAAAGAGATTATTGAGGAATTAAAATCATTAAAAGTAAATTTAAAATTAATTTCAGATGGTGATATTTGTGGTGCTCTCTTAGTTACAGATGAAAAGTATAATATAGACTTATTTTTAGGAATTGGAGGAGGTCCTGAAGGAGTAATCTCAGCAGCAGCTTTGGATGCTTATGGATGTAAATTTCAAGGAAGATTTATATTTAAAACTGATCAAGATAAAATACGAGCTACAAAAATGGGAATATCTGAACTAAATAAAAAATATGAATTAAATGAAATAGTTAAAGGGGACAGTATTTTTTGTGCGACAGGAATTACCAGTACTGAAATAGTTGGAGCTGTAAAAAAAGAAAATACAAAATTTATTACAGAAACTCTTGTCACACACAAAGAATCTACAATAGAAATTATAAAAAGTGAGGAACCTATAGCTTGATTATTTTTAATAATTGCAATAGAAACTCCAATTCTGGTCCCTTCGTCTATCGGTTAGGACACATGGTTTTCATCCATGAAAGAGGGGTTCGATTCCCCTAGGGACCGCCACAATGAAATATTTTGTTTATTTAATAATGTCTAAAAATAAGCAAAAACACCTTAGCTATGTTGGATATACAAATAATTTGAAGAAGAGATTGGCTAAACATAATGCTTCGAAAGGAGCAAAATTTACTAGAGGTAGAAAATGGATATTAGCCTATAGTATGAGTTATGATACAAAATCTAAGGCTATGAGTGAGGAATACAAACTTAAAAAAAACTATAAACTTAGAAATAAAATAAAATCAAATTATTTATAAATGAAAATATCAATTCTACTTCCTTACAAAGAAAACTTTACCCCAAATTACGCAGGTGCAGTTTCTCTTTTTTTAAATGACACAATTAAACTAAGTAAATATAAAAAAAATATTCAAGTGTATGGAAATACCTCTTTTAAAAAAAAATTATTACCTAATTATACTAATTTAAATTTTTTGAAAATATTCTTCAAAAGCAGTAGTAAAGAATATGTAAGAAAATTTCTGGATATTGAAAAAATAAAAAAATCTAATTTAATAGAAATACATAATAGACCAGATTATATAAATTCTATTTATGAGATAAATAGTAATATTGTGCTATATTTTCATAATAATCCACTAGAAATGAAATCATCGAAAACTGCGAAAGAAAGAATTGATATATTTAACAAAACAAAAAAAATAATATTTAATAGTAATTGGACTCTAAATAAATTTATGAAAGGTTTAAATAAAAAATACAATACAGATAAACTTGAAGTTATTAATCAATCAACTAGTAAAAAAAAAATTAATTTTAAAAATAAAAAAAAAATAATTTTATTTGTTGGTAGATTAAATGCCTCTAAAGGTTATGATTTATTTGGAAAGGCTATTATCAGTGTATTAAATAATAATCTTGATTGGAAATCTATAGTTATTGGTGATGAACCAAGGGAAAAGCATATTTTTGAACATAAAAATTTGAAAATTTTAGGTTTTCAAAAATATAAGGCTGTTACAAAATGGTTTGTAAACTCAGATATTTCAGTTGTCTGCTCTCGATGGGACGAACCCTTTGGTAGAACTGCTTTAGAAGCTTCAAGTGCAGGATGTGCTGTAATTATTACAGATAAAGGTGGGCTTAGTGAGGCATCTCCAAAAGCTATGAAAATAAAGTCTTTAACTGTTAAAAATATTGAAAATTCAATCGAAAAACTTATTAAAAATGAGTCCTTAAAGAAATCATTACAAAAAAGGATTTATAAACATTTTTACTTAACTAATAATTATATCTCAAAAAAAATTGATAGATACAGAGATAAGCTAATTTAAGATTATTATATTTTAATTTTATTTAATGCATTATTTTTAAATATATTTGCCTCTCTAATATATCTTCTTACCATTTGTGTTGTTTTATGACCTGTCATAGCCATTATACTTCTTTCATCAGCACCTGAATCGGCAGCTACAGTAGCAAAACCCGACCTTAAACTATGACCTGCAAAATTTTTGTTTTCGATACCTGCAATATTTAAATACTCTTTCATTAATAAAACTACAGATTGGTCAGTTAATCTTTTGTTTGTTAATGATAAACCTTTAGAAAATCTTCTAAAAATAGGTCCAGACTTAATTTTAGAAATTTCTAACCATTTTTTTAGATTTTTAACAGGACAGTAAATTTCATTTTCGAAGTAGGGCAGTCCTTTAGTCATTCCTTCTCCGAATTGGTCAGTTTTTGATTTTTTAACAGTGATTTTTAAACCTTCAGGAACAAATTCTAAATCCTCATAATCAATTGAAATTATCTCTGTTCTTCTAAAACCTCCTCCAAAGCCAATTAAGATTATCGATTTATCTCTAAGTTTTTTTATTTCCTCAGTTTTTTGTTGATTTATTACATTAATAATTAATTTTAAATGATTGATTAATATAGGTTTTTTACCTTTTTGAATACTTCCTTTGATCCTTCTAATTCCCATTAAATTTTCAACAATTATTGGATGTTTTGTGTCTAGATAATGCCCTTTTAGCCTATGAACCATGCTAATTGATACTAATCTTCGTCTTAAAGTGCTTATTTTTGATTTTTTAGAGAGATGGGTCAGGTATAAGGAAACTATTTTTGGTTCTGTTGGTAATGAATTTAATCCGTGCTTTGCACAAAAAGCTCCGAAGTCTTTAAAGTCAGATTTATAAGCTCTTAGAGTGTTATTTGACTTTGAGCTTTTAAGGTTATTTAAAGTTGCTTCATGAAGCGATTTTAGGTCTGTTGTCAGCTCATTCATATAATTACTATTGATAACAATTAATTATCATTAGTAATATATCAAGTGATTTTAAATGTCAAATGAAATAAACAAATATTTAATGACTTTAGATGGAGAAATTCCTACAAGCTATTTTTTAATAATATCTATAGGTTTAACTATACTTAGTTATTTGGTTTACAAAAAAAATGGAAAATCTTTAGAAGTATATTTCTTATCAGTCTTAACAATAATTTTCTATTTATCATATTTTATTGTTATATTTGTTGGACCTAGATAACTTATTAACGCTATTCACAGCTGTTAAAAACCCATAATTATCAACTATAAAGTGATACTAATATAATTTGCACTGTGATAATCTCTTAATTGAATTAAGAGGCAACTCTTAACTGACCATCTGGGGAAAAATCGAGAGATTCAAGCCCAGAGGGCAGAAAACCACGCAGAGTAGCGCTAAAATTGCGGGGTGGAAGGCATGGCGGTAGCGCATACAACGACGTGCCAAAAACTACTGATCTTTGTGCCTGAAAAGGTACAGAGATACAGGGTTTTTTCTTTATATGATCATTAAAGGCACAAAATTTCAAATTAAAGTCTGGAAATATTTAAAAACAATTAAAAAAGGTAGTGTTTTAACCTATTCTGACGTCGCAAAGGGTATTAAAAAGCCCAGAGCTGTTAGAGCTGTAGCTAATGCAATTGGAAAAAACCCATATGCACCTAAAATACCTTGCCATAGAGTAATCAGGTCCGATGGATCTCTAGGAGGATATTCTGGAAAAGGTGGTATGAAAACCAAAAAAAAACTGCTCAAATCAGAAGGAATTTTGCTCAAAAGCTAGCAATACCAACGTTTTTTTTAAATTTAACAACATTTAGTGATACAATTTTAAATTCCCCTAATGGTTGCAGCTTATAAATTGAAATCTTTAAATTAGCCCTATATTTGGGGCATTAAACGCTATATTCATAGATTGCATTACTTGTGAAATTATTAAGAAAAATATTATTTTTTTGTATATTTATATCAATTAAAATTAAGAAGTTTCCATATCAAATTAAAACATAGTTTAATCATCAGTAGATTTATTTTAAAATATCTTAAAAATTGTTGATTTTATTCAATTATTGGCCCCTATCTCATAATCAAATTTTATTGTCTATTTTTTTTAATTCAAATAACTCCATATTTATTGATTATTTTTAACTAACAGCTTTTATTTAATTGAAAATTTTATAATTTTACTTCATTTTTTGTATTTTATATAAATATTTATTTATTAAGATATGTAGTAAAATATATAAATTACAATAATTTACATATATTACTTAAAGTATTACATCAATATATAGTACATAAATATTTACTTATATTTATGATAATATTCCCTTTTAAAAACATATAAACCCGAAGAAACGATTATGAAAAGTCCTATAAAAGTATATTTATCAGGAAAATCCGAAAACACATAATAACCTAAAATAAGGTTAGTAATTATCTCGAAATAAGCAAATGGTGCTAATTTTGAAGCATCAGCGTAACGAAGAGATAAAATGATTAATATATGGCCTAAACAGGCAAATATACCCATCAGAGCCATCCAAGACCATTGAATTGGAGTAGGATTAATCCAAACAATATGAACAAAAAAAGATGCGATAATGGCCCCTACTACGCCCGTAATTAGTAATGTTAATAAAGGACTATCTGTTGAATGCAATTTTCGAGTTATTATTAGATAAAAGCCATAAAAACAGCCTGTTCCAACAGCTGCTAAACTAGCAAGATTAATCTCTATAATACCAGGTCTTATAACAACTAAAATACCAAAAAAACCGACTAATACAGCAGTCCACCGTCTATATCCGACTTTTTCTTTAAGTAAAAATGGAGAAAGAGCAGTTGTAACTAATGGAGCAACGAATGCCAATGTTAACGCTTTTGCCATTGAGATTACAGAAATGGAGTAAAAAAAACATATATTTGCAAAAAATAAAGACAAACCTCTAATTATTTGTAATTTGATATTTTGTGAAAACTTTAATTGCTTCCTATAAAATAAAACCATAAAAAAAGTTGTGAATACAACTGTAAAAAAATATCTAGCCCACGTTATTTGAAAAAAAGATAAATCCGAAGATAAGTATTTAGCAATGGCATCCATAAAGGGCAAAACCATCCATGCGGATAAATTTAAAAATATTGCTTTCATTTAAGCGAAATATTTAAGGGCGATAAATACTGTAATTGGCACTGTAACCAGTGACATTAAAGTAGAAACAACAATTGTGCTGGAAATATTATCTACATTTTTTTTTGGTGAATACATTGAAGCAACCAAATAACATAATATCGCACTTGGCATAGAGGATTGAATTAGTAAAACTCCAGCTGCAAAACCAGATAAATTAAAAAATTTTATAATAAAAAAACCTACAATAGGACCCAGGATTACCCTACCAATTGATGTTATAATTGAGTCTCTCAAAGAAAATACTTTCATTTGGGTTAAAGCAATACCTAAAGACATTAAAATCATTACAATCATTGCATAAGATAAAAGCATTGTTGTATTAATCACAAAAACTGGCATTTCTTTGTCGTAGTATAAAAAAATAACGGTCAAAATAATTGTATAGAAAGAAGGACTTTTTGCGATTATTGAAAAATCAAATTTTCTTTTTGCAAGAAATATATTGGCAGTAAAATGTAAGAGTATTACCAAAGATGATATAGCTGCAGCTACACCCATACCCAATTTACCATAAGCAAAAAGACATATTGGTATACCCATATTACCTGTATTAGGTAAAAAAAAAGTAGGTAATTCTCTAATATAATCTTTTTTCATAAGAATTAAAAAAACAAGACCAATTAAAGCAAATGATGAGAGTAATATTAATGCATAAATAAAATATTCTGCAAATATATCAAAAGTAACACCTGTAGATGTAAGAGAGAAAATTACCAAAGCTGGAGTTCCAAAATTTCCAGCATAAGATGTTATAAACGAGGTATCGAAATTTGGATTTTTTTTCCCTAATAAAAAACCAATTCCAACAATAAAAAATACAGGGAATAGAACTTCAAAGAGCTTTAAATAAAGTTCCATTAAAAAAGTCTTAATAATACAGGGTTTTTAATAATATTTAAATTTGATTTAAAAGATTTAATGCATTTCTGATAATCCTTTTCTAAGGATTTGTGAGTTATAATCACAATAGAAGCAGTTTTATTTTTATTATTTGGTATTTGTATTAATCTTTGAACAGAAATTTTGTGTTTAGCAAATTTTTTTGTGATTTCAGATAGAACACCAGGTTTATCTTTAACTTCAAGCCTAATATATAAAGCATTTGAATAATTATCAGTATTATATATTGAAGGAGATTTTCTTTTATTATCAGAAATCCCAAAAGGATATTTTATATTTCCACGTAAAATTGACAAAAGATCAGACATTAAAGCAGATGATGTAGGACCAGGCCCAGCACCTTCTCCCTGCAAAACACTCTCCCCTACTGGATTACCTTCAATTATAACAGCATTCATAACACCATTAACATTTGCAATGTAAGTATTTTTTTTAATTAAACACGGATGAACTCTTTCAAATAATTTATTATTAACAATTTCTGTTATTCCCAATAATTTAATTTTATAATTTAATTGATTTGCAATTTCTAAATCCTTATATTCTATATTTTCAATACCCTCCATTAAACATTTTGAATTTGATACTTTATTATTAAATGCTAAAGCGGAAAGAATTTTAACTTTAGCTAAAGCATCGTAACCATTTAAATCTAATTTTGGATTACCAGGTTCAGCATAACCTAGTAGTTGAGCTTTTTTCAATACAGTTGAAAAGCCAGACTTAGTCTCTTCCATTTCAGATAATATATAATTACAAGTGCCATTTAATATTCCATATACTTTACTTATCTTATTAGTTGCTAGCCCTTCTTTAATAGTTCTTAATACAGGGATTCCACCTCCTACTGATGCTTCAAATTCTAAATTAACTTTATTTTTTTCAGCAAGTTTAGAAAGATTGTTACCGTGTTTAGAAATTAATGCCTTATTAGGAGTTACAACATGAATTTTATTCTTAAGTGCAAATTCTACAATTTTTTTTGATATACCATCAGATTGACCAATGGCTTCAATTAAAATATCAATTTTATTATTTTTAAAAATTTTAAATGGATCTTTATAAAATATTTTCTTATTAATTCTAAATTTTCTTTTTTTATTAATATTTTTAGCTGAAATTGCAGAAACAGAGATAATTTTTCCAGTTTTTTTTAGAATATCTTTTTTTTTTGTATTTAATTCATTATAGAGATAATTTCCAATCTGCCCTAATCCAACAATTGCTATATTAAGCTTTTTAGTCATATCATTCATCTAAACTTGGAAAACTACTATTTTTTCCATAATTAATAATTTTATTTTTAAAATCCTCGAAAGAAATATTTTTATCAATATCTAAATTTGGATTTTCAACCATATCACCATTTTTTTTCTTAAAAAAAGAACCAAAGTTTTGATTAGAACAATTATTTATAAATAAAAAAATTAATAAAATTATCAGTATTTTCATCAATTTAATCCTTCATCAGACTTATATCCAAATAAAATATTCATATTTTGAACAGCTTGTCCACTACCACCCTTAATCAAATTATCTATTGCTGACAATATAATAATTTTATTTTTATATTTGCTCTCGCACACAGAAATATGACAATTATTTGTGTTTATTACTTCATTAGTTCCTAAAAAAGTATTTGGTTTCAAAATTTTAATAAATTTATTATTTTTGTAATATTTTTTTAAAAAAGAATAAATTTTTTCAATAGAATCATTTCTTTTTAGATCTAAATAAATAGTAGTTAATATTCCTCTAAACATTGGTGAAAGATGAGGTGTAAATTGAAATTTTACCTTTTTGCCAGTATTTATTTTTAGTTCCTGATCGATTTCTGAATTGTGTCTGTGAAAGGCTAAACCATAGGCACTCAATGTCTCATTTAAAAATTTGTTATTATATTTTTTATGAATATTTCTGCCTGCACCTGAATAACCAGATTTAGAATCAATTATGATATTGTTTGATTTTACAATATTTTTTTTAATTAACGGTACTAGGGGTAATAAAATTGATGTTGGATAACATCCTGGGCAAGAAATTATTTTATATTTTTTAATATTTTTATTATTTAACTCAGGTAAAGAATAAATACTCTGTTTGATTAATTTAGGAGCATTGTGTTTGATTTTATACCATTTCAAATATTCACTGGCAGATTTAAGTCTAAAATCTGCCGCTAAATCAATTAAGATATTTTTATTATGTAAATTTTTTGAAATTTTTTGAGCCTCTCCATTAGGTAATGCAGTAAATATAACATCAACATTTTTTAATAACTCATTATTAAATTTAACAATATTTGGTAGTTTATATTTATTAAAGTATTTATCATAAGAGCTAATTTTCTTACCTACAGAGGTATCACCACAAAGATATTTAATTTTAACTCTTTTATGTTTAGTTAATAATTTGACCAATTGAATACCTATGTATCCGGTAGCTCCAGCAACTAATGCATTAATCTTAGACATATTGTAATATAACAGTTGTTTAATAAAATGATATTATCTTTTAGAGAATTGATAACTTCTTCTAGCTTTTGCACGACCAGGTTTTTTTCTCTCAACTGATCTAGAATCTCTCGTGGTAAGTTTTTCTTTTCTAAGTGTTGGTTTTAGATTTTCATCAAATTGTAATAGTGCTCTTGATATACCATGTACTAATGCTCCTGCTTGACCTGTGTGTCCACCACCAACAACTTGGGATCTAACATCGTATTCTGTAGATTGATTGATAATTTCAAAAGGTCTTAGTATTTGCATTTTATGAGTAGCTCTTGTGAAATAATCATCTAAATTTTTACCATTAACGTAAATTTTACCAGTCCCCTTTTTTAACCAAACTTTTGCAATTGAAGTCTTTCTTCTACCTGTTGCATATTTTGCATCTTTAAAATCTAATTTTAGTTTTGAAGATGTAGATTGATTTGTTTCCATTTTAATTTCTTATAATATTTTTTGAATTAAGTTTTCCAATTTCTATTACTTCAGGATTTTGTGCTGAATGAGGATGATCCGATCCTGAATAAACCTTAAGTTTAGTTAGTTGTTTTTTAGCTAAAGGACCGCCAGGTAACATTCTTTTTACTGCCATTTTTAAAACTTCACCTGGTTTTGAAGATTGTAATAATTCAGGTGTTGTTTCTTTAATTCCACCAGGATGCCCAGTATGTCTATAATATTTTTTGTTTGAAAACTTATTCCCTGTAAATTTTAATTGATCTACGTTTTTAACAACAACAAAATCTCCACTATCCATATGAGGAGTAAATGTTGCTTTATTTTTTCCTCTAAGAATTTTTGATACAACAGTTGCTAGTCTTCCAACAACAGCTCCGGTTGCGTCAATTTCAAACCATTTACTATTGATGTCATCTTTTTTAAGAAATTTAGTCATAATTGCGGGATTAATACTTATAAATCGATATATTGTCAAACGATATACAGTTAGAACTTAAGTCATTTTTGATAGTTTTAACTAATAAATAGGCTATAAATAAGCGATAATATTTGTTTATAATAAATCTTAAAATTTAAACAGGAGCAACTAAATGTCAGACAAAAAAGGAATGGATCCCAAAACATATAAATTTGATACCCTTAGTTTACACGCAGGTTATCAACCTCATAAAAATGCTGGTTCGAGACAAGTACCAATATACCAAACAACTTCATATCTATTTGATGATGTAGATCATGCGGCAGCATTATTTAATTTAGAAAGGGGTGGACATATTTATAGTAGGATATCAAACCCGACAGTTGCCGTTTTAGAGGAGAGAGTTGCTTCATTAGAGGGTGGAACAGCTGCACTTGCTACATCGTCTGGTATGAGTGCAATATTTCTTGCAGTTATGACTCTTTGTGAAGCAGGTGACCATTTAGTTGTATCATCACAGCTTTATGGAGGAACTGTAAATTTATTTAGATTAACACTTCCAAAATTTGGAATTAAAACAACTTTTGTAAAACCAAGAGACACAGAAGGATTTAAAAAAGCAATTCAAAAAAATACAAAAGGTATTTTTGGAGAACTTGTAGGTAATCCAGGAAATGAAATAATGAATATGCCCGAGATTGCTAAAATAGCTCATGACGCAGGTATTCCTTTAATGGTAGATGCAACTTATCAAACACCTTATTTATGCAAACCTATAGAACACGGTGCTGATATCGTAGTTCATTCACTTACTAAATGGATGGCAGGACATGGATCTTCAATGGCTGGTATAATTGTAGAAGGGGGTAAGTTTGACTGGATGCAAAATGATAAATTTCCAACAATGACTCAACCTTATGAAGGTTATCATGGATTATCTTTTGCTGAAGAATTTGGACCAACAGCATTTACGATGAAAGCAAGAGCAGAAGGTATGAGAGATTTTGGTCCTTGTCTAAGCCCTCAAAATGCATGGAATGTGTTACAAGGTATAGAAACACTTTCTGTCAGAATGAAAAAACATTGTGAGAATGCTGAAAAAATGGTCGAGTATTTATTGGGTCATGAAAGTGTTGCTTGGGTTTCACATCCAAGTGTACCAGATCATCCAGATCATGATTTAGCAAGTAAATTGTTACCAAATGGCAAAGGATCAATGATTGCGTTTGGTATTAAAGGAGGAAAAGCTGCAGGTGAAGCATTTATTAATAACGTTAAACTTGCTTCTCATTTAGCAAATGTTGGGGATACACGTACATTGGTAATTCATCCAGCATCAGCAACACATTCTCAAATGGATGAAGCTACATTAAAATTTGCGGGTTTATCCCATGATATGATCAGATTATCAGTCGGTATTGAAGATATAGATGATATTAAAAATGACTTTGAAAATGGATTTAGAGCTGCTAGGAAACCTAGACTCGTATCCAATCAATGAAGTTTCAGGTAAATAATAAGGAGGTTTATGCTTCTACGGGAGGTAGACCTTTCGATAAAAATAAGCCATTAATAATATTTGTACATGGTAGTGGACTAACTCATATGACATGGGTTTTGCAAACAAGATACTTTGCATTCCATGGATATAGTGTTTTAGCTTTAGATATGCCTGGTCATGGATTATCAGGGGGTGAAAGTTTAAAATCAATTGAGGATATGGCTGATTGGGTAAGCGATGTTATTGATGCAGTTGGATATAAAGAAGCTTCTTTAGTCGGTCATTCTCAAGGATGTTTAGTTACAGTTGAGTGTACAGCAAGGAATCCTGATAAAATAAAAACTTTAAGTTTAATGGGTGGTGCTGGTGCAATTCCAATGAACCCAGAATTATTATCTTTAGCAGAAAATAATGATCCTAAAGCTGTTGAATTAATGATGGACTGGGCTCATGGGCCTGCGGGTCACTTTGGTGGTCATCCTGTGCCAGGTCTATATCATATTAATACAGGTTCAATGTTAGCAAAAACTAGAACAATAAAAAATACCCTCGGTGTAGATTTTAGAGCATGTGATAATTACAAAAATGGTTTTGAAGCTGCAAAACAAATAAAAATACCTACCCTTTCTATACTTGCTACTGACGATAAAATGTGCCCAGTTAAAGAAGGAAAAAAACTAGCTAACTTAATTGAAGGAAGTCAAATAGATATAATAGATAATTGTGGACATATGATGTTATTAGAGGAAGCTGATCGAGTATTAAATGTTTTGAAAAAATTCATAACAACTAATTATCCAGTAAATAAATAATTATATTTTAGCACTTATGAAAAAGAATTTTAGATTTTTTGATAATAGGCAAAAATATTTGCTTTTTGTTACAACAACTAATGAAAAAAATAAGATTGCTGATGCTTTAAAACCTATTGTACAAAAATTAAAACCTAAATTTCCAGCATTAAAAATATTTGATGCAGGTATGGGTGATGGATCATTATTGATGAGCATAATGAGGCAATGTCATCAAAAAATGCCTCAAATTCCTCTACTAGTAAGTACAAAGGAAATAAGCATGGAAGATGTAAGATTAGGACTGGAAAAACTTCCAGACCGATTTGTTGAACATAAAAATACAGTATTTGTAATATCAAATCTAAATTATGTAGAATCAACCGCACTCAAATCAAATGATAAAAAAAAACAAAAAAAAATGAATTGGAAGATAGTTAAACTAAAAGGCAATTCTTCATTAGATTTTTCAAATCAATTGAGAAAACTTAATCAAGAATTTTTAAGTAAAAAATGGCAAATAGAGAGAAACCCTAAGAATGGAAATCCCACATACAAAGAACCATCAGTAATTGTAATTTATAGAAAAGATCAGGAATTTTCGTTGAAAAATGTTATTCCAAAAAAAAATAATGGAAAAAATAGTTACGATTTAATCATTGCATCTCAACCTTATAGATCAAGAATATCTGCAGAGAAAAAAGTAAAGTATGTTATTGATCCAATGATAAAATCATTAGATAAGAAAGGTAAGTTAGTGGTAGTACATGCATGTGGAAATGATCCAGGAAATAAAATTATTAAGAAAATATGGCCAAACGAAAAACCATTTCCTTCACTATACGGATCAATAATTAAATATATAAAAAAAAATACAAACATTGAGATTTTGAAAAGTTTAAAATTTAATAAAAAACAAAATATCAAATATGTATTGAGGGCATTACCAAATGAAATTAGCGGTGGTATTGCTACTTCATTAATATTTTCAGCGTGGAATGCTGCAGTTTATGTTAACCAAATATCAGATGAGCAAATAATGAATGCAGAAAGAAAGAAATATTACCAAAAAGTTGTAAAAGATATTGTCAATAAAAATAAAGGACTATATTTTAAGAATGAACTATTTGTAATTGAAAGAAAATAATCAACTAAATCTATTCTTGTATAAAAAATATAATGATGATGTTATTAATAATATTGAACTAAATTGATGCAAAGATGCTACTAAAATACTAGCACCAGACAAAACTGTAAGAATTCCCAATATAATTTGTAATAAAATAATTAAACCTAAAATAGTTACAGCTTTAAATAAATAAAAAATTTTATTCCGATAAGTTATGTATAAAATCACTATGAATATAATGAATATTAAATAAGCTAAATTTCGATGTAAATATTGAACTAGTGATGGATCACTAAAAGCAGATAATTTAAATAAACTTATAAAGTTATTATCATCTGGAAAATATGAATTACCCATTAGTGGCCAAGTGTTATATATTTTTCCTGCATCCATGCCCGAAACGAAAGCACCAATAATAATTTGTAAGAAAATTAATATTAAAAAAAATTCAGGTAAATAATTATTAATTTTTTTATCCATTTTATTTAAATTTAATAAACTTAAATAATTCCAATAAATTAACGATAAAATAATAAATGCAAATAAAAGATGTACTGACAGCCTAAAATGACTTACATCTATATTATTTACTAGACCACTCTGGACCATGTACCAACCTAAAAGTCCCTGAAAACAAATCAAAAAAAAAATAAAATAAAAATTATAAAATTTTTTAAAACCTAATTTGATGGAAAAGAAAATTAAAGGAATCAGAAATGCCAAGCCAATTACACGTCCAAAAAATCTGTGTGCCCACTCCCACCAAAATATTACCTTAAATTCACTTAAAGTCATTGAATAATTTTGAAGTTTAAATTCTGGTATTTGCTTATAAGCATCAAAGTAAGCTATCCATGACTCATTATTGATTGGTGGAAAAAAGCCTTTAAAAAATTCCCATTCAGTAATTGATAGTCCAGAATCTGTAAGTCTTGTCAAACCTCCAACTACTATCATTGCTGAGATCAAAATGAACATAACTAACAACCAATTAGATATGTATATTCTGTATTTTGTATTTATTTCAGTATACATAGTTGTTTAAATATAATATTTATAAATAAATCCAATTGATCAAATGTCGCCTGATAAAAGAAAAAAATTAAATATCCTGAGAAAGAAATTAGATCTACTTGACAATAAGCTTATTAAATTGATAAAAATTAGGACTAATATAGTCAAGAAAGTTCTTAAACTTAAAACCTATAAGCATGAAATTGTTGACAAGAAAAGAATATCAATAATTTTAAAAAACATTAAAAAAAAATCAATTAAAAATAAAATTGATCCAAAGATAACAAATCGTATATGGAAAAATATGATTATGTCTTATATTGATTTTGAAAGAAGGAATTTTAAAAATAAATAAATTATTTACTATGAGGTGGTAATTTTTTTTCTACAAAAACTTCATGTTTTCTAGTTGCAGGGTTGTATTTTTTTGCTTTTAATTTTACCTTAGCTTTCTCACCACCAGCTGGCTTTTTTACATAATAAAAAAAAGGACTATCAGGTTTAGACTCGGGAACAAGTCTTATTTTAACATGGGT
>CACHAX010000003.1:35000-70371 GCA_902577875.1 uncultured Pelagibacteraceae bacterium | reverse complement strand
CTCTCCCTTTTTAACATTTTTAATTGTTTGATAGGTTTTTCTTAAACCCAAAAGCATAAAATTAAGTGTTAATTCTGAAACTGATCTTTTATTTATTCCTCTTTGTAGAAAGATTTTTATTTTTTTTTTTTTTAATTCTTTAAAATCTAGATTATTTGTTCCCACACCATATTTGCCGATAAATTTTAGTTTTGGGCATTGATTAATAAGCTGTTTGTCAATTTTTTCTAAACCAATGATTGCCGCTTCAGAATTTTTTAAAAAACTTACTAATTCATCGCCTTTTAATATTCTGTTTGTTTTATTAAGAATAATTTTTTTAAATTTTTTTTTTAAAATTTTAATAGCATAACTATTATTTGATACACTTCTTGAACATACTGAAAGTTTCATTAATTCTTATACTTTAGAATTCTTCTAACTTTTTTTAAATCCTTGATTGTATCAACCGCTATTATATTTTGATAAGGGTAGTCTACTGCATAAAGATCTCCGCTTGTTTCACATATTCTATTTGTGTCACAAGATTCTATTTTTTCTAGAAATGATTGTTTAGTATTTTTAAATTTTAATAAAGATTTAAACCTGAAGGCATAAATTCCCACTATTTTTTTTGCTATACCTTTTTTAAATTTTTTCATAAATGGTATTGCTGATCTCGATCCTATTAATGCCTGATTTTGATTATTTGTGATTAATTTAACAACATTTTTGTCATAATATTCTGATTTATTATTAATTTTCATGGATAAAATTGTCGAATTGCAATTTTTAAATTTAAAAGGTTCAATTAATTTTTTTATCATTTTCGAATTAATCATTACTTCATCACCCTGAATACAAACAATGATATCTTTTTCATTAATCATTGGATTTTTTTCAGCCGCTTCACATACTCTATCTAAACATCTTTTATGTGATTTAGATGTCATTACATATGGAATATTTTTTAATTTTAAAAAATCTTTAATTTCTTGATCACATGTAGCTATTTTTAAAGCTTCCCAATTTTTGAAGTTTAAACAATTTAAGTATACTTCCTCTGTTAAAGTATTTGTTGTTACTTTCATTAATGCTTTACCAGGCAATCTTGTGGAACCCATACGTGTAGGAATATAACCGAAAACTTTTGTTTTCATTTTTTAATTTTTTTAAATGTTTCTTTAAAAATATGATTTAAAAATTCTAAATCCGTTCCAAAACATACATATTCATATTTTTTATTTATAATTTTTCTTAATTGAGTATGATCTATTTTTACCTGATGATATCCCATAGGAACATTAAATTTTCTTGATATTTTCTCATATTTTTTTATTAATTCTTTAATTTTATTAGAGCTTAAATTTCCTGGCTGATTAATTGAACCTGATAAGTCGTAAGGACCTATAATTGTCCCGTCAATATTTTTGACTGAAAGTATAGTTTCTAAATTTTTAATTGCATCAACATGTTCAATTTGAAGGAGTAATTTTATTTTATTACTTTTTTTAATATATCTATCAAAATTAATACCGTATTTATTTGCTTTAGAGTAACCAAAACTTCTATTACCTATTGGAGGATATCTTGTATATTTGACTGCATTAATTGCATCTTTCTCATTTTTTATCATTGGAACGATTATACCATTTACTCCAAGATCAAGTGTTTTTTTTATCTCTAAAATATCGTTTTTTCCTACTCTTACAAAAGCGTCGATATTTGATTGTTGTATTATACTAATTAAAACAGATAATTGATCAAAGCTAATTGGGGAATGTTCAATATCAATACATATCCAGTCAAAATTGTATTCAGTAACAATCTCAAGTGCTGAAGGATTATATGTGGTAATCCAGGTACCCGTCTTAAATTTTTTTTTCTTTATCATATTTAGCATTCCATGCTTCAACGTGTTTTTGTCCAATCAATGTTCCTTTAACATCACATACATTGCAAGGAGAAATATTTCTTTTACCGTTAATTAACATTGATCTACTTTGCTTCGCATATATGGAAGTCCATAGATCTAAAAAGCTAGATTTATTTAAATTTCCTAATATTCTTTTTTTTCCCCAATCATGTGCACACATTAAAACATCTCCATTATAATCCATAAAAAAAGTGTAAGCAGGATAATAACAAGGCTTATCTAATTTTTTTTCTAATGGTAAAACCTTATGTTCAGCGTTTTTTAGCATCCCAGCTCTATTGCTTAAGGTAATACCAAAGTCTTCTTCTGGTGGTAAAGTTCTATCTCTTACTAAAATTTTTTCTGATAGATTACACTTTTTTGCAAGGCTCTCAAATTTCTTTACATCTTCTTGCGTATCGTACACACTAATTAATAGTCTATCCAATCCACTCTCAAAAAGTTTATATAATCTTTTTTCATTTAAAACATCACCATTTGTAACTAATTCAATATTGGCTTTTTTTGTAATATTTTTTGCATTTTTAATTAAATTAAAAATATTTTTATCTAGAAGAGGTTCCACAAAACCAGAATATCTAATTGTACCTGAAAATCCAAGCTCATACAATTCATTGCATAATTTGTTGTGTAAATGGTCTTTTATAAATTCCTTAATATCTGGATACGAAGGATCACTTCTTGGACAAAATGAGCATACTCTGTTACACGTTCCAGATTCACTTATTTCTACCTCTGAAGGTAAAGGTATATTTGTATTTTTTATATATTGAAACTTTTGATCAACTAGTTTTTTTTTAATTTTTATAGTTGGATCAAAAAATTTTGGAGCATCTTTATCTTGCATTTTTAATTAATTTTTTTATTTTTATAATTTTATAATTATCAGTTATTGTTATTCTAGAATAATATTTTTTGTCTATATATATATTATTCTTTATATAAGCTATTTTATTGATCATTTTTTCAATTTTTCTCTTTTTATTTTTAAAATTAACGAGTACAAAGTTTGCATTAGTCTCTATAACATCAAAGTTAAGTTTTCTTAAAAAATTTTCAAAATTATTCTTAATTATAATTTGCTCAAAAGTAATTTTATTTACTAATTTAATATTTTTATATAAATGTGTATAAAATTTACTACTTAAGTTTCCAATTTCGTAAATTGGTCTATATTTAGATATTAAAGTAATTATTTTTGAATTTGATGCTATAAATCCCACTCTCAAACCTGCAAGCCCAAATGATTTAGATCCAGTCCTTATAATAATTAAATTATCATATTTTTTAATAAATTTTATGGATGAATACTTATAGAAAGGAAAGTATGCTTCGTCTATTATCAAGTAAACTGAATTTAATTTACACAAATTTACAATTTCTTTTAATTCTAGATAACTGAACGCATGTCCTGAAGGACTATCTGGATTTGGTAGAAAAAATGCCTTGATTTTTTTTTGTTTTATCAATTTAAAAAGCTTATCAGTATTTAATTTAAAACTGTTGCCCCTTTTTACATATTTCATTTTAAAATAAATTGTATCGAAAAGCTCTGCATAAACTTTATACATTGCAAAGCTTGGGTCAGTAATAATAATTTTATCTTTTTTTTTTATTAATGTTTCAAATATCAGCTTTATGGCTGTGTCTGCTCCAGTTGTTAGTAAAATATTTTTTTTATTTATTTTCTCAACTTTTGATATTTCATTATAAAGTTGTTTTAAATTTGGGTAAGAGTTGATATCGTTATGGTTAATTTTTTTTATAATTTTTTTAAAAATTAAAAATAATTTTTTGTACGTATTTTCGTTTTTATCTAATCTAAATTTATTATTATTTCTCTCTTTTAATAAATAATTAGATATTCTTGAAATTTTGTTCAATCTTAAGAATTCAATTTTACTCATATAGTTATTTTTTTTTTATCCATATTTGATTAAAAGATTGATAAAATTTTGAAGATTTATCATTAACTAATCTTGTTTCATTATTGAGTACAAATTTTTTTTTGTTTAAAATTTTTTTGATTAACGAATATTGAGACTGAAATTTAAGATTTATTTCAATTAGTATGCTCTTACATCTGTTGAGTGTTTCTAATCCACCTTTTAGGACTAGATGATCTATTCCATCAACATCAATTTTTAAATAATCAGGATATTCTAAATTGTATTTAACTTTGATATCATCTATTGTTAATCCTAAAGTTTTATAATAAAAATTTTTTTTAATATTTTTTCCATCGTAACCAGTTAAACTTGAAAATGAAGATAATGCCCCACCAACTGTAATATCACTCATATTAAAGTTTGAGTATGATGATTTATCGGATAGAGGGAGCGGAACAATGCTTATTTTTTTTTGTAGCTTATTGAAATTAATATTTTTAGACAAAATTGGTAAATTAAAATATGATGGCTCAAATGAGAAAACTTTACAATTTTTTTTCATAGCTGCATAACAAGAGTATAGCCCAATATTAGATCCTATATCCCAAAATACTGAGTTTTTTTTGAAATTATTTATCCAATTTAGAGTATCTGGTTCTTTAGAGAAAAAAGTGTTAACTCGATATTCAGTAAGATCATTGGGGATAAAAAAATATAATTTTTTTTTTTTTGTTATATAAATTTTTTTTACTTTATTTGAATTATAATTAATAAAATTACGACGAAATAAATTGTATAAATTTAGAATTTCTGAAATTTTTATGATTAGAAAAGTTAATCTATTTAGAAGCGATTTTATTATTTTTCTTATTTTCATTAATATACTTTTTAACTATTTCCCAGGAGTTTTTTTCTTCACCTTTAAACTTTATATATTTTTTAATATATGCGTTGTATTTTTTATAATTTACCTTATTTTTTTTTTTTAAAAAATCTAACTTTGTGTCATTAATATCGCAAATTTTACATCCTATTTGGCCAGCGAAATAATTAATATTTAACAACTTATTACTTAAATTCATCTCAGGAGTTTTAACAAGCACTAATGGTTTTCTAAAGAGTATACCAAAATTTAAAGCTAAACTGTCGTGTCCTATAACCATACTAGAATTTTTTATTTTTTCTGCAGTTTTGCCAAATATTAATCTTTTAAAATTTTTCAAATATTTTGCATTTTTTTTCGTTCTGGGATGTACACAAAAAAAAACTTTTTTGTTAAAAGTTTTTTCTAAATTAATTATAAATTTTTTTAAGTTTTTATAATAATTTTCTTGAAAAAAATTAGGTAAGTTTAATAGAGAGTAATCACTATGTTCTGGCAAATTTTGATCTAAAAATACAATATAATTTTGCTTATTTGTTTTTTTTAATTTTAATTTTAGATACAAATTATAGTCCAGGTTATGAGAATATATTAATTTATTTCTATTAAATTTGTTTATATCTATAGATCCACCAATAAAAAATAAATCATGAGTAAAACCAAATATTTTTTTTAGTAGCAATTTATATCGATAAATAAATGCATTTAATAAAAAATTTTTAGTGTTAATTTTTTTAATTAATTTTGAAAAATTTTTTTTTTGTTTTTTTGGATTTTGAATTGTTGGTCCTACATTTATATAAAGATAAATACCACCTTTTAATTTTAAAATTTTTTTTGCAACTGAAAAAAAAATATTATTGAAAGACAAGAAATCAATAATATAAAAATTATTTTTTAATAGAAATATATTTTTAAAAAATTGATAATAAGATTTGAATGTTTTGTTAATTTTATGATTAAATTTATTTTTAAAATTTTTTCCTTGGTATAGAGATCTTAAATCCCAATATTCGACTAATATATTGTCATTTAATATATCAATTCCAAATCTCTCCCTATTTCTCGAGTTTAATTCTTGGGAGGACAAAAAAATTATTTTTTCCATTAAATGAGACCTAGATACATTTTATTTTTTTTTAAAAATGTCCAATCTTTATTTATATCAATATCAAGACTTTCAAGAGTGTTGTTTGTTATACAAACTTTTGAATTTTTTTCATATATTCTAGAAAACTTTTCTAAATATTTTATTTTAGTCAAATATAAATTCCCATTTATTCTGACTATTAAATTTGTTTTTTTTCTACAAAGTCTAAAGCTTTCGTCTATATAAAACCTATTTTTTTTATCTTTAATATTTTTTGATACGGTTACTATAGAATTAAGATTATTTCTAATATACGTCGAGATTATTTTTTTTAGTGTTTTTTGTCTTCTAAAAGGAGATGTGGGTTGTAGTAAAATAATATTTTCAAAATTATTTGATTTAATTTTATTTAAGAAATGTTTTACAACATCAATAGATTTAGATCTTGAATTAGAAAATTTTTTGGGTCTCTTTATGAAATTCACTTTTTTTTTTCTTGAAATTTTTAAAATATCTTCATCATCTGATGAGACATATATATTATCTGGTTTAAAATTATTTTTAGCAAACTCTATTGTCCAGGCAATTAATGGTTTTCCATTTATTATTTTTTTATTTTTTTTTTTTATTCTTTTCGAGGATTTTCTTGCAGGTATTAAGCAAAGTGTTTTTCTTAAAAATTCATTTGACATTTTTAAGCAAAATTAATTCATTCTTATTGACTTTTTTGATTATTTTTTTGTTTAATATTTTTTTAAAATCTTGTGGAGAAATACCATTGCCTGGTCTTTTAAAAGCAATATGTTTTAATTTTATAACTTGGTTAGAGATCAAATTTTTTCTTGCTACAATACTTTTGGTAACTTTTTTTCTTAAATTAAAATTCATGTCAAATAACTTTTTATTATTTGATAAAAAATGGTTATTCTTTCTTATAATTTTAATCATTTCTTTAAACTCTTTTATAGTGCAAGAACTTTTGTGGTCCGGACCAATAGCATTTCTTCTAAATGTGACATGTTTTTCAATAATATTTGCACCTAAAATTGACGATATTATAGATGCTTCTATTCCAGGATAATGGTCTGAATAACCAACATTGACTTTAAATAATTTTTTAAGTTTGATAATATTATTTAAATTAATTTGATTAATTTTAGCAGGGTATGAGCTTACACAATATAGTAAATTTATCTGACTTTTTTTTCTTTTAGTAACTTTTAAAACCTTTTTTAATTCTTTTTCATACGTCATGCCTGTTGATATAATTAAAGGATAATTTGTTTTTGAGATATACTTTAAAATATCATATGATTTAATTTCTCCAGACGGTATCTTTAAGTATTTCATCTTAAAATTTTTTAATAAAAATTTTAAACTTTTGAGATCAAAAGCACTACACAAATAGTCAACACCTACTTTTCTACACGTATTATAAATTCTTATGTGGTCTGAATAAGTTAGTAATCTTTTTTTTATTTTTTTTATTTTATCTTCATAATTAGAAAAAGAATGTTTTGAAAAAACTTCCTCAGGATCGGCAATTTGGAATTTTACTGCATCTGCACCAATTTTAGATAATTCTTTAACAAATTTTAGAGCAGTCTTTAAACTACCGTTATGATTTGTCCCTACCTCAGCTATAATATAGGGTTTATTCACCTTTTATTTTTTTTTTTATCAATTTTTCAATACTAGAAATTGAGCTAAAATTTTTAAATAAGACCTCGTCTTGCTTAATTTTAATTTTAAAATTTTTTTCTAAGTAATAAACGAAATCAAATATACTAAGAGAATCCACGAATTCTGTTAAATCAATCTTAGTAAGTTCTTTTTTTCTTAAAGAAGGGAAACGACTATGGAAATACTTTTCAATTTTATTTTTCATTATTAAGACTTTCTATTAAAAAGTTTTTTAACAAATTTAATCCTGTTATGCCACTTTTTTCTGGATGAAATTGTGTTGCTAATAAATTTTCAAACTTTATAGAAGAGCAGTATTTGAAACCAAAATAATTAGTTTCTGAATGAATAATTTTTTTTTCTTCGGGTTCAACATAATATGAATGCGTAAAATAAAAATTATTATCAATTTTTTTTTCAATTGAATCTAATTTAACTTTATTCTTAAATGTAACACTATTCCAACCAATAGCAGGTATTTTCAATTTACTACCATTGGAAAATTGAGGAAATTTTTTTACCGTACCTTTAAAAATTGAGAGTCCTTTTGAAGATAAGTCCTCTTCACTATTCTCAAAAAGAATTTGTAATCCTACACAGATAAATAAAGTATACTTTTTAAGACTTAAATATTCCTTAATATTATCAATAATTTCAATATTATTTAAATTTTTCATTACCTGACCAAAGTTCCCAATGCCTGGCACGACTAAAATGTCTAAGTTTCTTAAAGATTGTTTTTTTTCAATAATCTGAACATTTTTTGAAAAATGTTTCATAGCATAGGTTATACTTTTGATATTACATGCTCCTGTATTTACTATGCCTATTTTCAATTCTGAAATATTATCTAACATTGACTTTATTTTTTTTTAGATATTCTTTTATATCTCTAATTGATATATTCTTTTTTTTATCGTGTTTTAAATTTAAAAAACTTAAGTTACCCATATTACCCATTTTATAATTAAATTTTGATAAATATGAATAATGTAAGATAGATGCCACTGACACAGCATCTACATATTCATAAACTTCTAATAAATGATTTAAATTTCCACATCCGCCATGTGCAATAATTGGGATATCTGTAATATCTTTAACATGTCTATACAATTCAATATCAAACCCATTTTGTTTACCTTCAAAATTAATTGATGTTAAACATATTTCGCCAGCACCAAGTTTTTGAATTTTTTCAATCCATTTATACAAGTTTAAATTAGTTTTTTCTCTTCCACTTTCTATTAAAACTTCATATTCATTTTTATTTCGATAAATTGCATCAATATTGATACATATAGTTGAAGATCCAAACTTTTTTACTGAATTTGAAACTAAATCTGGATTCTTTACCGCTGCAGTATTTAAACTAATTTTATCTGCGCCGAGTCTTAAAATTTTATCAATATCATTAATTGATCTTATTCCACCACTAACTCCAAAAGTAACAAAGATATTTTTGACTGTTTTTTTTATAGTATCATCTAAAAGATTTCTTCCATATAAAGATGCAACCACATCTTGGTAATGTATCTCATCTATGCCTTCTTCAAAATATTTTTTTGAAAAATCGTAAGGTAAACCAAGTACTCTTAACCCTTCAAAATTTATACCTTTAACAAGGTAATTATTTTTTATGTCTAGTCTTGCTATTAATCTTTTATACAATTTTGTTAAAATATTGTGCTGGTGTCAATTTTAATTCCCACCGGTTTGATTTTTTTTTCCATAAATGATCCGGTCTGAAAGCATCACAAATTTCTATAAATTCATTTTTTGTCATTGATATATATTTCAAAAATTCATTTTCGTATTTAGTTGGATATTCACCATCAAATTTTTCTATTAACGCTAAACCCTCTTCTTTATCTATGTGACCATTTCTAATTTCTTGAGCACTATCCATCATAGCCCTACCAACACCAAACTTTATAAACCTGGTGTAATAAAAAAAACCATCTAATCTATCATCAATACTGTTATATTTTGAATAAGTTCCTTCTGTTCGTTCTGGGTTGGCAGTAAAATTAATTTTATCAACAGCAAAATAATAATTTTCTTGAGGAACAAATCTTAAATAATAACCCAAAAAATGAAATTGTATTTTTTTTTTATTGATTATTTCAGGATCCATTGGTTTATAGCTTTGTAGTTCACTAAGGTTAATTCCTTCGTCTATATATTCACTCACTTTTTTTCCACCTAAATAAGTATCTAAAAAATTTTTACCTTCCAAAGGGTCTAATTGGTAGCCTTTTTGTGATAAATTTTTATTATTGTTATCAAATTTTTTTGTATCATGTGAAACTCTCCTTCCATATTCGCCAGGCATCTCTCCATAAAATATTAATGGTATATCAAGTTTACAAGCCATTTTTATAGCAAAGGTTTTTTGTCCAATTATGAATGGTTGAAATGGATGTAAAAGATTTTTTGTAGCTTCTTTAGTTAGTAACCTGTGTATTTTACCATTAGGAGTATAAAGATAATTATCAAATCCTCCTATGTTTATCCAATTTTGAAAATTTTGAAATCCTATATCTGTATAAATATGAGGTGCCCAAGTTACTGTTAGTGGGTTCATATTATATTTATATTTTAATGTATATGATTGAAAAACACTATCTTTGCCACCACTACCACCAACAATACAATCGTAGCTTCCATCTTTTGATCTATATTTATCACATAGCTCACGAAGCTCTAATTCTCTCGATGACCAATCAATTTTATCATTCCATTTTAATCTGTTAAAATTACATGCCCGACAGACTCCATCTTCATCAAAGTCAATTGTTGTCTGAACAGTTTCTAAATTATGAAAATATTCATTTGTTGTGGTAGGTTGCTGATTAGAAATATTACATTTTTTACAATATTTGATTTCAAGGGGTAATCCATTTTTATTTTTAAGAGTATTTTTTTTCATAAAACTTTCTATCAATTTTACCATATAAATTTTTTTTGATTTGTTTAACAAAATTTATTTCTTTTGGAATTTTGTATTCAGAAATATGATTTTTTAAATAGCCTATTAAAGTATTTTTTGTAATTTTTTTTTTTATGACTATGTCTGATATAACTCTACTACCCATTATTTTATCTTTTTTTTTATAAATTACTGAACTTTTTATATTTTTATGATTATTTATTAAGTTTTCAACCTCTTCAGGAGAAACTTTTTCATTTCCAACATTTATGATAAAATCTTTTCTTCCCACTAAAAAAAGATTTTTTTTATAAAAGAAACCTATATCTCCAGTTCTAAAATAATTATTTAAAAATTTTTTTTTTGTTAATCCTGGATTATTCCAATATCTATCCATTAACGATTTTCCTTTGATTAAAATTTCACCTTCTTTTGATTTTTTTTTTTTATATATTTTTATATTTGTTCCCTTAACATTTTTTCCAATACAATAATATCCTTGATCATTAAGACCATGATTTAAATTATCTTTTTTTAAATAAAAATAACTTACTCTTGGAGAATTTTCTGAACAGCCATATACATTAAGAATTTTAGCATTCGGAAAAGTTTTTTTTATTTTTTTTGCTAGTTCTAATGAAAATGGGGTGCCACCAACTTGAGTATACCTTACAGAATTTAATTTTTTTTTTGATATATCACACAAAAATTCGAATGAAGCTGGAGGTCCTGTAACTCCAGTAACCTTATTTTTTATAATGTTTTTAATTATTTCATATGGAAATATTATTTTGTCAAACGGAACTAAAGTTGCAGAAGAATAAAAATGCGTCAAAGTTTGAGAAAGTGAAAATGCATAACAAGTCGGTGTATATATCAATGAAATATCTCTATTATTTAAACCTAAATATTTAGATACGCTAATAACATTATTGGACAACGATTTCCTTGTTAAGACAACTCCTTTGGAAGAACCAGTTGTACCTGAGCTAAATATTATAATTGCATCATTATTTTTTGAAAGTTTATTTTTAATATTAACATATAGCCTTAGCAAATATAAATTTCCAAAATTTTCAATAACTTTTGTTTTTATTCCTTCAATAAAGTTATTATCAGAAATTATGTAATTTGTGCATGAAGTCTTAATGGCTTTTAATATTTCAAATGTCTTCCATTTCTTTGTCAATAAAACACCAACATTTTTTGATAAAGGTATTGATACTATTGCTGCACCATAGTCTATTCCTTGACTGAGTAAAATTCCAATTCTATTATTTTTAATATTATTTTTATTTATTACTTTTTTTATAGAACCTATTTTCAAACTTAAATCATAATAAGTAAATTTTTTATTATTATTAATATATGCAAAATTTTTTCTAGAGGTTTTTTTTTCTATAAGCTTAAATATATCCAACATTATTTAAGTTTTATAAATTTAGCAGGATTACCAATCGCTAAAACATTTGAAGGAATATCTTGCAATATTGATGAACCAGACGCAACAACAACGTTGTTGCCAATACTTATTTTTTTTGAGGCAACACTTGACCCAATTCCGAAGAGAACATTATCACCGATAGTTACACCCGCTCCTATGTGAGTTCCCCCACCTATTAAGCAGTTCTTTCCAATATTAGTATCGTGATGAACATATGAGCCTGTACCAATAATTGAATAATCACCAATAGTAACATTATTTGATATAAATGAATTATAAGTAGCCATAATAGATTTGTATTTTGCACTTTTATTTATATATGAAGTAGGATGAATTATACTTGGAACAAAATTGTTGTTTTTGATAATTTTTTTTATAATTTTTGATCTCAATTTTAGATTCCCAATTGCAGGGAATATTAATTTACCAGTTTTTTTTAAAAAAAGTTTTTCGTCAAAATTATATTTTTTTTTATTACTATTTTTAACAATAAAACCTGAAAACTTAAACTTTTCTAAATCTTTAATTAAATGATATGTAAAATTTGCAAATTGTCCATCGCCTAAAATATAAATACTTTTTTTCATTTGAAATAGTTTTTATATAAAATACTGAGTTCAGTATTTGAAATTCCTCTTTGTTTTAATTTCTTATCAGCAATTTTTTTAATAAAAATGAAGAATTTATTGAAATCTTCCTTATTTGTAATTTTTTTTTTGATTTGATTTAATTTATATTCTAAGGTTGCCTTACCTGATCTTGCACCTAAAATAAATTCTTCTTTTCTAGAATATTTTTTAGGGTCAAAACCAAGATAATTTTTACTATTTTTAAGTGATCCATCAACATGAATACCAGCTTCTGTAGCAAAACTATTTTTTCCAATTAGAGATTTATTAAGGGGAATATCTATATTCATATATCTTGATACATTTAAAGATGTCTTAAAGATTTCTTTACTATTTATAGAGTGGAAATAATCGTTTTTATATTGATTATTTTCATTTAAGTTCAATATAACTTCTTCTATTGATGCGTTTCCACATCTTTCTCCAATGCCTAAA
Source organism: uncultured Pelagibacteraceae bacterium (assembly GCA_902577875.1). Taxonomy (GTDB): domain Bacteria; phylum Pseudomonadota; class Alphaproteobacteria; order Pelagibacterales; family Pelagibacteraceae; genus Pelagibacter. Next base: position 57,471 of record CACHAX010000003.1, on the reverse strand, counting down.
ATTGTTCCTTGAATTTCTTTAGCACCAGAAGAAATACCAGCTAATGTATTTGCTACAGCTAATCCTAAGTCATCATGACAATGAGTACTCAACTTAATATTTTTATTGTGAAAAAATTTGTTTAATTTTCTTATTATCATTCCATATTCTATTGGATCTGTTACCCCAACAGTATCAGCAACTAGAAAGTTTCTTGCGCCTGAACTATAAGCAACAGAAAAAGCTTTTTTTAAAAAACTCAATTCAGTTCTTGATGCATCTTCTGCATAAAATTGTATCTCCCAATCAAATTGTTTGGCATACTTTATTTGAGTAGCAATTTTGTTTAGAACCTCATTTTTTGTGAGAAAAAGCTTATTTTTCAAATGTTGATCAGATGTAGCTATTCCGAGGTGAATTCTTTTTTTCTTTGCATATTTTAAAGAAGACCAACAACATTCAATATCTTTTTTTGTTAATCTTGAAAAGCCACATACGGTAGGACCTTTTTTTGAAAATAATTTTGCTATTGATTTTACAGAAATAAATTCTTGATTTGAAGATACAGGAAAACCTGCTTCAATTATATTAACTCCAAGGTTGCTTAGACTTTTTGCAATTTTAATCTTTTCTGAAATATGTAATCCACATGATGGCGCTTGTGAGCCATCTCGGAGTGTTGTATCAAAAATGTCAATTTTTTTTTTCATTAAAATAATCAAAAAATTTTTTTTTAATTAATTTTTTGTTAGAAAGAGAATTGTAAACAAATTTAGAAATACTCAAATTTTTATTTTTTACATTATATCCTGAATGCATATTCTTAATTGTATTAATAAATTTTTCTGATTGAATCAATTTTAAACTGCTTAAAATTTCTCTTTCATTATACTTAACAAAAATTACATTTTTATTAAAAAATTTACCTTTTTGTCTATCGCCCAAAGATAATGACGGGATTTTAAATATTGATGACTCTACAAGTCCACTTGATGAATTACCAATCATTCCAATACAATATCTAAGTAAATTAGAATATATTTTAGGATTTGCATTTGTAATGAGCTTATATTTTTTGTTTTTTTTTATAAAAGTTTTTAATATTTCAATAATTTTACTATTTTTTAAATCGGCGTTCGGATAAGTAAAAATAGTTTGTAAATTTGATTTTTTTATTGATTTTAACATAATTTTAAAATTATTTATTGTTTTATTGATATTTAATGTTTCCGGGTGAAATGTTGATAGTAATGTAGGTTTGGTAAGATTAATTTTCATTTCATTTGATAATTTTTTAATACTCATAACAGGTTGATCTAATAAATATTGTAGTTCTGGAACACCAATAATTTTAATTCTCCATTTTTCTTCTCCCATCTGCAAGACTCTGTTGTAATAATCTTTATTTGCGACTAAGTGTAAATGGCTAATTTTAGTTATTGCGTGTCTGACTTGTTCATCTATTGCTCCCTCAGTAACTGCTCCTCCATACAAGTGTATTATTGGAATATTAAACGGTATTGCAGATATACCTACAAACATATCATACCTGTCACCAAACAAAATAAGTGCATTAGGCTTCTCTTTTAAAATTATTTTAGTAATTTCTATTAATTCTTTTGAAAGATTTGTAACAATATGTTGTTTTGTATCTAAATTATATTTTTTTTTTAAATCAATTTGATTAAAATTTTTATTAATTAAATCTTTGGTATTGCCAAATTTTTTTAATTGATGATTTGAACCAGCAATTAACTTTACAACTAATCTAGGGTGGTTTTTCAGCTGACTTAAAATAGGATGATATCTATCATAATCAGATCTAGCGGCTGAAAATGCAATTAATTTAAACATTTTTTTTTATTTTATTTCTCTTCTTACTCTGTCGAGTTCTGTGAAATTACCTATATCTACCCAATAATCATCAAATTTGAAAACTCCTATCTTTTTTTTTTTAAATTTACTAATAAAATTTGTTATATCTACATATGTATTTTTAGGCATTAACTTAATTAAATCAGATTTGAATATATAAATTCCAGAACTAATTAGATTTTTTATTATTGGTTTTTCTTCGATAGTAATTAAATTTTTGTTTTTAATTTTTATAACTCCATAATCAAAAGGAGATTTATGATTATAAGCAGCTAATGTAAAATCATTTTTATTTTTCAAATGAAATGAAATTAATTTATCAAAATTTATTTGAGTAATGATATCTGAATTAACCAAGAGTATGTGCTTACTTTTTTTACTATTTAATTTTGAAATTGGCCCAGCGGTTCCCAGTGGCTTGTTTTCTTTTAAAAATTTAAATTTAAAATCTATAAATTCCTTTTTTAAATACCTTTCAATTTTATTTGCATAATAGTTTGTAGATATTGATATATTATGAAAATTATAGTCAATAAGATTCTTTATTAATATTTCAATTACAGTTTTCTCATTAATCCTAATAAGCGGTTTGGGCAAATATTTTGTGATTGGTCTTAATCTTTTACCTTCTCCACCAGCAAGCACTAATACTTCTATTTGTGATTTATCTGTTAAACTTTTATTTTCATCAGATATTTTAATATCTACAATGTTAAGGTTTTTATTTAATATAGGAATTAAAATTTTTTTTTTTTCTTTTTTTAATTTATTAAAGTTATTAATTTTTTTTTTATGATTAATAAATATTGATTTTTTTTTATATATATTTTTTAGATTTGAGTTTAAATCAAAATTTCTTTTTAAGGTATATCTTCTCAAGTCTCCATCGGTAATAGATCCTAAGAATTTTTTTTTCTTATCTATAACTAATAAATTTTTAATTTCCAACGTTGAGAGTTTTAATAATGCTCTTTTAACTGTTTGAGTAACTTCAATAATATTTTTTCTTAATATTTTTTTCATTAATAGCTAATTGAGCTTGGTAATGTTATGCAATTAGAATATGCAATTTCACTATTACTTAGGTTCATTTTGGGATATTTTGATAAATACTTCATTTTGTGCAGAGGATACCATATAGGTTTAACTTCTATTTTTAACTTTTTAAATTTATCTAAAATAATATTTCTAGACTTAAGATTAATTCCATTTAATTTGGCTACATTTATCCAATAATTAGGAGATTGATTATTTATAGGTTTAATTAATTTTAAATTATCTGAAACTTTAAATGATTTTAAATAATAAGTATGCAAACTTTTTTTTCTTCTTAATATTTGATGAATTTTTTTTAATTGCGCAAGGCCTAGTGCAGCAGATAAAGCACTCATTTTTAAATTAAAACCAATTTCGTCACTATAAACATCGTTTTTTGTTTTTACTTTTGCTTGTGAAATAATATGTCTTATTTTTTTTTCTAATTTAATATTTTTTGTAACTATTAAACCTCCAGATCCTGTAGTTATAATTTTATTACCATTAAAACTAAAAACACCTATATCTCCGTACGTACCAACAGATTTACCTTTAAATTTTGAACCAAAAGCTTCTGCTGCATCTTCAATAATTTTTAATTTAAATTTTTTTACAATCTTTTTTAATTTTTCAAAATCGACTGAAATTCCATATACATGTACTGGGACTATTGCTTTAATAATTTTACTGGTTTTTTTATTTATACATTTATTATTTTTTATAATGGTATTTTTAGTTAAATAATTCTCTAATTTATCACAATCAATATTTAAATCTTTTAAGTTAATATCAATAAAATGTGGAGTGGCACCACAGTAAATTATTGCATTTACAGTAGCCACAAAAGTAATGCTTGGTATAAGAATTTCGTGATTATTATTAATATCTAGTGCATACATGGCCATATGCAATGCTGATGTTCCACTCGATAGTGCTATTGTTGATTTAGTTTTAAGAAATTTACTTGTTAAATTTTCAAATTCTCTTACTTCTTTTCCGTATGTCGATACAGATTTATTTTTAACACAATTTTTTAAATAATCAAATTCATCTTTTGTGAAGAAAGGTTCATTCATTTTTTTTGGAGCCTTTTCTAAAATAATCTTCAAATTATTTAGATAAGAATTTATTTTTTTTTTCTTCATATTTTTTTAATATACCATTCAATTGTTTTGCTAAGCGCAATATTTAAATTAGTTCTTTTTGTTAGATTTGTTAATTTTATATTTAATTTTAAATCAGGTAATCTTCTCTGTGGTGATCGATTTTTTCCATATGTTTTAATAATTTTTATTTTATTTTTTTTCATGATTTTAAGAATGAGTTTTACTAAATCATAAATTTTTTTTTCCTTAGGGGATCCAATATTTATAATTTTATAATTTACCTTTTTACTATTATACAAGATTATTATTTGATCTATCGCATCTTCTATATAACAAAATGCTCGTTTATGATTGTAATTTTCAACATACAATTTGTTTATATTATTTTTTAGCTTTTCAATTCTTGTGATTAATTCAGGAATAACATGATCATTTCCCATTCTTGGTCCAAAAATATTATGAGGCCTTAATATTAAATAGTTTAATCCAGAATGGATTAATAAAGTTTCACAATAAATTTTTGATAACATATAAGTTGATCTTGGATCTGATAACTGATTTAAAATAATTGTTTCATTTTCAGGAGTAGGAAATTTTAATTTTTTTTTCTCTAAAGTACCGATAAAAACTTCAGATGTTGAGGTGAAGATGAATTTTTTTAGATTTTTTTGTTTATTTGCAAACTGAATAAGATTTGATTGAATTTTTGTGTTAATATCCAGAACATTGAAAGGTTTAGAATAAACATTACGAACACCAACAATAGCTGCAAATTGAAAGATATAATCAAAATTATATATTTTTAAATCTAATGTTTCCGTTAGATTTTTTTTTACAAATTTAACATTTTTTTTTTGCGTGAGTTTTAAAAAATCAGCATCAAGTTTACCTCTTGAAAGATTATCAATAATCATAATTTCATTATTTTTTTTTTTTGAAAGTCTGCTTGCTAAAGCGAAACCAATAAAACCAGCACCACCAATTATAAGTATTTTTGACATAAAATTAATATTTATAATCTCCTAATATTATAAATTTTTTATTTAATTTCTTAAGATAATTTGTGATTTTTTTGTCAAATATTTGATTTGTGTCCAGTATTAATTTTGTTTTTTTTATTACTTTTGATTTTAAAACATTATTTTGAAAACTTCCTTTGACACAAAAAATTACTGCATCAAAATAATCTTTTTCAAAATTTATTTTATTTAAGTTTTGTAATTTTTTTGAGTAAAAATTATCATAATAGACCACATCTGATCCAAACTTTGTTTTAAGAATTCTTCCTAATTCTAAGCTAGGAGATTTCCTTATATCATCAGACCCATCTAAATAAGTTATACCAACTAAAAGTATTCGTTTTTTTTTTAAGTTAATTAATTCATCATTAATTATTTCGATTGTGTGATTAATCATATTTCGATTTATAATTATGGAATTAGTTGAAAAATTAAATTTATCATATTTAAATTTAAAAATTTCATTCATGCTGTACTTTCCAAACATTGGGTCCTTTGTTAAACAAAATCCACCGACACCTAAACCTGGATATCTTATATTTGAATGCGTTGGTCTTAATCTTATAAATTCTAAAATTTTGTTTAAATTCAATTTTAATTTTTTTGAATAATCCATCCACTCATTTAAGAATGCTATATTAGTTGCTCGGTATGAATTTTCTAAAATTTTACAGGTTTCGCACTCAGTAATATCATCTAATTCGAGAAGAGAATTATTAAAATTTAAAATTTTTGAAAAAAATGATTTAAATAATTTTTTAGATTTAATATTATTACACGCAAAAACTCTTTGCATTTTTAAAAACGAATCTACTATTCTATGACCTGGTGTCACTCTTTCATAAGAATAGCTATATAAAGGAACATCAAACTTTCCTTTCGTATTTTTTTTTAAAGTTTTTGATGCCATGGGGATAAGATATTTTTTTGAAAATCCTGGTGGTAAACTCGTTTGAACTATAATTAGCGTTTTATGATTTATATTTTGTATAATTTGGGAAAAATTTTTTATAAATTTGCTGTTTTCAACCATTTGTTTTTTTTTAGTTGAAAAGTATTTTAAAGCCAAGCAACATATAACTATATCAGGTGATTTATTTTGTTTTATTATTTCATAATTATTTGTGGCAATTAGATTCTTGTTTTTTTTTACTGAATTTACGACCAACCTAAGCTTTTTATCTTTTGATTTAAATGGAAATTTTCCCTTTTTAATTTTGTTAATTATTTCATCTCCAATTTTATCATTAGCCTCAAAACCAATTACCTGATCGTTATAATTTTTATGTGCTATACAGAAAGCATTTATGCTACCAATTACACCTAAGCCTTGAATTAAAATTAATTTTTTATTTTTCATTTAATATTTGATTTATTATTATTAAATTTGAATTTAATTTCGACATTCCGAATATTTGTTTTTTATGAAAATTCAAATTTTTTTTTGATATACAGAGATGACTTATATTCTTTTTTAATTTTTTTTCATTTTTGAATACAAAATTTTTTATGTTGTTAAATGAATTATTTGGAAACAAATTCAAAAAATCAATATAAATAGCTGGTTTATTTAAAGCAAGAGCCTCAATGGTAGTACTTGAGAAAGGCATTGATATTGTTAAATCAGATATTTTTATAAGATCAAGTGCGTTTTTTTCATAAGTATAAAAATTTTTATTTTTTTTTAAATTTTTAAAAATATCTTTGAGCTTAATGTTTTTTTCTTTTTCTATGGATAAATTGTATTTAGGTTTAAAATAAACTAGATATTTATTTTCATCTAAAATTGATTTTATAAAATTTAAAAATTTGTAATGAGAATAAATTGGATTTACAACTCCTAGTTTATTTATACTTGATGTAAAAAAAGCAATAACTTTTTTTTTATTTTTTTTTTTTATTATTGCTGTTTTATAATTAATTGGACCTGAAATTATAAATTTTGAACTGTTTGATCTATTTTTTTTTGATGATATTAAGCTGTTTCTGGACCAGTGATTTTCGAAATCGTAGTATGAATATGCTAAATTAACATTATTATACTTGCTAGAATTTTTTAAATCAAAAACATTTTCGCTGTTAGTATGTTTATAATGTATAGTTTTACAATTGTTCTTTCTTAAAATTATATTTCTCAAAATATGAACATCAGAGTAATCATGGTAAGAAATATAAGCATCTAATTTATAATTATTGACAAAAATATTCCACTTAAAATAACTACTTAATAATTTAAAATATAGTTCATTACTTTTAATTGATGTAAAAATTAAATATGGAAATATAATAATATTAACAATTAACCAAAGGATAGATTTTGATAAACAAAGTAGGTTCATTTTAAGATTTGTCAAACTAAATATATTTAAATTCACAACATCGTAATAATTTTTTTTGTATAAATTAGAATTTTTATAATTTTCCTCAGATATTATTAATGTATTTTTAACTTTAATTTTTTTATTATCCACCATCCAGTCAATGCATTTATCGGAATTATTTTTTGATAAATTAAATCCATCATTATAATGTCTAATTGCTAATAATTTTTTTTTTTTTATAATTTTTATTCTTTTCTTTGTAATCAAAATTAGTAAAAAATTGAATGATATTATTTTACTAACTAGGAAAATTTTTTTTACAATTAATTTAAAAAAAAAATTTAAATAATTTTTCTTTATTTTTTTAATATTTATTTTTTCTCTACTAAGATATTTAATAATATATTCATCTTCAAATTTTTTTTGATTTTCAGTAAGATCATTTTTATGTAGAAAATTATTTAACGAATGTTTATATAATAATTCAAATATATTCTTAAAAAAAAAATAACTTCGCTTTTTGTTTCTAAATGCTTTATTATGAGAAAGCCATCTTATAAAATATTTTCCTTTAAAAAAATTCCAGTCAAATATCCAAAATTTTAAATCTAAATTATTTATTATTTTTTTATCAGTTTGTTTTAAATTTAGATTCGGAGATAAAATAAAAAGAGTTTGTTCTTTCAAATCTGTTTTAGGAAAATTATTGAAATTAAAATAAGAATTATAACCGATAAAATAAAATTCTTTAAAATATTTTAAATCTTTAACATTAAACAACTCCTTTATTAGCATAGTTGAACTTTTAGTTCTGATTAATAATTAATTTTTTAGTACAGAATTTAATTATTGATTTATTATGAGAGACAATAATTAAAATTTTGTTATTTATATCTTTTAAAATTTTATTTATGATTTTTTCTTCTGTTTTTTCATCTAAAGCACTAGTAGCTTCATCCAAAATAAGAATTTGCTTATCCATATATAATGCTCTTGCTAAAGCCACTCTTTGAATTTGTCCTCCAGAAAGTTTAATTGCATTTTCCCCAATAACCGTTTTTTCCTTTAATTCTAATTGATCAATAAATTCTTTTAATTCAGTTTCCGATATACAATTTTGTAATTTTTCTTTATTTATTAGATCTGATTTTAATTCAAATGATATATTTTTTTCTATGGTTTCATCCATTAAATATATTTTTTGAGAAACATATGCTATTTGATTTTGCCATTCTCTCTTAAGCTCTTTTATGTTAATTCCATTTATCAATATTGATCCATTCGATGGATCAAAAAGACCAGTTAATAGATCTAAAAAAGTCGATTTTCCGGAACCTGTTTCACCGATGACACCTAAAACATCATTTGGTTTAAGTTCTAAATTTATTTTATTTAATATCAATTTTTTATTATAGCCAAATGATAAATCTTTAATATGTATATTTTTTATAAAAATTTTTTTATTATCCTCTTGCGATTTAAAAGTTTGTTTGTTGGAAAACTGATTTTTTAGTTCATTATTAATTAAACTCAAAGATGGTTTTCTAAATCTAAGTTGTTGAAAGTGAACAATGATTCTATTTATACTAGGTAACATTCTTATACTTGATAAAGTAAAAATTGTTAAAATTGTAATAGTTTCATTTTTTGAAATATCTAAATATTCCAATAATATAATTGATACTAAAATCAAACCTACAATTAAAATTTCTAAGATTGCTCTGGGTATTGAACCTATAAAATTAATTGTTAAATTATTAAATTTTATTTTATTAATAATTTTTTTAAAATCACTTAAAAATATTTCCTCTTTATTAGCTAATTTGATCTCCTTAATGGATTTTATTCCCTGAATTATACTTTTATTGACTGAACCATCTAATTGAACTCTTTCGGTACCTAAATTTTGAATTTTATTTTTTGTATAAAAATTAAATAAATAGATTATGGGTAAAAAGATTAGAGATATTAATAAAGTAATTTTAAAGTTTGTGTACATTAATAAAATAACTAATCCAAGAATAATTAAACCTTCGGATACTAGTCCTATTAAAGATCTATAATATAATATAGTAGATCCAACTTCATTTCTCATATTTCTTAAAGTTTCTGCAATGTTTTGATTTAAGAAAAAAATGTAATTTTTTTTTAAGTAACTGTTGAAAAGATTATTTGATAAGTTTTTATTTTGATTTTCAAAGTATTTTAATTGATAATATGTAACATAAAGAAAAAAAATATTTTTAAGAATAAAAACTGCGAAAACAAAAAAAATAAAATTATAAACATTGAGGAGTATTAAATTAGTAAACTCATTAAAATAAAACTTTTGAAAAAAAGAGTCTTTCACCGTTTCTATTCCCAAAGTTAGAATTGATACTAATGGTACGAGAATACTTATACTTAAAATTTCTAACAACATTAAAGCAATTGCAAATAAAACAATAATAAAGCTTTTAATTTTATTTTTTTTTATAAATAGGTTGTATGATATGTTTAACTCATTGAACATTTTACTTGACTTTTGAATTACTAAATTTAATTAAATCATCTAGTACACCATGATATGCTAACTCTTGAGCATCTTCGGTCATACCACCAATATGTGGTGTGATAAGAACTTGCTTATTTTTTTTTTTAAATTTACTAAAAATAGGACTTTTATTTTTACTTTTAATTTCATTCATCAGGACATCTGTAAAATACTTTGCATTCTTATTTTTATCTAAAAATTTACATATTTGAGTTTCATCAATAATTTCTCCTCTAGATGTGTTTATAATAACTACATTTTTTTTTAGTAGTCTTAATTTATTGGCATTTAAAAAATTAATATTTTTTTTATCAGCATGAATATGAAAAGAAATTACATCTGATTTTCTTAAAAGTTCTTTTAGAGAAGATTGATAAGTCTTGTTGTTATCTTTAATTTTAAATTCTTTCTCATAAATTAGAATATTTTTTGTAAAAGGTTTCAAAAATTTAGTAAATATTTTACCAAGTCGACCATATCCAATTACTCCTACGGTCAAAAAATTCATTTGACGCCCAATATATGGTAAATAACTCCATTTTCCTCTTTTTACTGAATCTGATGCTGAATTCACATTTCTTAAAGCATTCATCATTAAAGCGAAAGCAAGTTCCGCTGTTGAAGAAATTGCTGTTATAATTTTCAATTTATTTCTTAAACTTATAAGTTTTATCCTCTTTTTTTTTAAATAATTTAGATCAATGTGATTTGTGCCAGTTGATGCAGTGCATATACATGAAAGATTTTTGGCACTCGAAAGATTTTTTCTGGAAAAAAATATTTTTGACATATTAGGGTTGGTAAAAATAAAATTTGCAGTTTTGATATTTTTTAAAAGCTCTTTGTCTGTTGGATTGTTAAGATTTATTGTTTCAAAATTTTTTTTTGCTTTTTGATCAAAGCCTTTAATATGTCCTGTAGGTGTTACAATTAATAATTTTTTCATTAAAATAATTATAATTAGATTTGTTTTTTATTTTTAAAATAATTTTTAAGGTAAAGAAATGAATTATCGAACATTTTATTTAGAGTTACCTCATCATAGGCTGCATTATGTGGGGTCGATATAACATTATTTAGTTTTATTATTTTTAATGAATTATTGATTGGAGGTTCATTTTCGAAAACATCTAAACCTGCACAAATTATTTGTTTTTTTTTTAGCAATTGATATAAATACTTTTCATCTAGAATACCTCCTCTTGAAGTATTTATTAAATATTTATTCTTAAATAAATTTAATATTTTATAATTAAATAATTTTCTTGTATTTTTATTTAATCCTAGATGAATTGAAATAATTTCAGAATTTTTTATTAATTCTTTAATATCTTTGAAATATTTATAATTTGAAGGAACATTTTGTTTAGTTCTAGAAAAATAATTAATTTTAAATCCCAAACGATTTGCATAGCTTGAAAAAATTTTTCCAATTCTTCCCATTCCTATTATTCCTAATTTATAATTTTGTGGTGAGAGATTAATTTTTCGTTTCCAAGAAAAGTTTTTTTTTTCTGTCTGAAAAATACTTATATTGTTTGTGATACTCATCAAAATAGCCAAGGTGTGTCTTGCGACTGAAATCGAATTTATATTTTTATTTAATTTTTTTACTGTTATATTTTTTTTTTTGCATGCCTTTAAATCGATATTAGTTACCGAAGTTCCAAATCTAACAATTATCTTTAGATTTTTAGATTTATGTAATATTTCTTCATCAATTTTTTCACTACCAATTATAAAAGCCTCTACATTTGATAAAAGTTTAATTAATTTATTTTTATTATTTATTGGTCCTTTTACTACTTTAAATTTAAATTTTGATGGATTTTTTTTTATTTTAAATTCTTTGCTACTAAAATAATGAGGTGTTGCTAATACCTTTATAATTTTATTCACTTTTCAAGCTTAATAGAATACTTTTTCATTAAAAATTCTGCAAAATCAAAATCTAATTTTTCATCAATGTTTACCACTCTTTTTTTAGGCATTACATATGCTAGGCTATTCTTGGTACCGTATCTTACTTTTTTTAATAACATATCTCTTCTCATTGAATATATTGAACCACACCTTATATAAGCATCTGGTTTTAAATCTTGTCTGTTTGTTTCTGGTATTTCTTTTAAACAGAAATTTTTAATTCTTTTATTTACTATTTTTTTTATTCTAATTGGATGATGATCGTCCAGTTTTGTAACTGCAATAACTGAGTCTGCTTTAGATTTAATTTGTTTGCTTACTACATTTTTAATATCAAATGAGGTTTTAAAAGGATTTGTACACATCAATTCAACTATATAATCATATTTAACTTTAAATTTTTTCTCACAAATAATTAAAGCGTGATGTAAAGCATCTACTGCTTTGGAATTATCTTTGGACAAAAATTTTGGTCTAAGAAATGGAACGTCGGCTCCATATTTTTCAGAAATTTTTTTTATTTTTTTTGAGTCTGTTGACACAATTATATTTTTAAAAAGATTTGATTTTATTGCTGAACAAATTGTATATGCTATTAAAGGATGATTGTTCAAAAGTTTTACGTTTTTGTTCTTTACAGACTTAGATCCTGACCTTGCTAAAATTATACATAGTATGTTCATTTAAATATTAGTCGCTTCAGCAGTTAGAGTATCTGTCATTTTGGTATTGACTAAAAAATCTCTATAAAAATGTTTTAATTTGTTATTTGCGATATTTTTGAGATTTAGATGACCACCAGGTTTTTTGTGCAAAAGCCAACCAATATGATTTGAGAAGTCATACCTTTGAAAATACTTTATTTTTATATTTTTAAAACCTGCTTTATTCAAAAATTTTTTTAAAGAATTATGTGTGTGTAAGACTAAGTGTTCACTCCAAAAAGTAAAATCTTTGAATTCTTTTAAGTCTGTTTTTATTAAAAAGTCATTTGCGTGAGGCACTTCGATAATTAATTTACCATTTTTTTTTAATTTCTTTTTTAATTTTTTTAATATTTCGATTTGTTTTGGTAAATGTTCTAGAACATGGAACATTGTTATGTAATCAAACTTTGTATCTATTGTATCTAGGTTATCATAAATTTTGATTTGTTTATTTATGTTGTTTATGTGATACTTATTTAATTCTAATCCATAAGCTTTTTTTGCGTGATTTCTTAAAAAAAAAATAAAATCTCCATTGCCGCAACCAAAATCTAGGATTTTTTTATCTTTAAATAATTTTTTATATTGTTTCGCTCTTCTTTCTTGATCTGATAAATTTAAGGTTTTAATATTTTTTTTTTTAAAAATAGAGTATGAATTTTTTCCGATTTTCTTTCTATTAGATTGTTTTTTTTTATAATAATTATTAGATGGCAAATATTTAGCTAAAAAAATTATATTAGATAATTTGTCAGAATAGACAGCCAAATTTTTTTTGTCTCTAGTTTTTTTATTTAATAATACAAGATTTTTGTCATCAATAAGTTTTAATGATTTTAGATCCTTGTAAACTGGATTTGTAATTTTCTTAATATTCAAATTTAGCCAATACCTTTCCAGGTATTCCCATTCTCGGTATAATGATGATCTACTTGAAGTGTAGGATCATAAAGAGATTTGAGTTTTTTATTTTTTATTAAATTATTAATCCAATACCTATCTTCTTTGCCAACTAATTTTTCAAAAAAAGGATACTTTTTTAAAGTTTTTTTCTCGAAAAATGAAACTGCATTATGAAAAAAATACCTATTTTCAAGTTGTGAAAACATATTAATCTTCTTTTTCTCTATAAAGTGACTCCATAAATATCTTTTGTTAATTCTTTTTCCATTCCAAAAAGGAACTTGATTACCAAAAATTCCAGAATATTTTTTTGAATTTATTATTAATTGATTTAAATTTATAGATCTAAGAACACAATGAGCAGAAATAATTAAAATATATTTTCTTGTTGATTTTAATACACCCAAATTTAAAGCTTTTCCAGGAGTATAGTCTTTAATGTCATAAATTTTAATATCGGTGTAATTTCTGCTTGGTTTTAAATTTAATTGTGGGTCTTGTATAAAAGTTTTGACGATGTTTAAAGAATTATCGTTTGAATTATTATTTATTACTATAATTTCTGGTTTATAAATTTTGTCTATTATAGATTGAATACAGTGTCCAATCCATTTTTCTTCGTTTTTATTTCTAATAATTACTGAAACTTTACTTCTTAGTTGATTAGACATTTTTTGACCATCGGCCACGGTAATTATGATAAATATCTTTTTCACAAGTTTGAAAATCTTTACCTCTATAAATTAACATCTGTGTGTATTTATCTCTAAAATTTGCAATGTTTTTAAGATCTTGAGGAAGTATTGCGTTTTTGTTATCTCTTCCAGGTAATTTCTTATCAATAGTGAAATGTTTTTCAATATAGTTTGCTCCCATTGTTATTGCGAGTATACCATCATGTATATGACTAGCATGTCCACTATATCCTAGATTAGATGTTAATCTTTTAAGATCATAAATTCTTTTTAAATTCACATTTTTATCATCACAAGGATAACTTGAGACACAATGCATTAAAACGGCTTTTTTTTTAAAATTTTTTAATTTTTTTATATTTAGAATTTCTTTCCATTTTGATGCTCCTGTGGAGATCAAAACTTTATCGAAGTTTAATAGACATTCATTAATTAACTTTAAATTATAGATTTCATGGCTTGGTATTTTTATAATCTTAGAATTTATTTTTTTTAAAAACTTTACATCATTAATATTAAATATGGATGTTAAGAATTTGATTTTATTTTTTTTGCAAATTTTTAATAGCTTGTAATGTTTTTCATCAGTTAATTCTGCTTTTTTATATATTTGTTTTCTTCCATCTAAATCCCATGGACCATTATTTAAATATTTTACTGACCAAGTTTGAAATTTGCAGTAATCAGCTCCATTATTTTTTGCTGATTTTATCATTTTTTCTGCTAATTTTATGTTGCCTAAATGATTCCATCCTATTTCGGCTATTAAATTTATTTTATTCATTTTTAAATAATTTTTTTATAATTTTTATACCAATTAACAAAATTAATTATTCCTTTTTCAATGTTTACTTTATTTTTGTATTTTAATAATCTTTTAGCTTTTTTAACATCAGCATAAGTTTTATCCATATCACCTTTTTGTTTCTTTATAAATTTAAAATTAGGTTTGACATTTAAAGTTTTGACTAATTGAAGTGCAAATTTAAGAGTTTTTATTGGTTTTCCATTTCCAAGATTAAAAATTTCGAATTCCTTTGAGAAATAGTTTCCAGCTTTTACAATGCCATCTATAATGTCATCTATGTAAGTGAAATCTCTAAAATGCTCTCCTTTATTATATAAAACTAACTCTTTATTATTAATAATTGACTCCATAAACTTAAACATTGCCATATCTGGTCTCCCCCAAGGTCCATAAACTGTAAAAAACCTTAATCCAATTATTTGTAATTTAAATAATTTACTATAAGTAGATGCCATTATTTCATTAGATAATTTGGTAGCTGCATATAATTGTATTGGAGAAGTTTCGGAAAAATTTTCATTATAGGGAATTTTTTTAGTTGCTCCATATACACTACTTGAGCTAGCAAAAATTAGTTTTTTTACATCGTGATTTTTGCAGTTCTCTAAAATATTAAAAAAACCTAATATATTAGTCTCTATATATTTATGTGGTTTTATAAAAGAGTATCTAACACCAGGTTGAGCAGCAAGGTGAAAAACTTTTAAAAAATTATACGTCTTAAAAATTTTATATACTTCTTTTTTATTTTTAATATCGATTAAGAAAAAAGAGAATTTTTTTTTATATTTTTTTGAATAATTTAATAGTTCATTATTTCTGTCAATTTTTAATTTTTTGTCATAATATGAATTTAGGTTATCAATTCCTACCACCTCATAATTTTTTCTTAACAAAGTCTTTGTTAAATGATAACCAATAAAACCTGCAGAACCAGTTACTAAAATTTTTTTATTTATAATTTTTTGTGACACAATTTTAATTAATTCTGAAACTCATTACACTTAATAATAAAAATAACAAAATAATAATAATAAAAATAACAAAATAAATTTTATAATTTTGATTTAAATTTCTGAGTATAATTTAAGCATAGCTCCGCACTTACCTACATTTAGAATTTGTAGATTTGATTTCATTTTTATATTTAAATAGGCTTGTATAAAATACTTTTATTATTTGGAATAGTCGTTCTATATTTGCCTATTGCTACCTCTATTTTATCGACATGCGTTTTCATAACATCGAAAAATAAGTTTGTAAAAGGTCCAGAGATAAATTGTCCTCTACTAAAATTTTTTATTATAAAAAAATTTTTGCTAATAAAACCGTCTTTGTCCTGGTAATTTTTACACATTTCTATAAAATTAATTATATCATTTTGATTATTTTTGAATCCATCAAGTATATCAATGATACCTTTAGAGGTTTTTAAAATATTTATAATATTTTGATTCTTAAAGTTTGAGTGAAAACAAAGTAAATAATTATCGAGAATAGATTTCTTAAATATCTTAAATTTTTTCTTAACTATTTTTGTGTACTTAGCAATAGGTAAATAGTATTTCGGTTCATTTCCCAAAACTTCTTTTAATTTATTTTTTAAAATTTCAATTTCATTAGTTTTATATTTAATTACAATCCACATTGCTTATTTCTCTATTTCTTTTTTTAATTCTTCATACTCTTCAATTTTTCTTTTCATGAAATTTAAAGTTAATTTAGTCTTTTCCGAAATTCCTTTTGGTGTCAAAATATAAACGTAACGCAATTTGTTTGGATTATTTTGAAAATTTTTTATTTTTATAAGTCCTTTTTCTTTTAAAGCTTTTAGACAATAATTTAATTTACCAAGACTGAAACCTAAATCAGATGCAAGTTCTCTCTGTGAGCTATTTGGTTTAGATTTGATTTTTCTCAATAATTCAAAATGATCAAGATTATCATTCATAACGTTCAATTTTTGAACAAATTAACGTTCAATAATTGAACTGTAAAGAAAAAAATTTTATTTTTTTTAGAGTGTTAAAGTGTAAATATTTAGCTAATGAATATTAAATATCGTACAGAAATTGACGGTCTTAGAGCTATAGCGGTTATTCCTGTAGTTTTTTATCACGCAGAATTTTTTTTATTTAAAGGGGGTTTTGTAGGAGTAGATGTATTTTTTGTAATTAGCGGATATTTAATTACCAGTCTAATATTAAAAGAAATTCAAAACAAATCATTTTCATTGTCTAATTTTTATATAAGAAGAATTAGAAGAATTTTACCTGCACTTTTTTTTGTCGTCATAACAACATCGATACTTTCATTTATATTTTTAACTAGAACAGAATTAGGTAATTATTTTAGAAGTGTAATTGCAACCAATTTTTTTTATTCAAATTTTTTCTTCTGGAAGACAGTTCCTTATTTTGAAGCTGAGGCAAAATTAGAACCATTGCTCCATACTTGGAGTTTATCAATTGAGGAACAATTTTATATTTTATTTCCAATTTTTTTAATTTTTGTTTATAAATTTTTTCGCGATAAAATTTATATTTCGTTTTTAATAATTTTTTTTTCAAGTCTTGCATTCTGTCATTGGGCAGCAATTAATACAAGTGGTGTTTTAAACTTCTATTTTTCTCCAAGTAGAGCATGGGAATTATGTTTAGGTTGCATTGCAGCATATATCTATTTAAAAAAAAATAAAAAATATGTAAATTTTAAATATAATAATTTACTAAGTTTTTTTGGTATATTTTTAATATTATTTTCTATTTTTTTCTTTAATGATGAAATTTTATATCCATCATTATATACTTTGATACCAACACTTGGAACATTTTTAATTATATTGTATTCAGAAAAATCTTTTTTAAAAATAATTTTATCCAACCGAATAGTTGTTTTTGTAGGATTAATAAGTTTCAGCTTTTATTTATGGCATCAGCCGCTTTTGGTATTTGGAAAAATTTATTTTGAAAATTTTAATACCCAGATAAAGTTTATTTTGATTTGCATATCATTGCTATTATCATATTTAACCTGGCAATTTGTGGAAAAAAAATTTAGAAATAAAGATATAGTAAGTTCTAAATTAATAATTAATTTGACAATTTTAATTTTAATAATTTTATTTTTGTTTTCGTTTCTAAATATTAAAATATTTAACTCGTCTTCTTATCAGGGGACTGAATCTAAAAAAGCAAGATTGCTAAAAAATAGAGAATATATATATTTATCAAAAATAGATGATAGACAATTTAATAAATTTAGAATTATTTATGAAAATCTTAAGCCCGATACTTTAGTTGTTGGCTCTTCTAGGACAATGAATATTGGTAATGAAGTGTTAAAAGAAAATGTTTTTAACATGAGTGTAAGTGGTGCAAGTATTGAGGATCATATAACTTTAATATTGATGGCCTTAGAAAAATTTAAACCAAAAAAAATAATTTTAGGTTTAGATCCTTGGTTAATGAATAAAAATAACTATCAATTTAGATGGAAATCCTTATCTAAAGAATATGAATTAGCAAAAAAGATAATTGAAAATCCTTCAAAAAAACGAAAAGTATTTATATTTACTGAAAGTAAAAATAAAAATTTGTACGAGGAAATTATAGATAAACTATATTCTTATCTAAATATTAGAAGCTTCGAGATTTATGAAAAAAATAAACAAAATATCAATAAACCTTACATAAAAAGAGATGGTAGTAGACATTATCCACAAAAAAAAAGTGAGATAATTCCAAAAGTAATTGATTATTCTATGAATGATTATGAGTTTTCAAATATTAACCACCGTATGTATTCGAAATTTATAAAATATTTAAAAAGTAAAAAAATTGAATTAGTGATTATATTATCTCCTTACCATCAAAAATCATATGATATGACGTTAAAAAAAAATACAAATCTGGTTGATTTGGAGAAGATATATTTAAACATTGCAAAAGAGAATAGCATTAAAACATTGGGATCCTACAACTCACATAAAGTGGGTTGTTTGGAAGAAGAATTTTATGATTATATGCATTTTGACATAGAGTGTACATTTAAAAATTTAAAGTATAAAAATTAAGATATTAAATTTATGATTTTTCTATCTAAAAAAATAAGATTATGAAGAATTTAATTTTTTTTATAAAATATTTATTTAGATTAATCGTAAAAAAAAATTCTTATGATCAAAAGCATTTTCCTCTAGGTTATTTAGATAAAAATTTAAGTTTCAAAAAAAGTAAAGAATTTTTTTTTACCAATCCTTACTTGATTACATCAAAATTTTATCCTTTTATTAAAAATTTTTACGCGTCGGATATTATAACAAATATGACTACATCAGAGACGATTAAGTCAAGTGAAGCATCTAAGAGTAAAAATATTATAAAAAGTGATGAATCTTTGTTAATAGTAGCAACGAAAGACAAATTTGCAAACTTAATTTTTTCAGAAGAAAATGAATTACAAATTAAAAAAAAAATTTATAAAGATAAGAATTATTACCTACATTTAAAGAAAGATAAAAATTATAAAATATGTTCAAATAAACAAATTTTTTTTAGTGACATTTTTCCAAAAAATTTTGTTAACAAAGAAGGTATAAAATTAAACTTAGTCCTTTTTGTTGATGGACTTTCATCAAAATTATATGAATCAGAAAATAAAAATCTAATAAAACATACAAATGATTTTTTTGAAGATGGGTTAAAATTTAAAAACCATTACTGTAATTCAGAGTGGTCTTTGCCTTCTGGTGCAAATATATTTTCTGGATGTCACTTCCAAAAACACAAACTATTTCATAATAATAAATTTAATGTAATTAATGAGAATTTAAAATTGTTACCTGAAATTTTTGACGAGCAAAAGTATATGACTTGTATGATAAATGGAAGTCACCGATTAAATCCATCTTATGGGTTTTCAAAAGGATTTAAAAGAACTTTATATAAACAAGGAATGAAATCTATAGAGGTGATTGATAATTTTTTTGAATTCGAAAAGTTGTTTAAAAACACAAATAAATTTTTATGGCTTACATTTTTTGATTTACATGAGGCTTTTAATTATAACTCTATATTATCTAATTTTATTATGACTGATAATAAAAACAAAACAAAAATAGATGAGAGATACAATGATCAATACATAAAATCTTATTTTGATGAATGCAAAAACTTAGACGAGAAACTTAAAATGATATATGATTATATTAATCGAAATTACAAAAAAAATGAAATTCTAGTTTCTTTAATCAGTGACCACGGTCAAACTTTTTTTGATAACGATGAAAAATGGCTTAAAAATAATAGGATTAAAATACCATGGATGTTGAAAGGAAAAAATGTCGAAATGGGTGAAACAAATGAAATAACCGAAAATATTGACATATTGCCGACATTTGCAAATTTAAATAATTTTAATTTTGATTATAAAAAGGTAGATGGAAATATTCCTTCTAAGCTTGGAGGATATGAGAAGAAATTCGCACTTACTCAGAGTATTTATCCAAATAAAACTTACAAAACAAGGATAAGTTATAAAAATAAATATTTTGATTTTGAAACTAATGATAAGATAGATCAAGTAGGAAAAATTAAAAGCGGTTCGCTTAAATCACAAAAAAATGATTTAAATTCTGAAGATGAAGATTATAAAAGCGCTTACAATATTGTAGAGGAAAATATAAAAAAATTGTTAATATAATTATTCTATACTTCAAAAGATTTGTTATTTAACTTATTAATTTTTTTAGTTTGTTCAATTTATTTGTTTCTATATTTGAAATGCATTTTTTCAAAAATTTTACACAACCTACTGGATCTTTACCAATAGCCGTTTCAGCAGCCAAAACTAATCCCTCCGCACCTTGTTTTAATGTAGAATAAATATCATGACTTTCGGCTCTAGTAGGCTGAGTTTTATTTATCATGGTTTCTAATAAATTGGTTGCCACATAAAGTGATTGACCGTTTTTTTTTGTATATTTTGCGATTGACTCCTGAATAAATGGAATATTTTCAATTGCTATATATCTAGACAAATCACCTCTATCAATTAACAAAGCATTTGATTTTTTAGAGATTATAGACAGGTTTTTTAAAGCATTTTTAGTTTCAATTTTTGAAATAATAAAACATTTTTTATTTATTTTTTTTTTTAATAAATCTATATCTTTTCCTTGATTTACAAATGACATTGCAAAATACTTTAAATTATGTCTACAAGCAATTTTAATTGCTTCAATATCTTTTTTTGTTAAAGCATCCAAAGATAAACTATTTGATACATGAACTCCTTTATTAGATTCTAAATATCCCTCTGTGATTACTTTTGAGATTATTAAATCTTCTCTCAAAACTTTTATAGCTTTTAAAACTAAGTTATCGAAACCAATATGTATATGTGAGCCTTTATTAATTTTTTTTAAATTAATTATTGGGTAAAAATTTATTATTTTATTGTTAGAAAATTTATCTTTATTTGAAATGAAAATTTTTTTATTTCTACGTAGATAGATTTTTTTTTTTACCTTTGTAGTTCTTAGCTGAGCTCCCTCTGTATCAATGCATATATTTTTAATTTTATTTTTTTTTAAATATTTAATTTTTTTTTCTAATTGATTTAATGATGTATGAGACATATTTATCCTATAAATATGAACTCCTAACTTTTTAAAACTACTTAAGATGCGCGTTTTGAATGATGAGGGTCCTAAGGTACAAATTATTTTATTTTTCATTTATATTTTGCAATCAAACTTTATTTTTAAGTTTTTTTTTATATTTTTTAATGTTTCATTAATATTTTTTAATTTCGTATTAACAATTAATTTTTTGTAATTTGTCTTTTCATATTTCACTTTTGAATTATAACCAATTAAATTATTAATTTTTTTAGCTTTTGCTAACTTATAAAGACCCTTAGTATCTCTTCTAATAAGTTCTTTAATTCCACAGTATACAAATATTTCAATATAACTATCACCAAATTTTTTTTTTGCTTTCAATCGTGTAGATTTCAAAGGTGAGATAACAGATACTAGAGTAAAATCGTAAAACTTATATATCTTTGAAATTCTTCCAATTATCAAATTATTATTTTTAATAATCTCTTTTTTTGTAAAACTATTTTTATATTTTTTTTCTTTTCTAAATTGATCGCCGTCAATTATTTTACACTTAAATTTTTTTTTATTGAGAGATTTTAGTAAAGTATTTGCGAGTGTAGACTTTCCTGCACCAGATAATCCTGTAAACCAAATGATCTTATTGTTATACATAATTAATAAATTAATATTTTTTTAAAGTCATAATACTTTATTCTATGAATGACATAATTTTACTATATATAATTTTATTTATACTCATAAGTATACAATCAATTGCTGGAGTAGGTATTTTGGTAATAGGAACACCAATCCTATTAGTGCTAAATTATAAGATTGTTGAAATAATGTCTATATTATTACCAATTTCTATTATGACAAGCGCTTTAAATATTTTGTTTATAAAAATATCTGAAAAAAAAAAATTTTTAAAAGTTAAAAAAAAAAACTTAATTTTATTCT
>CACHAX010000003.1:0-32500 GCA_902577875.1 uncultured Pelagibacteraceae bacterium | reverse complement strand
TTCACCCCTTACCACAAGTCATCCAAAGACTTTTCAACGTCAACTGGTTCGGTCCTCCAGCAAGTGTTACCTTGCATTCAACCTGCTCATGGTAAGCTCATTCGTTTTCGGGTCTAATTCATAAAACTAATCGCCCTATTAAGACTCGCTTTCGCTGCGCCTACACCTAGATGGCTTAAGCTTGCTTTATAAATTAAGTCACTGACCCATTATACAAAAGGTACGCCGTCACTCTAAAAAGAGCTTCGACTGATTGTAGGCATGCAGTTTCAGGTTCTATTTCACTCCCCTAATAGGGGTTCTTTTCACCTTTCCCTCACGGTACTAGTTCACTATCGGTCACTGAAGAGTATTTAGGCTTAGAGGGTGGTCCCCCTATATTCGAGCAGGATTTCACGTGTCCCGCTTTACTCAAGAAATTTGTCAAACATTACTTTTACGGGACTATCACCCTCTATGGTTAGCTTTTCCAAACTATTCAAATTTTTTTAACAAATCTACTGGCCTATTCCGTTTTCGCTCGCCACTACTAACGGAATCTCATTTGATTTCTTTTCCTCCGGTTACTTAGATGTTTCAGTTCTCCGGGTTATCTCTTTAAACCTATGTATTCAGTTTAAAGTAACACATAAAGTGTTGGGTTTCCCCATTCGGAAATTTACGGATCAAAACTTGCATACAGCTCCCCGCAACTTATCGCAGTATACCACGTCCTTCATCGGCTTTCAGTGCCAAGGCATCCGCCACACGCCCTTAAACGCTTAATTTATGCACAGAAAAAAATTCTGTGTTGAATTAAATTTTTAAAATTAATGTTAAATATATTAACATTAATGATTGTTCATCTATTCGAACAATCGGATATAGATATTGATAATATTAATTTTTTTTACAAGTTAAATAACTAAGTGTTTCATGGTGGAGGATAGCGGGATCGAACCGCTGACCTCCTGAATGCAAATCAGGCGCTCTCCCAGCTGAGCTAATCCCCCAGTATTTATTGGTGGGCCGAGAAAGACTCGAACTTTCGACCCCACCCTTATCAAGGGTGTGCTCTAACCAACTGAGCTACCGGCCCTTTTTCGCAGAAGAGTGAAACACAAATTTTAAGAAGAGAAATGAGGACGGTCAACATTATCCTGTTATATTTTTTAGATTAAGAAAATTTCTTAATCTTCCTTAGAAAGGAGGTAATCCAGCCGCAGGTTCCCCTACGGCTACCTTGTTACGACTTCACCCCAGTCGCTGACTATACCGTGGTCAAGGGTTTGAAACCTTGCCTTAAGGTAGAACCAACTCCCATGGTGTGACGGGCGGTGTGTACAAGACCCGGGAACGTATTCACCGCGGCGCGCTGATCCGCGATTACTAGTAATTCCAGCTTCATGTACTCGAGTTGCAGAGTACAATCCGAACTGAGGCATCTTTTTAGGATTTGCTTGACGTCGCCATCTTGCTTCCTATTGTAAATGCCATTGTAGCACGTGTGTAGCCCAACACGTAAGGGCCATGAGGACTTGACGTCATCCCCACCTTCCTCCAGCTTATCACTGGCAGTTCTTTCAGAGTGCCCAACTAAATGATGGCAACTAAAAGTGAGGGTTGCGCTCGTTGCGGGACTTAACCCAACATCTCACGACACGAGCTGACGACAGCCATGCAGCACCTGTGTTTCGTCCGGCCGAACCGAAAACTTTAATCTCTTAAAGTCGCGACGAACATGTCAAGTGTTGGTAAGGTTCTGCGCGTATCTTCGAATTAAACCACATGCTCCACTACTTGTGCGGGTCCCCGTCAATTCATTTGAGTTTTAACCTTGCGGTCGTACTCCCCAGGCGGTGTGTTTAATGCTTTCGCTGCGACACTGAAAATAAATTTCCAACGTCTAACACACATCGTTTACGGCATGGACTACGAGGGTATCTAATCCTCTTCGCTACCCATGCTTTCGTTCCTCAGTGTCAGTAATGATCCAGAAAGCTGCCTTCGCAATTGGTATTCTTTCTAATATCTACGAATTTCACCTCTACACTAGAAATTCTGCTTTCCTCTATCATACTCTAGCTAAAAAGTTTTGATGGCAGTTCCAGAGTTAAGCTCTGGGATTTCACCACCAACTTTTTTAACCACCTACGAACTCTTTAAGCCCAGTAATTCCGAACTACGCTAGGTCCCTTCGTATTACCGCGGCTGCTGGCACGAAGTTAGCCGGACCTTCTTATTCGGGTACAGTCATTTTCTTCCCCGACGAAAGAGCTTTACAACCCAAAGGCCTTCTTCACTCACGCGGCATCGCTGCATCAGAGTTTCCTCCATTGTGCAATATTCCCTACTGCTGCCTCCCGTAGGAGTTTGGGCCGTGTCTCAGTCCCAATGTGGCTGATCATCCTCTCAGATCAGCTATTGATCAAAGTCTTGGTAGGCCATTACCCCACCAACAAACTAATCAAATGCAGGCTCATCCATTGGCGCATAAAGCTTTCTCCGTAAAGACTTATGAGGTATTAGCACAAGTTTCCTCGTGTTATTCCTCACCAAAGGGAAGATACCTACATGTTACTCACCCGTCTGCCACTAAGTATTTCTACCTCGTTCGACTTGCATGTATAAGGCGTGCCGCCAGCGTACGTTCTGAGCCATGATCAAACTCTCAAGTTTAAAAACGGCGCACACTAGCTTCTACATAAATACTAAGAATAATATTCATGTAATGTTGAAGTGTGTACGACAAATTTTGGTAACCTTAACCGTCCACACTTCTCTTCTTAAAATATTTACAAATTAAATAGCTAATTGGGATTAACCAATAAATAACATTTTTTAAATGTTGAGTGGACCGCTTATAAATAATATTATTAATAAATCAAGATATTAGATTAATTAAAAATGTTTAAAAAAGTCAATAAAATCAACAGTTTTTTAGCCTGAAAATGAAAATTATTAGTTTAAATGCAATTAAAGAATATTCGATTTTTTTTTGGCTAATATTAATAAGTATTTTGGGAGTTCTCGCTTCTGGGATTTATTCAAACAATAAACTTGAGCAAAGCAAACAAATTAACGATATGTTAAACAATATTTATCTGAAAAAAACAATTGAGGAAATTTCTAATAACTTAGAACCAAGATATACATACATAAATTATATTTCTAAATCTGGTGACACATATCAAAGCATTATTGATAGATTAGATATTGATAAAAAAGAAAGTAAAATTATTCTAGATTCCATACTAAAAGAAAAATCACTAAAGGTATTAAGAACAAACCAAAAATTTACATTTAGATTAGATAACATATCAGAGCAAAAGATAATAGAATTTAAAATTGAAACTGACAAAAAAAATGAAATACAATTTCAAAAATCTAAGACAAATAAATTTTTGTCAAAAAAAATTACTAAAAATTTTACAAAAAAATTGGTTTATAAAGAGACAATAATTACAAATAGTCTCTATAGTAGTGCTGTAGATTTAGGTATAAGGCCTAATATTATTATTGAATTTGCAAGGTTGTACGGTTTTCAAGTAGATTTCCAAAGAGATGTATGGAAAAATGATAGCTTTCAGATCATATACGAAGAATTTGTAAGCGATGACGATAAAATAGTAGACACAGGAGAAATTATTTTTGCAAATTTAAAATTGCAAAATTCAGATTTACAACTTTATAAGTATGAATACGAAAAAAACAAAGTTGATTATTTCGATGAAAATGGAAAGAGTATAAAAAAAACTCTTATGAAAACACCAATTAATGGTGCACGATTATCATCATCATATGGAAAAAGAAAACATCCAATATTGGGTTATACAAAAATGCACTTAGGAACTGACTTTGCAGCACCAAAAGGGACACCCATTATGGCATCTGGAGATGGAAAAGTTATAAAAGCAGGTTGGTGTGGAGGAGGAGGAAATTGTGTCAAAATTAAACATAATAATACTTATCAAACAGTCTATGCACACATGTCTAAGTTTGGAAGGGGTATAAAAAGAGGGGTGAAAGTAAAACAAGGTCAAATCATTGGATATGTGGGATCTACCGGCTTATCTACTGGACCACATTTACATTATGAAGTAATTGAAAATGGAAAAAAAATTAATTCACAAAAACTAAAGTTACCATCAGGAAAAATTTTAAATGGAAACGAGAGAAAAAAATTTGAGATTGATAAAATAAAAATTGACGTATTAAAATCTAATTTAATTGCAAAAATTGATTAATCTGTTTTTTGAACTCCATCAATAACATCATTTGTATTTGTATCCTCAATATTTTTTTTTAAATTTTGATCAACTAAATTGTTTTTTTCATCAGAATTTTTATTTAATTCCTGTAAATTTAATATTCTGGAAAAGTGATCAGCATGCTGCAAGTAGTTTTCAGATAATATTTTATCTCCCGATGAAAGTGCCTCTCTTGCAAGATTATTATATTTATCAATTAATTTTGCTGCATTTTGGTTATTTCTACCTGGATTTCTATGTCTGAACTCAGTGTTAGAATTAAATTCGTTTTGGTTTTTATGTCCATTGAGTGATCTTTTTCTAAAATTTCTATCACCATTGGGTTTGAAACGATTTTTTCTATTGCTGTTACGATAACTATTCATCAAATAAATTTGGTAGATATTATTACTCTTGGGTGTGATCTAAGGTCTGTACAAATTTTGTTTATATAAAATCTATTTTTCATTAATAATTGTTTAACTTTGTTTTCTTGATTTTCGCCAATTTCTAGTATCAGTAATCCATTTTTTTTTAATAATTCTTTACTTCTAAAGATTAGTTTATTTATTATTTTTAGCCCGTTTAAACCTGCTTTTAATGCAACTTTTGGTTCATATTTTGCAACATCATCTTCTAATCTACTAAATTTAATATTATCAATGTAGGGTGGATTAGATATAATAAAATCATATTTATTAAATCTAAATTTGTCAATATCGATATTAACGAATTTTATTTTATTTTGTAAGTGATGCATTTTTGCATTAGTAATGGCAATATTTATTGCTTTTTTACTAATATCTATTGCTGTTCCTTTAGATTTTAGCCTTTCTTTTAGAATTGATAAAATTAGACACCCAGATCCTGTTCCAACATCTAAAAAATGTTTTGATGAATTTTGACTTGTTAACCTTAATACTTCATCAACGATAATCTCTGATTCTGGTCTAGGAATTAAAACATCATTGTTTACATAAAAACGATGTTTCCAAAATTCTTTTTGTTTAAAAATATATGCCAAAGGTTCTTTTTGTTTGCGTCTAAGTAATAGTTTTTTAAACTTGATAAAATATTTTGGTTCTAAGGTATTATGTAAGTTAATTAGAACAAATTCTCTAGTTTTATTTAAGGCTTTAGCGAGAAGTAATTCGCTGTCTAATTTATAGCTTTTTATATTATTAGATTTAAGTACTTTATTTCCATAATTTAATATTTGGAAATATTTCATTAATTTATTTTACTAAGCTCGTCTTGCTGTGCTTGCAAACTTAAATTTTCAATCATATGATCAAATATTTCACCTTCCATAAATTCTTCTAACTTATGCAGAGTCAAATTAATTCTATGATCAGTAACTCTTCCTTGAGGAAAATTATAGGTTCTAATTCTCTCTGATCTATCACCTGTTCCTATCTTATTTTTTCTCTCTTGCGATCTTTCTTGATCAATTTTTTGTCTTTCAAAATCGTAAATTCTTGACCTTAAAATTTTTAATCCTTTTTCTTTATTCCTAATTTGCGATTTTTCATCTTGCTGGCTTACAACTATGCCTGTTGGAATGTGAGTAATTCTTACTGCAGAATCTGTTGTGTTGACACTTTGACCACCTGGTCCACTACTTCGGAAGACGTCAATACGTAGATCTTTCTCATCTAATTTTATATCTAAATCTTCTGCTTCTGGCAAAACGGCAACGGTGGCTGCTGATGTATGTACTCTTCCTTGTGTTTCAGTGTCTGGCACTCTTTGTACCCTATGAACTCCACTTTCATACTTTAAAGAAGAGTAAATATTTTTTCCTTTAATTAATGCTATAACCTCTTTTAATCCTCCAGCATCACTTTTAGATATTGAAATGATTTCCAGGGACCATCTTTTATTTTGACAAACTTTTTCATACATTTTGAATAAATCTGATGCAAAAAGACTAGCTTCTAGTCCTCCGGTTCCTGCTCTTATTTCAATAATGGCATTCTTGCTGTCTGCCTTATCCTTTGGTAGTAAAAATAATTTAATTTTATTTTCATTAATCTGGTAATTATTTTTTAAGCTTTGTAACTCACTGCTTGCAAATTCTTTCATCTCCAAATCTGAGTTTTTATCATTTATAATATTATTTAAATCTTCGGTATCTTTTTTATAACTTAAATATTCTTTTGCATGTTTTATAATATCACTTAAATCTGAATATTCTTTTGATATTTCTGCATATTTTTTTTTATCAATATCTCCTGAAGATAACTCCTTCTCAAGCTCAAGGTGTCTATCAATTAAATTTTTTACTTTTTCCTGAGGAAGCATGTATTTATTTTTTACAAGTTTGAAACTTTTTCTTCTACTAAAGAGACAATTTTATTTATCATATCTTTTGTCATCACTTTTTCTGTTTCTAAGCCATTTAAATACAGCATATGATTATCTTTTCCGCCACCAGTGATACCTATCTCAGTTTGTTTTGCCTCGCCAGGTCCGTTAACAACACAACCAATTATTGATAATGTTATTGGTTTTTTAATATGAGATAATCTTTTCTCAAGCTGTTTAACAGTGTCAATAACTTGAAAAGCTTGTCTAGCACAAGATGGACACGAAATTATCTTTACACCTCTATTTCTCAAATTAAGAGATTTTAAAATTTCATTTCCAACTTTTATTTCTTCTATAGGATCGTCTGAAAGTGATACTCTTATTGTATCTCCAATCCCATCTAATAATAGACTGCCAAATCCTATCGACGTTTTAATGCTGCCTGGTAAATAACTTCCTGCTTCTGTAATTCCTAAATGAAGTGGATAGTCTGTTCTCTCTGATAATAATTTATAAGCTGCTATAGATAAAAAAACATCTGAAGATTTAACACTTATTTTGAAATTTGAAAAATCCATATCCTCAATTTTTTTTATATTTCTTAATGCGCTATCAACTAAAGCTTCAGGGCAAGGCTCCTTATATTTTTCTAAAATATCTCTCTCGAGTGATCCTGCATTAACACCAATTCTAATTGAGCAATTATTATTCTTTGCTGCAGATATTACTTCTGCTATTCTTTTTGTATCTCCTATATTTCCTGGATTTATTCTCAAGCAATTTGCACCATTTTCAGCTGCCTCAATTGCTCTTTTATAATGAAAATGAATATCTGCTACTATTGGCACATCAATATTTTTAATAATTGTTTTCAAAGCATCTGTTGATTTACTGTCGGGGCAAGATACTCTCACAATATCTGCTCCAGCTTCTGTTGCTTTATTTATTTGTTCTATTGTTGATTTATGATCAGTAGTTAGTGTATTGGTCATTGTTTGAACTGTAATTGGATTATTTCCACCAACTTTTATTTTCCCAACATTAATAACTTTTGTTTTTCTTCTATTAATTTTTCTGAAAGGTCTAACTTCTGATGTCATTTTTCTAAATTGAATTCTTTATGTAGAGATTTTATTGCTTTTGTAACCTTTGTACTATTTATCAAAACAGATATTTTTATCTCAGACGTCGAGATGACTTGTATATTTATATTATTTTTTGCAAGTGCCTGAAACATTCTAAATGTTACACCAGGAGTGGTTATCATTCCAACGCCAATAATTGAAACTTTTGATACATTTTTATCAAAAATCATTTTTTTAAAATTAATATTTTTATTTCTTTTTATAATTTTCATTGTCTTATTTAAATCAAATGACTTTATTGTAAAAGTAAGATCTGTTTCTTTACCATTTGATGATATATTTTGAACCACCATATCAACATTAATAGAATTTTTTGAAAGTGGTTTAAATATTGAAGCTGCAATACCTGGTCTATCTTTTACACCTAATAAAGTGACTTTTGCATCATTATCAGTTGAGGAAATGCCTGTAATAATTTTATTATTAATAATATTTGTTCGCTTGGTTATTAAAGTTCCATTTTTTCTAACAAAAGAAGATTTTACTTCTATATTAATTCTATTTAATCTTGCGTCTTGTATTGAGTGTGGCTGCATGACTTTTGATCCTAAAGATGCCATTTCCAGCATTTCCTCATAAGATATTTTTTTAATTTTTTTTGCTGAATTTAGTTTTTTTGGATCAGTTGTATAAACTCCTTCGACATCGGTATATATCACACATCGTTCTGCTTTAAGAAATTTTGCAACCATAATAGCACTAGAATCTGACCCACCTCTGCCAATGGTTGTTATATTAGAATCTTTATTAATGCCTTGAAAGCCAGCAATAATAGGAATGCCACCTGATTTTAAAAATCTTAGAATTTTAGTTTTATTTATATTTATAATTCTCGAATATTTGTGACTACCCTCAGTTAGGATTGGTATTTGCCACCCCATCCAAGATCTAGACTTTATGCCATTAGATAAAAGTTGACCTGCAAGCAATGAACATGAAATCTGTTCTCCAGCTGAAACTAATGTATCATATTCACTATCAGGAAAATTTTTACTGATTTTTTGAGACATGTTTATCAATTTATTAGTAGTGCCACTCATAGCTGAAGACAAGACTATTACTCTATACTTTTTTGAATAAGATTTAATTATTTTAGATACTTTCTTAATTCTTTGAATTGAACCGATTGAAGTACCGCCAAACTTTAATACAATAATTTTCATTGGTAGTTTTATTTACAAGCTTTATAATATTGATAAAATACATCTTATTTATAATGTCAATAAAGAATGAGTAATAATACTATAAACAAAGAAGAAGTCGAAAAATTTAACAAAATTGCTGAAGAATGGTGGAATCCTAATGGAAAATTTAAACCACTTCACAAATTTAATCCAATTAGAATAGAGTATATAAAAAACAATATTATTAAAGATTTTAATATTTCATCAAATCACAAACCACTAAAAGGAATAAATATTCTTGATATTGGATGTGGAGGAGGCTTATTATCTGAACCTTTGGCAAGACTTGGAGCAGAAGTTGTAGGTATCGATGCGTCCAAAAAAAATATTGATATTGCAAAACATCATTTAAAAATAAGCAATTTAAAAATTGAGTATTATGATAAGTCTCCAGAAAATTTTAATTATAAAAAAAAATTTGATGTAATTCTTAATATGGAAATAGTTGAACATGTTGAGGATATTCCTAAATTTATAAATCAAAGTACTAAATTTTTAAAAGATAATGGTTTAATGTTTATTGCCACGTTAAACCAAACATTAAAATCTTATGTATTTGCAATTATAGGAGCTGAATATATTCTAAGATGGCTTCCAATCGGAACACATGACTGGAATAAATTTGTAAAACCTAAAAATTTAGAAAACATTTGTAACAAAAATTCACTTGTATTAAAAAGTATAGATGGAGTTAAATTTAATCCAATTTTAAATAAGTGGAAACTTTCAAATGATAAGTCCGTAAATTACATTACAAAATATAAAAAGGCCTAATTTTCCCTATCTTCTATCCATGGAATAGTTGATGTCTCTATACCTTCTTCTTTTAGTTCCTTAACATCTTCAGTTGATGCTTTTCCAAAAATATTTTTTTTATTCTTATTTTTATTGTAATGAATTGATCTTGCTTCATAAGCAAAATTTTCTCCAACATATTCAAAGTTTTCTTTTATAAATTTTTGATATTCTCTTAATTTTTTTTTAACATTTTGATTATATTTATAAGCTTTATCTTGTTTAAACTTAGAATTTACTAAGTTTGGTTTCATCAAAGACTTTTCAATTTTTTGAGAATTACATTGCTGACAATTAAGAAGATTTAGTTTTTTCAATTTATCAAATTCTTTTGAGCTAGCAAACCAACTTTCAAACTCAAATCTGCAACTTTTACAATTTAATAGATATTTTATCATGAAAATGACATAATAATATTTTATAAGATTTCAATACCTAAGATCTGTAGTCAGAATTAATTTCAATATATTCCTTTGATAAATCCATAGTATAAGCTGTAAATTTCTTACTTCCAATAGATAAGTCAATTGTTATCTCTATATTTTCATTTTTCATATAATCACTTAAAATGTTTTCATTATAATTTTTATCTAACTTTCCATCTTTAAGAATTATATTAGACCCCATAAATATAGATAATTTTTCATGTCTAATAGTTGCACCACTTTTTCCGATTGCCATCGCTATTCTCCCCCAATTTGGATCTTCTCCAAAGATTGCTGTCTTAACTAATGGCGAATTGGCTATTGAGAAACAGATATTTTTTGCATCTTTCTCAGTTTTGCTGTTAAGGCATCTAATGGTAACAAATTTTGTTGCTCCCTCTCCATCACTTGCTACTCTTTTTGCTAAGTTTAGCATGACCTGATGAACACTATTAATGAATTGCTTTAGTTTTGGATCTTTAAAACTTTTAATCTCTTTATTGTTTGCTTTACCTGTTGAAAATATTGAAACCATGTCATTTGTACTAGTATCTCCATCACATGTTATAGCATTAAAAGTAGTCTTAATATTTAAATTAAGTATCTGTTTCAAAATTGATGAAGAAATGTTGGCATCAGTAAAAATAAATCCTAAAGTTGTTGCCATATTTGGGAAGATCATTCCTGAACCTTTTGCAATTCCATACACTTTTACATCAGAACCAGCTATTTTACATTCTGCCATTGATAATTTTGGTTTAGTATCTGTTGTCATAATTCCAAGGGCAGCTTTGATCCAAATTAGTTTATTTTGATTGTATTTTATTTTATCAACTAAGTTTTTAATGCTACCTAAAATTTCATTTTCAGGAAATTTTTCCCCTATTGTTCCAGTACAAGAAAATAATATTTGGTTTGGTTTAATTTCTCTAGGTTTTTCTTCATCTTCTATTTGTTTTGATGTTAATAATTTTGATAAATTCAAAGAGATTTTTTTAAGTGAGTTATAACCATCATTTCCTGTTAGGGCATTTGCATTTCTAGTATTTATTAGAATGCCATAAATCTTTTTATCCTTTATTTTTTTATTCCACTTTATATTTTCAGAGATTAAACTAGATTTTGTATATACATTTGCATAATTTGCACCATCTCTAAAATAAAATAAAACTAAGTCATCTCTTTTTTTATTATAGAGACCACAGCTAATTGTTGAGATAGACACTCCATCAATATGTTCAAGATCTTGGAAATGTCCTATTTTAGAGTCCTTGTGTTTCTTGTCAAAAAAGTTGTTTATACCGAAATCCATGCTATTTAATTTTTTAAATAAATAACTATATAATTTATAAATATTAAAACATCAAAAATATGCTTAATCCATTAAACATTATTAGTAAATTTATAAAAAGTGGCAATCAAAAAGAATTAGACAGAATTCAAAAAATTGTAAAAGAGATTAACCTTAAGGAAAATAAGGTTAGCAAATTTGAGGATAATGAATTTCCTTTAAGAACCTATGAATTTATTTCTAGATTAAATGAAGGAGAAAAATTAAACGACATATTACCTGAGGCATTTGCAATGGTAAGAGAAGCTTCGAAAAGAATTAATAATGAGAGACACTTTGATGTTCAGCTAATTGGAGGTATTGCTTTACATGAGAATAAGATTGCAGAGATGAAAACGGGTGAAGGCAAAACACTTACAATTGTTCTTGCTGCGTACCTTAATGCATTAGAAAAAAAAGGTGTTCATATAGTTACTGTAAATGATTATTTGGCAAAAAGAGATAGTATAAATATGGGTAAAATTTACAATTTTTTGGGTTTGAGTTGTGGATATATAAACTCAAACCAATCAGATGAGGAACGTAAAGAAAATTATAATAAAGATATAACTTATGCCACTAACAGTGAATTAGGCTTTGATTTTTTAAGAGACAACATGAAATATTCAAAAAATGAAATGGTCTTGAGGAAGCATAACTTCGCTATAGTTGATGAGATTGACTCTTGTTTAATAGATGAAGCAAGAACTCCATTAGTTATTTCTGGAGCAGCAGAAGATAAAACTATGCAATATATTGCTGTAGATAAATTAACTAAAAATTTAAAAAAAACAGACTTTGACTTAGATGAAAAAGAAAAAAACATACTCTTAACAAATGAAGGAATAGATAATGTTGAAAAAATATTTTCTGATGCTGGTATTTTAAAAAATAACAATTTTTATGACCCTGAAAATTTACATTTAGTTCATCATGTAAACCAAGCATTAAGGGCAAATTATTTATTTGAGAATGGAAGAGATTATATAGTTAAAGATAACGAAATAATTATAATTGACGAACAAACAGGTAGGCAATTGCCAGGTAGAAGATTTGGTGATGGACTTCATCAAAGTTTAGAAGCTAAAGAAAAAATAGAAGTTAAAGCTGAAAATCAAACATTGGCATCAATAACTTATCAAAATTTTTTTAAGTTGTATGATAAATTGGCTGGTTGCACAGGAACAGCACAAACAGAGTCTGCAGAATTTTTTGAAATTTATAACTTGCCGGTTTTACAGATTCCTACTAACAAAGATATGATAAGAAATGATCTTAACGACCAAATCTTTAGAACAAGTTTAGAAAAAGATAATGCTATCATAAGAAAAATAAAAGAATGTAATGAAATTGGACAACCATTATTGGTTTTTACATCTAGCATAAATAAATCTGAGCATTACTCTAATTTGTTAAAAAAAGAAAAAATTAAACATATTGTTTTAAATGCTAAGAACCATGAGAAAGAAGCTGAAATTATTGCAAACGCAGGCAAAATAAATTCTGTAATTATTACAACAAGTATATCAGGAAGAGGTGTTGATATTAAGTTGGGTGGACAAAATCAATCTGAAAAAGATGATGTGAAAAAAAGGGGAGGTTTATTTGTCATTGGAACCGAAAGAATGGAAAGTAGGAGAGTTGATAATCAAGCAAGAGGAAGATCGGGAAGACAAGGAGATGAAGGCAGTTCAATATTTTTTGTAAGTTTAGAAGATGATTTGATGAGATTATTTGGGTCAGAAACCATGAATTCAATGCTAGAAAAGCTTGGTCTTAAAGATGGTGAAAGTATTGATCATCCTTGGATAAATAAAGCAATTGAAAGAGCACAACAAAAAGTTGAAGCAAGAAACTTTGATATAAGGAAAACACTTATTAAATTTGATAATGTTCTTAATGACCAAAGACATGTAATTTTTGAACAACGAAAAAATGTAATTGATGGTAAAGAAAAAGAGAATTATTCAGATATTTTTCTTGAAGAGGTCCTAGAAAATTTAAAAAGACAAAAAATATTACACGATAAATCGCCAAATTCTAAAGAATTTCCAAATGCTTTAAAGCAGACTTTAGGCAAATCAATAACTGATGATGAATTGGGTGAAATTTTAAATTTAGATCTAAAAACAATGGAAAAAAAAATAAAGGATAAATTTATTAGTAACAGAGATGAAAGAAATAAATTATTAGGTGTTGAACAAGGAAAAGAAGTTGAAAAAAGAATATTGGTACAAATTATAGATCAAAATTGGAAATCACACATTCAATACCTAGAGCAATTAAGACAAGTAATTGGTTTAAGATCTTATGGACAAAGAGATCCTTTAGTGGAGTACAAAAAAGAAGCTTTTTTATTATTTGAAAATTTACTGGGAAAATTAAAAACTGATCTTGTAACAATGCTATTAAATTTGAAAATAATACAAAAAGAAGAGGAAGATAATTCTCAAAACAAAGTGAATGAAAACTTAAAATCTATAGCAAAAAGTAAAATTGGAAGAAATGAACCTTGCCCATGTGGATCTGGGAAAAAATATAAACACTGCTGTGGAGCATTATAAATTAAAAAATCACTATTAATAAAATTAATAATAAAAGGATTGATGTAGTTGAAATAAATAATTTTTTTCTGAATTTAATATTTGAAATCAAATTTTGAAGGAGATTATGTTTAATAGTAAGTTTATTTTGATGCGCTGCATTAGTACTGAAACCTTTATTCCTTCCAATATCTAAAAACTTATTCTTTCTTTGATTTAATATTTCTTCCTCATTTAATGTGAGAAATTTACTTAAGTTTCTATCAATAGCATTACGGACATTGTCTAAAATAAGATCTTTATCTCGATGTGCACCCCCTAAAGGTTCGGGTATTATCTCATCAATTATTTCTAGTTTTAAAAGATCTTTCGCTGACAACTTCATTGCTTTTGCAGCTTCTAAAGTCTTTGTTGGATCTCGCCAAAGTATTGTTGCGCATCCCTCTGGAGATATAACTGAATATATTGCATTCTCTAACATCAATACTTTACTTGAAGAAGCTAGTGCAATCGCACCACCTGAACCTCCTTCACCTATAATAATAGATAGAGTAGGAACAGTCAGTTGCATAGAACACTCAATTGACTTTGCAATTGCTTCGGCTTGTCCTCTTTCTTCAGCTCCAACTCCTGGGTAAGCACCTGGGGTATCAACAAAATTAATAATTGGTATTTTAAATTTGTTAGCCAGTTTCATTAATCTTATTGTTTTCCTATAGCCTTCAGGTCTCATCATCCCAAAATTTCTCTCAATCCTTGAGTCTAAATTTTCACCTTTTTCCTGTCCTATTACTAAAACTGACTTATAATTAAACTTACCAAAGCCACATATTACAGATTTATCCTCTCCATAAAATCTATCTCCTGAAAGTGAAATAAATTCGTCAAATAAATTATCTATAAAAAATTTTGATTTAGGTCTATCCTCATGTCTTGCAACCAATGTTGTCTGCCATGCATCAAGATTTGAATATACATCTTTAAGTTTTTTATCTATTTCATTTTGTAAATCAGTAATTTTACTTGTATCAACTTCTGAAAGGCCGTCATGATTATAAGGATCTTTTAATTTATCTAATTCTGTTTCTAAGTTTTTTATATCAGTCTCAAAATTTAAATAATTTTTCATTGCTTTATTATATATAATTTTTAGGCGATAAAATGATCAAATTACGAAAATTATATTTTTTCGGATGAAAAATAACATTTTTTTAAATAAACTAATGACATAATTTATTGATTATCATATACAACGGTTTCAAAATTTATAAAACTATGAGTAATTCATTTATTAAAATTAATACTTTATCTGTTTCTAAGAATTTAGCTGATTTTGTAAATAATGAACTCCTTCCAGGATTAGATGTTAACCAAAAAGATTTCTGGAATGGTTTTGATAAAAGTATTAATGAACTTACACCAATCAATAAAAAGCTATTAGAAGCTCGAGAAACTCTTCAATCCGAAATTGATTTATGGTTAAAAAAAAATAAAAATGGAAAATTTAATCATCAAGAGTACAAGAATTTTTTAAAAGAAATTGGATATTTAAAAGAAGAGGGAAAAGATTTTAAGATAGATACAAAAAAGCTTGATAATGAGATTTCCAATATTGCAGGTCCTCAACTTGTTGTTCCAATAATGAATTCTAGATATACATTAAATGCTGCTAATGCGAGATGGGTAAGTCTTTATGATAGTTTATATGGTACAGATTTAATTGAATCTGAAGAAACAGGTAGTCAAAAGTATGACCCTTTGAGAGGACAAGAGGTAATAAAATTTGCTCGTAACTTTCTGAATGATCACTTCTCTATCAATGAAATTCATTGGAAAGATATAAATGGATTTAAAATAGAGGGAAGTAACTTAAAAATATTAAAAGATAGTAAAGAGTTTGAGTTAGTAGATAAAAATAAATTTATTGGATACAGAGGAGAACCTGATAAT
This sequence comes from uncultured Pelagibacteraceae bacterium, assembly GCA_902577875.1. Taxonomy (GTDB): domain Bacteria; phylum Pseudomonadota; class Alphaproteobacteria; order Pelagibacterales; family Pelagibacteraceae; genus Pelagibacter. The sequence goes on along the minus strand of CACHAX010000003.1, from coordinate 16,589 downwards.
CCAACCACAATAATTTTAGAAAACAATAATTTAAAAATTGAGATAATAATTAACCCTAAAGCTTTTAGTGCTGTTCAGGATGCTGCGGGAATAAGTGACATAATTATAGAATCTGCAATATCTACAATATGTGATAACGAAGATAGTGTAGCAGCAGTAGATTCAGAAGATAAAATTTTATGCTACAGAAATTGGTTAGGTTTGATGAAAGGAACTCTAAAATCCGTCTTTGAAAAAGATGGAAAAACTTTAGAAAGAAAACTCAATCCAGATAGAAGTTACATTTCAAAAGAAAATAAAAAAGAAAAGTTGCACGGTAGAAGCTTACTTTTAATTAGGAATGTTGGTCATCTAATGACCAATTCAGCAATTATTTTAGAAGATGGTTCTGAAATCCCAGAAGGAATCATGGACGCATTTATAACAACGGCTGCAGCAATTCATGATTTAAAAAAAAAAGGTAACTCAAGAACAGGTTCTATATATATTGTAAAACCAAAAATGCATGGTCCAGAAGAGACTGCTTTTACAGATAAAATATTTACTAGAGTTGAAGAAATCTTAAAACTTGAAAAAAATACTATTAAATGTGGTATTATGGACGAAGAAAGAAGAACATCTGTAAACTTAAAAGAATGTATAAGAACATTAAAGAGTAGAGTTTTTTTTATAAATACCGGCTTTTTGGATAGAACTGGCGATGAAATGCACACCTCAATGGAAGCAGGTCCAATGATAAAAAAAGGAGACATGAAAAAATCAAAGTGGATAAAGGCTTACGAAGATAACAACGTAGATATTGGTTTAAAATGCGGATTTTCAGGTGTTGCACAAATAGGTAAAGGTATGTGGGCCATGCCAGACAAAATGAAAGATATGATGGATCAAAAAATATCACATCTTGAAGCTGGTGCAAATTGCGCATGGGTTCCATCTCCTACCGCAGCTTCTTTACATGCAATGCATTATCACAAGTTAAATATTTTTAAAAAACACAAAAAATTAAATAATAATAAAATAAATTACATTGATGACTTGTTATCTATTCCAATAGCAGACAGACCTAATTGGAGTAATGAAGAGATAAATAACGAATTATGTAACTCGGCTCAAACAATATTGGGATACGTTGTTAGGTGGGTAGATCAAGGAATAGGATGCTCTAAAGTTCCAGATATAAATAACGTTGGACTAATGGAGGATAGAGCAACACTTAGAATATCATCGCAACATATAGCTAACTGGCTACATCATGGAATTTGCTCAAATAGACAGGTTTTAGAAATTCTTAAGAAAATGGCAAAGATAGTTGATAAACAAAATCAAGGGGATCCTGAATATGAAAATATGTCTCCAAATTACGACAAATCAATATCTTTTAAGGCGGCATGTGAGTTGATTTTCCATGGTAAGTCACAACCATCAGGCTACACTGAACCTCTATTACATTTAAATAGAATAATTAAAAAAAGTTAATTATATAAATTTATAAATCTCTTCTATTTTTAAAAGCAGATATTAGAGTTCCATCATCTGAAGACTCAATTTCTCCACCAACTGGCAAACCTTGAGCTAGTTTTGAAATTTTTACATTAGTATTTTTTAAACTGTCTTGAATATAAAAAGCAGTAGTTTGTCCTTCAACAGTAGCACTGGTAGCTAAAATTACTTCATCTATACTGTCATTTTTTACTCTATCTATCAAAGAATTTATAAGCAAATTTTCTCTATTATTACTGTTATTACTGTCAGAGATAGTGCCTCCTAGAATATGATAATAACCTTGAAAAATTGATGAACTTTCTATTGCCCATTGGTCTGAAATATTTTCAACTACACATATTTTACTATATTTTTTACTTTTATCTTCGCAATTATTGCAGGGATTATTATTAGATTTTAATGTTCCACAAATTTTACAACGTTCAATATTTTTAAACACATCGCTCAAATTATTAGCCAAAGGTTTTAATATTTCTTTTCGATTATTTATCATTTTTAAGATTATTCTTTTTGCAGACTTAGGTCCAAGACCTGGTAATTTAGATATTAGTTTAATTAAATTGTCTATTTCAGGAAGATTTTGCATTTAATTATAAAGGCCACTTAAACCCGGGTACACCTAATCCACCAGTCGCTTTAGATATTTCTTCGGAGGTTTTTGATTTTAATTTATTTTTAGCATCATTATGTGCGGCAGTGATTAAATCCTGAATTATCTCTTTATCTTCTTTTAGTACTTTATCGCTTAATAAAATTTTAGTCATCTCTCCATCTCCATTAAGCGTAATTTTAACCACATCTCCTCCTGAAACACCGTCAACTTCAATCTTTTTAAGATTCTCCTGACTTTCTTTCATTTTTTTTTCTATCTCTTTTGCTTTTTCAAGAATTTTATTAAAATCAGTCATCTTTTTTTTCAATATTAATTAATTCAATATCAGGAAATGCATTCAACAAGTTTTTATATTCGTTTGAGCTTTTGTACTCTGATATTTTTTTCTTTTTTAGATTATTCTTTTTATCTTTTTCACTTATCGCACCTTTTTCCTTTGTAAAAGAAATTAGCCAACGGTTTTTTGTCCAATCATATAATTTTTCAGATAAATCTTTCACGAAACTCTTATTTAGCTTGTCGTTAAAAGAAATTTCGATATTTGTATTTGAAAAAGAAACTAAGTTTACATTATTTTCTAATTCGTATTTTAACTTCATTTCTTTTTTTTCTAAGCACATATTAATTAAATCTTCTAAATTTTTGATCTCTAGAGTATTTTTTTTTTCAATTTTATCCTCTTCTTGTTTAATATTTTTAATTTGGTTAATTGCATCTTTGTTTATAGTATTTTTCACATCTATATTTTTCATTGGGGTTTTGTATAGTTCATTTTGCTGATTATTTTGTATTACATTTTTTTTTTTCAGATAGGTTAACTGTACAAGAAACATCTCAACTAATAAATTTGGATTAGCAACTATATTTATTTCTTTTAAAGTTTTTAAAGTAAATTCCCAAAATAATAATAAGGCATTAGAGTCTATTTCTTTTGATAAAGAAGTTATTTTTTTGTAATCACTATCATTTAATGAGAAATTATTTCCTATATTTTCAATGTACGATATATTCTTAACAAAATATAATACCTCTAAGAAATCATTTAAAAATAGGTTGGGTTCAATACCTGAATTGTACAATTTTCTGTAATGATCTATTATTTTTTCCTCATCACCTAAAAAAATTATTTCTAATAATTCTATATATGAACTTTTGTTGACATAGCCAAAAATCTTTTGAGCATCTTCAAATGTCAGAGAATTATCGTTGTTAGAAATTGTTGCTCTATCTAGTAAAGATAATGCGTCTCTAACAGACCCCTCCGATAATTTGGCTATTAATTTGATTGCTTTGTCCTCAACATGCTTTTTTTCTTTTGTTGTTATATCTTTTAAATAAACAAACAGCTCTTCAGACTTAACTCTAGACAAATCATACCTTTGACACCTTGATATAACAGTAATTGGAATTTTTTTTACTTCAGTAGTTGCAAAAATAAATTTTAAATACTCTGGGGGCTCTTCCAATGTCTTAAGCAATGCATTAAATGCTTGTTTGCTTAACATGTGTACTTCATCGATGATAAAAATTTTAAATTTTGCTACTGATGGTGGATATCTAGAAAATTCTATTAGTTCTCTCACATCATCTACTCCTGTTTTGCTTGCTGCATCCATTTCAAGAACATCAATATGATTTGAATTTGCTATAGGTTCGCAATGGCTGCATTTTTTTTCGCACTTCCCTTCAAGGGCGTGCTCACAGTTCAATGCTTTTGCTACAATTCTTGCAAATGTGGTCTTTCCAATTCCCCTGATGCCGGTAAACAAAAAAGCATTAGCTGAATTATTATTTTTGATAGAATTATAAATTGTAGTGGCAATTTCCTCATGCCCTATCAAATCTTTAAATGTTTGAGGTCTATATTTTAATGCCAAAACTTGAGATTTTATTGTCATAATAGGAGACCAACCAACCTGGAAAAAACTCATTACCCTTGCTCTTTTTCAAGTCTGGGGGAGTTCATGGTAATCCCACCTGGAAGGCCTCCAAATGTATTATAACAATAATTTTTTCTAATCTACAATAAAGTTAATTATTTTTTTTCCCTAAATTCATGTGCTTTGTAAACACCTAGGACGTGCATATCTTCACAGTGGAAAGCAAGCTCCTCTAGTGAATTTTTTATTTTTTTATCATCCAAATGTCCATCAATATCACATAAGAAAAAGAATGAAGAAAATGAATTTTTTTCTGGGAAACTTTGAAGCTTCGTCATATTCACTCCATTAATAGCAAAACCGGACAAAGCAGAATACAAAGCTGCCGGCCTCTCTCTAAGTTTAAATAATAATGATGTAATGAAATTATTTTTATCAATTTCTGGCTGAATTATATCTTTACCCATTATCAGAAATCTTGTGTAGTTATCATTAACATCCTGAATATTTTCCTGTAAAATTTCTAAATCATAAATTTTAGCACTTAATTTTGATGCAATTGCAGCTTTAGTTTTATCTTTTTCTTCTGAAATATATTTTGCAGAACCTGCAGTATCAGCTCTAACATTGGCAAAAAATTTATTTTTTTTTATAAATTCTGAAGCTTGACTTAATGCTTGAGCATGGGAATAAACATTTTTAATGTCTTTTAATTTTGATCCTTTTATACCAATTAAATTATGATTGATTGGGAAAAAAAATTCTTCATAAATATTTAACCTATGTTTAAAAATTAAATATTCTACTCCAATGTTTCCTGTAGTTTTGTTGGACTCTGGTATGATTGCTCTGATATTACTATCTTCATGTGCTTTTTCAAAACATTCATCGAAAGTTTTACAAGGAATAGTCTCTGTATTCGGAAACATATGTTTTGCACAACTCTCACTATAACTTCCAGCAATTCCCTGGTAAACAATTTTCATATCGTTATTTATTCAATAAATTTATGTATTCTTCTAGATCTTTTTTAGTATCAATTCCAGAGGAAAAATAATTTGCCAATAGCACGTCGATTTTCATATTATTATCGATTGCTCTTAGTTGTTCCAGTCTTTCTTTGATTTCATTTTTACTTTTTTTTAAATTAACAAACTTTTTTAAAGCTGAATACTTAAATAAGTATATCCCAAAATGCTGATATATATTGTCATAGCTGTCTTCTTTAATTACTCGATGAAAATTCAAAGCTTCTGATATTGAGTTATAGGATATTTTGTTTTTTGTAATAACTTTTACAATATTTTCATTTTTATAATCTTCATTTTTCTCAATTTTGTAAGCTAATGTTGAAATATTTAAGTTTTTTTCCTTAGTTAACTTATTTAAATTTTTAATGTCTAATGGATTGATCATTGGTTCATCACCTTGGATATTCATAATAAAATCTATATCTTTTAAATCTAATTTTTGAGAGGCTTCAAATACTCTATCCGTCCCAGTTGAGTGATTTATATCCGTCATTATAAATTTACCTCCATTTTTTCTTACTTCTAAGGCAATTTCATCATCACATGTTGCAACATAAACCTCTCCAATTTTGCTTTGTATAGCTTTTTCATATACATGCATGATTAGAGTTTTATTATTAATTTTTATTAATGGCTTTTGAGGAAGTCTTGTTGCTGCTAATCGTGAAGGAATTATTATAATTGTATTGCTCATTTATTCGTATTTATGCGTCTTTGAGACGCAAATTTATAAATTAAATTTCGTGTAAATTTGTTTAACATGTTATACGAGCTTAATAAAAAGAAATAATGGATTCATTTGAAATAAACAAAATTATTGCAGCTGTACTTCTTATTGCGCTACTTGTAATTGGAATTGGGAAAATTTCAGATATCGCTTTCCTTGTAGATAAACCAGAGAAATCAGCATACAAAGTAGATATTCAGGAAAGCACCCAAGTTTCAAATTCAACAGCAAAAAAAATTGAGGAAAAAGTTGATATTTCTGCATTACTTGCATTAGGAGATGTTTCTCATGGGGAGAAAGTTTTCAAAAAATGTTCAGCTTGCCACTTAGTAAATAAAGGGGGAGAAAATAAAATCGGACCTGCGCTATACGGTGTGTTAGGAAGAAAAATTGCATCAAAACAAGATTATAAATACTCAAAAGCAATGGCGGCATATGACAAAGATTGGACATTTGAAGAAATGAATGGGTACTTAAAAAAACCTCAAAGCTATATCAAAGGCACTAAAATGGCATTCGCAGGATTGAGGAAAGAGAAGGATAGAGCTTCCGTTATCTTATATCTTAATCAAAATTCAGATAACCCCATACCTCTACCTTAATTTACCAAAACAATATAATAATATGCTTTTTTGGACATGTACTCTGTTTAAAGCCTGTTGCCAAACATAAGAATTTTCTCCTAAAAATACATCATCTTCAACTTCATTACCTCTAGGCAAACAATGTAAAAAAATACAATTTTTTTTTGCGTGACCCATTAATTCTTTTTTTATTTTAAATTTCTTAAATTGTTTTATCTTTCTTTTCTTATCAACTTTATCATTCATAGATATTACTTTATCTGAGAAAATTACATCAGCTTCTTCAACCGCTTTTTCTGGATTATTGTATAAAAAGATTTTCTTATTATTTTTTTTAACCCAATCTCTAATTTTCTTTTTTGGCTCAAATTTCTTCGGACAACCAATATTCAATCTAAATGAAAATTTTACAGAAGCTTCTATTAAACTATCTAAAACATTATTGGAATCACCTATCCAACAAATTTTTAGTTTTGAAATAGGTTTTTTTTTTATTTCCTCTACAGTAAAAACATCAGATAATACCTGAGTTGGATGAGACGATGGACTCAAACCGTTTATTATCGGGATATTTAGATATTTTTTAAAGTCATTAACTTTCTTATCACTATCTGTTCTAAACATAAAACCATCACCATATGTAGACAGGATTTTTGCAGTATCTGCAATACTTTCCCCTCCTTGCCCTAAATGAAGCTCATTTGATCGTAAAGTTAAAGCACTTCCTCCAAGCTGTTTTATTGCTAAATAAAAACTTATTCTAGTCCTTGAACTAGGCTTCTCAAACATTTGGACTAACATTTTTCCTTTTAAAGGAGCTCCTTTATCTACTTCTAGAGTGCTTAATTTTTCCCTTAGTTTTTTTCTTTTTTTTGCATCAGCAATTATCTTTCTTAAATCTTTTGATGGAATATCTCTCAAATTAATAAAATGTTTCATTTTAATTTAATTCATTGCAAACTTTGTTAATCGCTTTAAGAGCTATGTCGATTTCACTTTTTTTAACGTTTAATGGCGGAAGTATTCTTACAACATTTTCTGCTGCTCTAATTGTTAATAAATTGTTTTCCATTAATTTTTTAATAAAAAATGTTTGGTCATCAAAAAGTTGAAGGCCTATTAACAAACCAACTCCTCTTACTTCTTTAATAAGTTTGGGGTATTTTTTTTTTAATTTCTCCAAATTAGTTATAAAATAATTAGACATTTTGTTTACGTTATTGAGTAGATTATTATTAATTTGATCTAAAACAGCATTACCTACAGCCATTGCAAGAGGATTTCCACCAAATGTGGAACCATGAGTACCTGGTATCATAGCTTTAGCAACTTTTTTTGTCATCAAAACTGCCCCAATAGGAAAACCCCCACCAATTCCTTTTGCTATAGGCACTATATCTGGTTTAACTTTTGCGTATTCAAAAGCAAAAAACTTACCACTTCTTCCAATCCCACATTGCACTTCATCAAGAATTAAAAGTATTCCTTTTTGGTTACATAATTTTCTTATAGCTTTGATGCACCAACTAGGTACTACTTTAATACCGCCTTCTCCCATGACTGTTTCTATCATAATAGCGGCAGTATTTTTATTAATTAACTTTTTTAGTTTATTATGATCTCCAAAGTTAAAATGATCGAAACCAGGTATTTTTGGTCCAAATCCTTGTGTCATTTTTTTTGAACCACTCGCATGGATTGCAGCAATTGTTCTACCATGAAATGAATTTTTTATACAAATTATTCTGTTTTTATTTTCTTTTCCAATTGAATAGAAATACCTTCTAGCAACTTTTATTGCAGCTTCGGTAGCCTCTGCACCACTGTTTTGAAAAATAACTGAGTCTGCAAAAGTTTTTTTGACTAATCTCCCAGCTAATTTTTCTCCCTCTGGAATTTTAAATGCGTTGGAAACATGCCAAAGTTTTTTTGATTGTTTATTAATAGCGTTAATAAGTTTTTTATTTGCATGTCCAAGTGAATTAACTGCTATACCTTGTACAAAATCTAAATATTTTTTTCCTTTGGCTGTTATTAAAAAACTACCTTTTCCCTTTACAAATGAAAGATTTTTTCTTTTATAGTTTTGTGCTAACGCGCTCATATTTACTTATAATTATTTTTAAAAATATTTATAAGTCTAATTTACAACCTCAAGTTATTATTTTAATTTTTTTGTTGAAAAATATTAAAAAAAACTTGTTTTATTAATCTATTGTGCAACATCATGTAGTTAAGAATAAATAATATACAAAATGTAGTATTTGTAATGAGTTGGACAGAGGAAAAAATAAATAAACTTAAAGAGCTTTGGGGAAAAGGTAACACGGCGAGTCAAATTGCAGAAATTATAGGTGGTGTCTCAAGAAATGCAGTCATTGGCAAAGCACATCGTATGAATCTTTCATCAAAAATAAAAACGAAGTCTACGATACAAAACCAAAAGTTTTCAAATAAAAACTTAAGTAGCCAAATTAAACTTAGAGGGAAAAGAGGAAAATTAAAAACTTTGCTTTTAGATAAAAACTTTGAACCTGCAAAAAATTTAACTTTGGAAGATTTGACGGAAGATACATGCAAATATATGGAAGCAAACCCAGACGAAAAATCAGCTAGTTTTTGTGGAAGAAAAACAGTAGAAAAATTCTCATATTGCCCTTTGCACTTAATGATAGTATTTCAACCAAAAGGTAAAAAAGATGATGTTTCTGATAAAGATGAAGAAGTTCCAAAATTTATCGAAAAGAAAATTAAGTCTGCTTAATTTAATAACTTATCTTTAGCTTTTTGATATTCTTCCTCAGTCAATATACCCTTAGTTTTTAGATCATTTAATTTATTAATTTCATCAGATATGGAGGTGTTTAGAATTTTTTCATCCTCATTATCGCTTATATAATTTTTATTTTTTTCATCTTCAACATGATCGAAATCTTTAATATTTCTTCTTGCCTCAATTCCCATACTTATAGGTTTAGCTGATATAAATATTACAACTATTAACAAGAAAATACATATCCCTATAACTAAATAAGTCATCATTTTAATTTATTTTTGTGTACCTTGATCTGCAAATTGGCCGCCGGACCTCCAATTATAACTATATTTATTTACCTCCTCTTCAAATTTCCTTTTTGGTATATATCCTAAGTCGAAGTTATTTTTATAATTACCTGATATACAATTATCATATTTCAACATCATCAATTGATCTTCAGTCAATAATGGATTGGGAAGTAATTGAAAAAACTTTGCAGATAACTTGGCTAATGGTAAAGGCAAAGGTAATAAAATTCTTTTTTTATTTATTAATTTTAACAACTTTTTTATTATTTCTTTAAATGTTATTATCTCTGGTCCAATACATTCTAAAACCAAATTATTATTTTTACTTTCTATGATGTTATAAATTATTTCTACCAAATCAGTAACGTGGATTGGGGTAAATTTTGTTTTTCCATTATAATATAGGGGCATTATGGGAAGCAAGCTTAGTAAAGACATAAATCTTGTGCTAAATTTATCATCAATAGAAAAAACTATTGAAGGTTTTATTATTATTGATCTATTAAAATTTTCTTTTACTCTTTTTTCTCCATCCAATTTGCTATTAGCATATCTACTATCATGTGCATTCTCTATGCCTAAAGCTGATATGTGTATAAACTTTTCTAAATTATACTCGTTTGATTTTTGTGATAACATTGCAGGTAAATCAGAATGAATCCTTTTAAATTCGTCTTTTTTCTTTTCATATAAAATTCCTATTAAATTTATGCATAGCGTTGCTCTCTTTATTAAATCATCAATTTTGGACAAATTAAAATTTTTTAGTTCAACCAATTCTAAATATCCTGGGTTTGCTTGTGTTTTAAGAATATATCCAGCTCTATGGATATTTCTAGTTACAGCTATAATTTTATAGTTATTTTTTGTTAGCTTTCTTATTAAATGCCTCCCAATCTGACCAGACGCACCGAAAAGTAGAATTTCTTTTTGTTTCATATATAAATCTTTCAAATGAATATAGATATTAAATTACACAAAGAAGATTTGCCAGACCAATTATTACTAAGTGACAATATAGCTGTCGACTGTGAATTTATGGGTTTAAATGCGGAAAGAGATAAATTGTGTTTAGTCCAAATTTCTTCAGGAAATAAAGATGCACACATCATTCAATTGAACAGGGATACTTATGATGCCCCAAATTTAAAAAAATTATTGAGAAACAAATCAATTAATAAAATATTTCACTATGCAAGGGCTGACCTTTTATTTATAAAAAAATACCTGAAGATAGAGGTGGAAAATGTTAACTGCACTAAAATTATGAGTAAAATTGCAAGGAGCTATAGTGACAAACATGGACTTAAAGATTTAGTCAAGGAATTTACCGGTAATGATATTAGTAAAAATTTACAGTCATCTGATTTTGGTGGTGATTTAACCGAAAAACAACTTCAATATTGTGCAAAAGATGTGATATTTCTCCATGAAATATTTAGAGGACTATATAAAATTTTAATAAGAGAGAATAGAGATAAATTATATTTGGATACATTAAAATTTATTTACAGCAGAGTGAATTTAGATTTGGCTTCTTTTACGGGAGATATTTGGTCACATTAAATGAAACAAATTAAAATTCAAAAGGTTGGCAGAGAAGTTATTCAATATGAGATTAATGGACTTAAAAATCTTAAAAAATATATTAATAGTTCCTTTATAAAAATAATAAACACAATACTAAATTGTAAAAATGGTAAAGTAATTGTTTCAGGAGTTGGAAAAAGTGGAATTATTGCTAGGAAGTGGGCGGCTACCCTTTCATCAACTGGAACTCCTTCTTTTTTTCTCGACGCATCAAATGCTAGTCACGGGGACATGGGTCAAATTACATCTAATGATGTAGTTATTCTAATTAGCAATAGCGGTGAAAGTCAAGAATTGAAAAATATTATTCAATATGTTTCAAGGAATAAAAATATTAAATTAATTGGTATTACATCAAAAAAAGATTCAATTTTATATAAGAATTCTGATACTAAATTTTTAATGCCATCAAATAAAGAGGCAGGGCCTGAAAATATTGTCCCAACATCATCAACAACGACACAACTTGCTTTGGGTGACTCGATAGCTATTGCTTGCATGCAATGCAAAAATTTTACAAAAATAGATTTCAAAAAAGTACATCCTAGTGGAAGTTTGTCATTAAAATTAAAAACTGTAGGGGATTTGATGTTAAAAGGTAGTAAAATGCCAATTATCAAGGAGACAATGCCAATGAAAAGAGCACTAAATATAATAAACAAAAAAAAATTGGGTGTAGCAATAATTTTAAATAATTATGGAAATACTACAGGAATAATTACTGATGGAGATTTGAAAAGAATTGCAAGCAAATATCCAAATTTCAAAAATCTGAAATTAACGAAGATAATGAAAAAAAATCCAATTAGTGTTGATATAAATACTTTAGCAGTTTCAGCATTATCATTAATGAATTCAAAGAAAATAACTTCTCTATGCGTTTTTAAGAAAGGGAAAAAAGCAAAGACTGTAGGAATAATTCATATGCACGATATTTTAAGATCAAATATTTATTAATGTCTGTAAAATCACTGCTACAACTTATATTGTTTTTATTAATAATAGTAATTATTGGAGGGATTTATTATTTATATTTTTTTTCTAATAAACAAAATAATACATTATTAATCGAAAAAAATTTAAATGTAATTGAGGAAGAAAAATCATTAAACAATAAAGCCTTAGAGGAAAAAATTTCAAATGAGATAAATAATACAAAATCTTCCTCCGTATCTAATAAAATAAAAAATTTAACTAAGGAAATAGAATACGTAACGACAAATAAAATTGGAGATAAATTTAAAATATATGCAAAATTTGGTAAAACTAATATTAAAGATGATAATGTTTTAGATCTTGAAAATGTTAATGGAACAATTTCATCAGATAATCGATCAGAGATCTATATTTCATCGGACAAGGCAAAATATGATTACTCAAACCAGAATTCTAAATTTTACAATAATGTTAATATAAAGTATGATAAAAAGTTGATTACTTGTGATACTTTAGAATTAAGTATATCAGAAAATACTGCAATTGCTTATGGCAACGTAGTGATATTAGACGAAAAATCAAGTATCAGAGCACAAACTATTGTGTTAAATTTATTAACTAAAGATATGAGTATTAATTCAAAAAACAAAGTTAAAATATTTTCTCAATAATGGCATTAATAAAAAAGTTTAGAATAGAAGATTACAAAAGCACAGAGTCAATTATAGAATTAAAGAATATTTCAGTTTTTTTTAATAAAAGACAAATATTAAACAATTTAAATTTAAAGATAAACAAACAAGAAATTTTAGGAATTTTGGGTCCAAATGGTGTTGGAAAGTCAACTATTTTTAATTTGATTACTGGCCTAAAAGATCCAAATTACGGTAAAATTATTATCAATGGAATAGAGAGTAATGAATTTCCAATTAATGAAAGGTTCACTAAGTTTAATCTAGGGTTAGTTCCACAATATGGTGGCTTAATCCATGACTTAAGTTTAATTGATAATTTGAAATTAGTTGCTGAGATACATATTAAAGAAAAGGGATTAAGAGAAATTAAAATTAATAAGTTAATATCTCAATTTGAATTTGAAGCTTTGCTTAATATTAAAGCCAAACATTTATCAGGAGGGCAAAAGAAAAAGTTAGTTATCGCAATGTCACTTGTAAATGATCCTAAAATACTATTACTTGATGAGCCTTTTGCAGCTTTAGATATTTTAACAATTAAAATGCTACAAGAAATAATACTAAATTTAAAATCAACAGAAGAAATAACAATTGTTGTTTGTGATCACCAAGCAAGAGATTTATTAAACTGTGTTGATAGAGCGATTATTTTATCAAATGGGAAAGTAATAGCTTCGGGAAGTCCTAAAGAAGTCATTAGTGATACAGCAGCAAAAAATCAATATTTTGGGGATGAATTCAATATAAATTAATTCATCAATGAAAAATTTTATAAATATAAATAGTAAAATTAATGAATTTAATAAAGTTATTAACATTAGTTCTGATAAAAGTATATCTATAAGGTGTATTTTACTTGCATCACAAGCTATTGGAGTTTCAAAAATTTATAACATTCTTGAATCAGATGATGTGATGAATGCATTTAAAGCAATAAAAAAATTAGGAATTGATTATAAAAGAAAAAAAAACCACTATAAAATATATGGTCTTGGAATAAATGGTTACCATACAAATAAAAAATTGAGTATTAATGCAGGAAACTCTGGTACATTAGCTAGATTAATACTTGGTTTATTGATTAATTGTAAAAATGGAATTACTTTGTTTGGTGACAAAAGTTTATCAAAAAGAGATTTCTCTAGGGTTACAAATCCATTAAGATTATTTGGCGCAAATATTGAATCAGATAATAAAAAACTTCCAGTAAAAATTTCAGGATCAGAGTTTTTACGTCCAATTAGTTATTTTGAAAAATTGGGTAGCGCTCAATGCAAGAGTGCCGTGATGCTCGCAGCTTTGAAATGTCCAGGTATTACAAGAATAAAAGCTGTAAAATCAAGGAATCATACCGAATTACTTTTTAGAAACCTTAAGATACCAATTAAAGTTTTTAAAAAAAAAAGATTTGATTTAATTGAAGTAAATGGACTAAAAAATTTTAAAGGATTTGAATATGTGGTCCCGGGAGATATAAGTTCCTGCTCTTTTTTTTTAGTCTTAACACTATTATCTGAAAAATCTAAGATGCTGATAAAAAATGTAAATGTAAATGATACAAGAACTGGGATTATTAAAATATTAAATAAAATGAATGCTAATATTAAATTAATAAATAAAAAAAAATATAAAGGAGAAAGTGTTGCAGATATATTGGTAAAAAGTAAAAAAAATTTAAAAGGTATTAATTGTTCCTCAAAATTAAATAGTTCTGCTATAGATGAATTTCTTATAATATTTTTAGTGGCTTCAAAAGCTAAGGGGATATCCAGTTTCTACAATTTAAGTGAATTAAATAAGAAGGAAAGTCCACGATTAGATATTGCAGTAAAAATTTTAAAAAAAATTGGGGTTAAGATTATAAGAAAAAAAGACAATTTAAAAATATTTGGAGATCCAGAATTAAAATTGAAAGGCAAATATATAATAAAAAATTTTAGAAAAGATCATAGAGTTGTTATGATGTCATGTATAGCAGCTTTAACACTAGGTGGTAAATGGAAAATTTCAGACAAAAACTCAGTCAATACTTCTTTTCCAAATTTTTTTAAGATAATAAAATCAGTCGGTGCTAGGATACATTGAAAAGAAGAGAAAATATCATAACTGTAGCCATTGATTCTCCTGCAGCCGCTGGTGCAGGAACTCAAGCCAAGTACATAGCTGAAGAATATAATCTTTTATATTTAGATACTGGAAAAATTTATCGATTTATTGGATTACAAAAATTAAGAAATAAAAAAATTTCTTATAGATATATCAAATTAAAAGTTGATAAGATTAAATTAAAAGATTTAGACAATAAATTATTATTGTCAGATGATGTTGCTACCTCAGCCTCTAAAATTGCAAAAAATAAGATAATAAGAAAAATTGTAAAAAACTTTCAACTTAAATGTGCTTATTGTCCACCTACTAAGTTTTCAGGTTCTGTACTTGATGGTAGAGATATAACTTCAAATATAATGAAAGATGCAATGTTTAAATTTTACATAACTGCAGATATAAAAATAAGAGCAAAGAGAAGATTTCTTGAATATAAAAAATTGAAAAAGATTGTATCATATAATGAAGTTCTAAAAAGCCTCAAAAATAGGGATTATTTAGATAAAAATAGAAAGCTGAATCCGCTAAAAAAAACAAAAGATTCAATCTTGATTAATACTTCCAAATTAAGTAAGAAGTCCTGCTTTAAAAAAATAAAAAGTATAATTGATGAAAAACTAAAAGTTAATGGAAATTTACAAAGATCTTAGCTCTCCTGAAAACCAGCAATTTGAAAAATTACTAAGTACCAAATTATCTAAAGACAAGATTGAAGAAGGCAAGATAATTGATGGTAAGATAACTAAAATTAATGATAAATTTGTATTTATTTTTATCCCAGGTCTTAAAAGTGAACCAATTGTAGACATAAATGAACTTAAAATGATAGGTCTCAAAGATAAAATCGAAGTTGGTGAAAAAATTTCAGTATTGTTGGAAAAAATAGAGGATAAAAATGGAGAGGTTATTGTTTCAGCTCTTAAAGCGCAGAAAATTAAAGGATGGTATAAACTTGAGAAAGCTTACGAAGAAAGTCAATCTATAATAGGTAAAATTACATCAAAATGTAAAGGTGGTGTAATTGTTGAACATGTAGACACAGGCTCTCTAATGTTTTGTCCAGGCTCACAAATTAGTGATAAACCTCTAAAAAATATTGATCATTTAATTGGGGTAGAACAAAAGTTTGCAATAATAAAACTTGATAAATTACGAGGAAATGCATGTGTTTCTCGAAGACAAATTGTATCTTCAAATAAAAGAGAGGATAAAGCTAAAATAATTGAAAAATTCAAAGTTGGAGATGTAATCAATGATGCTGTTGTAAAAGGCTACTCTTCATTTGGTTGTTTCTTTGAGGTGAATAATGAAATAGACGTATTAGTTCATCTTCAAGAAATATCCTATTCGAGAGTTAATCACCCAGATGAAATTTTCAATATAGGTGAAAAACATAATTTAAAAGTTATATCAATCGACAAAGAAAAACTACAAATAGGGTGTTCAATAAAACAATTATCCCCTGATCCTTTTGAGCATATTTCTAATTATGAAATTGGAAAAACATACAAGGTCAAAGTGGAAAAAATTACTGACTATGGTTGCTTCTGCTCTTTAGAACCAGGATTAAGCACACTGCTTCATAGTAGTGAAATTAGTTGGACAAAAAGGAATATTGTTCCAAAAAAATTATTTAAAATTGGTGATATGATTGATTGTGTAATAACTGAAATAGACAAAGATAAAAGAAGAATAGCAATCTCACATAAATTGACTTTAGAAAATCCATATCAAACTTTAATAAATAAATTTCCAGTTGGTAGTGAAATTAATGGAGTTATCTCAAGCTTAAATGAGTATGCCCTTTATGTAAAACTTGAAAATTTTGAGATTGATGGATTTTTACATGCTAATGACT
>CACHAX010000002.1 GCA_902577875.1 uncultured Pelagibacteraceae bacterium | reverse complement strand
GTTTTGTTATAGGAGTTCCTCTTGGAATAATTGCATCTTATAATGAAAGATTTAGAAATATTCAGAACGTAGTGTTGGATGCAATGCAAACACTTCCTTATTTCTGTTATTTAATTCCTGTTTTAATGTTTTTTGGTGGTGGAACAGTTTCAGCTGTCATTGCTACAGTAATATATTCAATTCCACCAATAATTCGATTAACATCACTAGGTTTAACACAGGTTTCTGGTACTTACTCTGAAGTATCAAGATCATTTGGTGGAACACTTATTCAAACATTAAATAAAGTTAAATTCCCATTAGCTATTCCAAGTTTAGTTATTGGATTTAATCAGACTGTAATTATGGCTTTTGCTATGCAAATAGTTACACCGCTTATTGGTGGTAAAGGCTTGGGTCTAGAAGTCTTTAATGGTCTTGCAAGGTCCGATACAGGTAGAGGATTAGCTGCTGGAATTGGAATAGTATTACTAGCTATTATAATTGATAGAATTACACTTGCATGGACTAAGAAACAAAGAGAAGCTTTAGGCTTAATAAGTTAAGACAAATAGTACTATTTGCGTGGTTTACATACTAATACATTTTGATCTAAAATGTGTTTTTAATTAATTAAAAAGAGAGGAAATAAATGAAGTTATCAAAAAAGATATCAGCACTAATTCTTTCTGTAGCTCTGTTAATTGGAAGCTTTGGTCAAGCCAATGCAGCTAAAAGACTTCATGCAGCTATAGCAGATTGGACTGGTGGGATAATTACGTGCGAAGTTGCCGTAGCAATTCTTGAAAGAGAAATGGGATACAAAATTAAACAAACTGTATTTCCTTCAGGGACTGGTTTATGGGAAGCAATCGCTGCAGGTGAGTTAGACTTCGCTTGCGAAAGTTGGCCAAGTTACGCTGAAGCTGACACTGTGATGTTAAAAGAAGACTTAATATACGAAGGAAAAGTCGTTGGAACATACAATGGTGATGGAAGTGTAGATTTACTTGGAACAGCAGGAATAATCGGTATGTCAGACTACTGGATACCAAGATACGCTGCTGAAGAACTAGGTATTAAAACTTGGAAAGACTTAAATAAACACAAAGCAAAATTTGCAACAATTGAAAGTGGTAATAGAGGTAGACTTATTGGATGTCCAGTTGCAGGTTGGAACTGTCATGACCAAAAAAGACTTGATCTTTTAGGAATAGACTTCCAAGCTGATGAACTTGGAACAGAAGCTGCTGCTATCGCAGAAGCAAAAGCTGCTTACATGCGAAAAGAACCATTCCTACTTTATCTATGGTCGCCACATTGGTTTTTTGGTGCTTATGATATGGTTGGTGTACAACTTCCAGATCACAAAGTTTGTGACAGCTTCACTGAAGCAAATAACTGGAAAGATTGTGGAACTGCTGCATGGCCAGCAACTGGTTGGGCTAAAGATTACACAATGAACTATGGAAACCCAGCTACTTTTGCTAGCGCTGAACATGCTGATGCTAAGAAGTTCTTTGAAAAAATGTCTTTACAAAATATCGACCAAGCTAAAATGTTAGTTGAAGTTGATCAAAATGGAAGAGATGTTAAAGAAGTTGTTAATGAGTGGTTAGACAATAATCCAGATAAATGGAAAAGTTGGCTTCCATAATAACTTTAAAATAAATTAGATAAAAGGGCTTTGATATTTTCAAAGCCCTTTTTTTATTTCTTAAGATAATTTAATCTACCCACAATTTCATCTCTATCCATGTAATAACCTTGTAGGTGTCTGTGTCCAGAATTTGGGTCAAACTCAGTTCTTCCATGAAGCACTCTTCTATTGTTGAATGTATATATATCTCCTGATCTTAGCCTAAATTTTATTTGAAATTTGTCATCGTGTAAAAGTTTTCCAAATTTATGATGTGATTTATAAACTTTATCCATTTGATCTGGGTGGCAATCTAAAGCATCCATTGTTGCAGTACTAAATCTAACATCATTATAATCGCCATCTTTTGTTAGACTTATTGCAGTACCATAAAAACTTCTATGAGCTTCTTGTGTGTAATCTTTGTCTCTAAACTTTAAAGGAATCTTTGTTAACGTATCAAAAGTATCTCTGTCGTTATTCTTTAAATATTCTGCAACAGCGAATGCATCTACTGCTGATGAGTCGCCACCTTTTGCTGAATTAACTAAACAATGTAAAAATTGATACCCGGGAGGATTCTCAAACCATGGTAAATCCATATGATTTTGAAGCGCATGGGCTGTATAAGCTGAGTTATTTGGTTTTGGTATATTTATAACTTCAAAAGGTGTTTTAAAAAATGTTTCTCTTGTGTGACTAATTCTATTTAAAACAGGAAACGCTGAATTTTTTTCTACTGGAGCATTATAAACTATAGCTATTCCTTTATAATGAAGAAGCTCTAACCATTTAATTAATCCCTCTTCAGAAGATATAATTTCATTGTGATCTATATAGATACCTTCAATATTTTTTTCTAAACTGCTATCCCATAATTTATAAGGTGATTTGTATTCTTCGTTATTTTTTATTGTGTAACAATTTTCTCTAAGCCAACTAATATCATAATGACTTACATGATTTCCCTCACTCCACTCTATTTCTAATTTACCATTACTATTAAGATTATATTTTTTTGGGTTTATATTTTCTGATACATCTAAAATATTAAACATTCGATGCCTAGAATCTTTATCGTGTGCTGTAGGGCAATTATCTCTCAGCCACATATAATTAAATTTACTCTCTTTCCCGTCATCCCAAATTACTTGAAGATAAGCACTTTTTTTTGCGATTTTTGAAATTGAGTACATAATCGATAACAATATAAAATAATTTAATGCTCAATTCAATTATTAGTTGACATATTAATAGTTGGAAGATTTGTTAGTTTGAATTATCTTTTAAAATTAAAAATGAGCATAACCTTAAAAAATAAAAAAATAATCATATCAGCAGGAGGTTCAGGTATTGGATGGAGTTCAGCAAAAATATTTTTAGATAAAGGTGCAACAGTATATCTTTGTGATATCAATGCAACTTTTCTAAGTAAATGCAAGAAGCACAAGCTCAATAATAAAAAATTATTTGTATTTCAGTGTGATGCTTCGGATGAGAACCAAGTAAAAAATTTTTTTATAAAAATATTAAAAAAAACAAAAAAAATTGATGCTTTAATAAATAACGTTGGAATTGCTGGGCCAACTGGGACACTTGAAAAATTAAAAAGTAAGGATTGGGAAAATACACTAAAGGTAAACGTTATTAGCCATTTTTATTTTTCAAAATATTCAATTCCAATGCTAAAAAAAAATAAAGGTGGAGCTATAATAAATTTATCATCAACCGCAGGTATATTTGGATTTCCATTAAGATCCCCTTATTGTGCAAGTAAGTGGGCAGTTGTTGGTATAACCAAAACACTGGCAATGGAACTAGGAAAATTTAAAATTAGAGTAAACGCTATTTGTCCTGGAACAATAAAGGGAGATAGAATGGGTAGAGTAATAAGGGATAAATCAAAGTTTTTAAATATTTCAAAAAAATTAATAGAAAAAGAATTTGTTTCAATGACTTCAATGAATACCTGGGTTTATGAAGAGGATATTGGAAGAATTTGTAGCTTTTTAATTTCAAATGATGCACCAAGGATATCTGGGCAAATAATTGCTGTAGACGGTAATACTTTAAGAATGCATTAGTATTTAAATTTTAGTAATTTTTTCGCTTATTTCCATAAATGGAAAATGAGATTCCTTGTAGTGAATATTCTCCGCTTTATTTAAAAAACTAATATCGTCTAGTAAACCTGCATATAAATAGTATTTTTTATACTTTTCTACATAAGTTAAAATAGGAGCAGCACATTTCCCACAAAAATGTTTTTTAATTTTATTACCACTGCCACCTTCATGTTCATAAATTTTTAATTTAGAATAATCTATATCTATTGCTCCATCTCTAAGTAGTATAATTGTCATCATTCCTCCAATTTTTTTTCTACAATCAATACAATGACAATTGAAAACTAAAGGGACTTCATCAAGCTTAACATTAAAAGTTATATCTCCACAGATACATCCACCAGTTTTATTTATAAAAATTTTTTCTTTCATTAATTTCTAATTTTATTCTCATATTTCTTTCTAATTTTTAAGACATCAACTAAATATTGGTCTCTAATATTTGAAAGCATATTAATAGATTTACCTTTAGATTGTTTTTTTGTGCCAGATATAAGCTTACTAGATAATTTATTTGTTAACTTTGGAGCTTTTAATTTTGTCCAAGGTAATTTTAAAGCTGGACCAAATTGTTTTAACATATGTTTCATTCCTGCATTACCTCCTGCAAGATGAAAGGTTAAAAAGGTACCCATCAATGAGTATCTAAGACCCGGTCCATCTTCTATTGCGCGATCTAATTCCTGTGTTGTTGCATAATTTTCGTTAATTATATGTAAACCTTCTCTCCACAATGCTTCTTGAAGTCTATCAGATAAATAACCTGGTAATTCTTTTTTAAGCACAATTGGCTTCATTGAGATTGATTTGTAATATTTGTTTGCTTCTAAAAGAAACTTTTTTGTGGTTTTTTTTCCAGGAACTATTTCAACTGCTGGCAATAAGTATGCTGGATTAAATGGATGTCCAATTATGCCTCTTTGTGGATTTTTACTCTTAGAAAAAATTTTAGAGGGCAAAAGTCCTGACGAACTTGATGAAATAATTATATTAGATTTTACACATTTAGAGATTTTTAGGATTAAATCAGTTTTAACTTTATAATTCTCTAATACACTTTCTTGAACGAAATCCACATTTGAAAGGGCCTTTTCCAAAGAATTAAAGAATTTTAAATTTTTAATTAAAATTTTTTTTCCAAAAAGTTTTTTTATACTTTTAGAAGTTCTTTTTATTTCTTTTAAAACATAATTTTTAAGATTTTTGTTTTGATCATATGCATTAACAATTTTGTTGTGAGCTAAATTCCTTATTATCCAACCAGTCCCTATGACACCGGTTCCAACTATTCCTACAGTTTTAATTTTTGACATTACTTGTGTTTTACAAGCTTTAATTTTTCTCTTGTTTCTGAAGGTGACATAATCTCTACACCAAGATCAGTGACGATCCTTATAGCTTTCTCAACTAATTGAGGATTTGTTGCCAATTTACCTTTAGATAAATATAAATTATCCTCTAAACCAACTCTTGGGTTACCTCCCATTACTACAGTTTGAGCAACATATGGCATTTCGTTTTTTGATATTGCAAAACCTGACCATATACCTTCTTTAGGCATTATATCTTTCATTGCTTGCATGGCTAATGGTGTTGCCGGTGCTCCCCATGGAATTCCTAAACACATTTGGAAAAGAGGTGGATCACTTAATAATCCTTCTTTATATAATTGAGCGCCAAACCACATATTTCCTAAATCAAATGCTTCTATTTCAGGTTTTACTTTTATTTCATGAAGTTTTTTTGCAGCTTTTCTTAAATCGTTAGGTGTATTAACTGTGATAACTGAACTATCTCCAAAATTCAATGTGCCACAATCAAGTGTGCATATTTCTGGGAGAAATTGTTCTGCATTAGCTATTCTCTCCATTACATTTGCCATATCTGTCATTGGACCAAAATCCAAAGGGTTCTTGCCTTGGCCAATATCTAAATCACCACCCATGCCCGTTGTAAGATTAAGAATTACATCAGTTTCAGATGATCTTACTCTGTCAACCACTTCTTTATAAAGCTCAAGTCGTCTACTTGGAGTTCCATCTTCTTCTCTGACATGGATATGGGCAATTGCAGCTCCAGCTTTAGCAGAATCTATTGCTGCTTTTGCGATTTGCTCTGGAGTTTTAGGTAAATCAGGATGTTTACTAGCTGTATCACCAGATCCTGTAACTGCACATGAGATGAAGACTTTATTGTTCATTTTTATTTCTAGAAAAATATAATATCATATCATCAATAATTATAGGAAGTAAAAATTAAATGGACTTAAATAAACTAAGGGTTAGACGTAGCTTTATATTTACACCAGGTCTTCAACCAGAGATGTTTCCAAAAGCCTTGGCTTCAGGGGCTGATATGGTTTGTATAGAATTAGAAGATGGAATAGCCATGAAAGATAAAGACGAGGCAAGGAAAAATACTATTGAAGCATTAAAGTCACTAGAAGTAAAAAATGATGTTGAATTAGTTGTTAGACTGAATTGTCAAAGAACAAAAAACGGTCTTTTAGATTTAGAAGCTATTGCTTCAAATAAACTAAAAGTTAAAGCTATCATGTTGCCTAAAGTTAAAACCCCTGACGAAGTTATATTTATTGATGACTTGCTTACTGATTGTGGTTTAGATACTGATCTTCATGTTATAATGGAAACTAATCAAGCTCTTGAAAGTATTTATGATATTGCACATTCTAGCGACAGAATAGTTGCTTTATATTTTGGTGGAGAAGATATGGCAGCAGAATTAAGAGTTGAAAACAAACTAGAAAATTTAGTGTATGCAAGATCAAGATTAGTTCATGCTGGCGCAAGTAAAGGAGTTGATGTTATTGATGTTCCTTATTTAAATTTAGAAGATATGGAAGGAATGAAAAAAGAAGCCCAGTTTGTAAAAAATTTAGGTTTTACTGGGAAAGGATCGATCCATCCAAAACAAATAAGTATTTTAAATGAAATTTTTACTCCATCTGAAGAAGAAATAAGTAAAGCTAGAAAAATTATGGATCAGTTTAAAAAAGCAAATACAGGTTTAGTTGTAATAGATGGTAAATTGATAGAAAGACCTGTTTTAAGAGAGATGCAAAGAAAATTGTTAGTGGCGGATAAAATAAACAAAAACTGATAAAATGACATTTCATTTAGCTTCGAGAAAAATAATAAAAGATTGGACAGATTATAATGAGCATATGAACATGGCTTATTATGTTTTAATTTTTGATGAAGCATGGGAAACCATGCTTAATAAATTTGAGATGGGTGGAGCTAAAGCACAAATAAATAAAAGAAGTACAATGGTGGTTGAAACAAGAACAACTTATGACAATGAAGTTAAAGAAAATGAAGAAGTTGATGTTTATTGCACTTTCTTTGATCATGATAAAAAGAGGTTACATTTAAAATGTGAGATGATAGAAAAAAAAACAAGAAAACTTGCCGCAACTACAGAAAGTATATCTCTTTATATTGATCTTGAAAAAAGAAAAGTTACTGAATTTGAAGAAGATAAAATAAAAATTATGGATGATTTTATTAACGAAAATAAAAATAGTTTTAAATCAGATAAATTAGTACTTGCAGATAAACTTAAAAAGTAAATGAATTTTGACTACATAATTATTGGAGCTGGTACAGCAGGTTGTGTTCTTGCAAATAGATTAAGTGAAAATGGGAAATTTAATGTTGCCTTATTTGAGGCAGGTGGATCTAGTGATATTTGGAAAGTTAATATGCCTCTCGCAATTCTATATGCAATGCACGATCCCAAATATAATTATAAATATTATTCAGAACCAGAACCTAATTTAAATAATAGAAGATTATTTTGTCCAAGAGGTAAAATGGTAGGTGGATGCTCTGCTCATAATGGTATGGTTTATGTGCGAGGCAATAAAAATGACTATGAAAGATGGGCATCATTTGGTTTAAAATCATGGTCTTACGAAAATGTTTTACCTTTTTTTAAAAAAATTGAGACATGGTCAGAGGGTGAAAATGAGTTTAGAGGTGGAAAAGGAATTTTACCAGTCAATCAATCCAAAAACAAAAATCCTTTGTTTGATGCTTTTATTAAAGCTTCTGTTGAGGCTGGGTATAAAAAAAATAATGATATGAACGGAGAAGATCAAGAAGGATTTGGAATGTATGATATTACAATTCATAAAGGTCAAAGGGCCAGTGCTTCTAAATATTATCTAGAGCCAGCAAAAAAAAGAAAGAATTTAAAAGTGTTTACCAATTCGTTTGCTGAAAGGATTATTTTTGAAGGAAAAAAAGCAGTTGGAATACAGGTAAATATTAAAAATAAAGTCACAAAGGTTTATGCTAACAAAGAAGTTGTTTTAAGTGGAGGTTCAATCAATTCACCACAACTATTAATGTTATCAGGTGTAGGACCTGAGAAAGATTTAAAAGATAAAGGAATTAATGTTGTACAATCTTTAGAGGGAGTGGGTCAAAATTTACAAGATCATTTAGAAACCTATATTCAGCAAGAATGTAAAACTAAAGATACACTATATTCTTATGTTAATAAAATAAATATGCTTAAAATTGGTATTCAATGGTTTCTTTCAAAAAGTGGTCCATGTTCTACCTCATTTTTAGAGGCAGGTGGTTTCTGCAAGTCTTCAGAGGATAAAAATTATCCAAACATTCAATTTCATTTTTTTCCAGCATTTGTAATCGATCATGGATTAGTTGATCCTGACAGACATGGTTATCAATTACATGCAAGTTTGAACCAACCTAAAAGTAGAGGATATATTAAATTAAATAGCTCAAATCCATATGATTACCCAAAAATTCAATTTAATTATTTAGAGGATGAATATGATTTAAAAGAAACAATTAAGTGTGTTCGTGTAGCTAGAAAGATTTTAAATCAAGATTCAATGAAACCTTACGCTGGAAAAGAAATAGGTCCAGGTGAAAGTGCAACTGATGATGAACAAATTACCGAGTATATTAGATCAAAAGCCGAAACTGCTTATCATCCATCCTGTACATTGAAAATGGGAGTAGACAAAATGGCAGTAGTTAACGAAAAATTGAAAGTTCATGGTTTAGAAAATTTGAGAGTTGCAGATGCTTCTGTTATGCCAGAGATTACAAGTGGTAATTTAAATGCACCAACTTTAATGATAGGTGAAAGAGCAGCTGACTTTATCCTTAATTAGTCTCGAGATATTCTTTATATCTATCTAAACTTTCTTTAGGCCAAGCAATTTTTGGATCATACATTTCATCATAGCAAATATCTTTGTTTACAATATTTATCCATGGATCTTTACTCTTAACAAATATGTGTGCTTGAGGTGGATAAAGCTCTGGATTAGATAAAGTATTTGTTCTGATACTTAACCTTTTTACAGCAAATTCATAGTCAGAATAAATATAAACACCGCACTTTTTGCAAAAGTAAACCTTGCAGCTTTTTCCACTGCCTGCAATTAACTTTTTTTCTAAAAGTTCACCTTTAATATCTAATGAACTTTCAAAAATACTTGTATTAACAACGAAAGATGATCCAGTTATTTTCTTACAATCTTTACAATGACAAGCATGTGTAAATAAAGGCTTAGATTTAATAGTATATTCAATTTCTCCACAAATACAGCTACCAGAAATTGGTTTAAAATCTTCCATAAATACTTTTTAGAGTATCTTAATAATTATGAAGGTTAAAGTTTTTTTGATATAGGTGCGATATGCAAACAAACAATAATACAAAAGGTATTTTGTTTATTATGACTGGAATGGCCTTTTTTTCCATTCAGGATTCATTGATAAAATTTATTTTTGAAGATATTGCATTGTTTGAATTATATTTAGGGAGAACTTTAATACAAGCTACTATTCTCATATCATTTTTTTTAATAACAAAAAAAAAAATTACTCTTAAAACACATTATCCTTTTTTAACTTTAGTTAGGGTTGTTTGTTTCTTTTTTGGATTTGCTTTTTTTTATATTTCTTTAACTTTTATGTCTTTAGCGATGGTTAGTGCTTTATTTTTCTCTTGCCCTTTCTTTATGTCTATGTTTGCTAAATTTTTCTTAAAGGAGCAAATTGGAATTAGAAGATGGAGTGCAATTGTTGTAGGATTTATAGGAGTGTTAATTGTACTTAATCCAACACTTGAAGAATTTAATTTTTTCAAATTAGCTCCTGTCGGATGTGCACTTTGTTATGCATGCTCAATGACAATTACAAAATATACTTCTGATAAAGATAATATTTATACTCAAATGACTTTGCTTTATATTTTTGCAGTTATTGTAAGTTTAATTATTTATCTTGTTAGTGGAGATGGAAAATTTAATAATTTTTCTGATGCAACTTTACAGTTTATTGTAAGAGAATGGTTTACTAACCCTTCAGCTTCATGGCCCTATGTTTTTGTAATGGGAGTGGTTGCTTCTATATCTTTTTTCTGTGTTTTTTCTGCTTACAGTATTGCGTCACCGTCCATAATTTCATTATTTGAGTATTCTTATATAATATTTGCTATGATTGCAGGATATATACTTTTTGAAACTATACCAACTCCTCGTACCTTAATTGGAGCAGTAATTATTATCTCTGCTGGTGTTTATATATATTTTAGAGAAAAAGTTAGAAATCAGATGATAGCGACAGACACCCCAAATAGATAATAATTTATGAGAACTAACATTTTTTTTATATCTTTAGTATTTTACTTATTAAATTTCAGCAATGCCTTTTCAGTAAATTTCAAAAACTTTTCAGAATTGAGTGCATGTGTTGATGAATACAAAAGTTTTGCAGGTTACAAAAGTAAAATAAATGAATGTTTTAAAAATCAGGGAATAGAATTAAATAAAGATTCTTTTAGATTAATTGAAAAAAAATCTGGCATTATAGATGATATAATTGAGCTAGAACTACCCAACCAAGAAGTCGTAGTTGAAAAAAAGAGTTTTTTAGAAAAATTAAAGAGTTTTGAAAAAAACTTAAATGAAACATTGAATCCTGACTTAGATAAAATTGCTCAAGAAGAAAATATATTTAATAAACCGTCAGTATTTTCAGATAATTATAATGAGGATCAAAATTTTAGCATAGATGACAAAAACTTTACTGATTTAAATAGACACATAAAAAGTAATCCAAAAGATATTTACGCACTAACTGAAGATATTAATTTTTTAACATTTGAAAAAGGTTATTTATCCGAATTTAAAAGACAAGAATTACTTTTAAATATTTATAATTCTTTTGATCCACTATTATTTGCCAGTTTATCACCAACAAATGTTTTTAATGGTATCGCCGCAGGAGGTTCTCCGTTAGGAGTTTTAGCTGCAGTTGGTGGAATTGCAGCTGTTGGTGGAGGTATTAGTGGTGGAGGTGGTAGTGGTGGAAATAGTGGATCGTCTGGACCTGCTACAATTTCGTATAGCAAATCATCAAGCAGTATTAGCGAATGTGGAACATCCATTACTTTCACTGCAAATTTAACTAAAGCTCATTCATCTAATGTTTCAATCACTTACAGTACTGGAGGAACAGCAACTGATGGTGTTGATTATAATTTGTCATCAACAAATTCTACAATTGTAGCTGGTGGAACTTCGGCATCAATAACACTATCTCCAGTAAATGACACTACAAATGAAATATCTGAAACGGTTATTGTAACAGCTAGTACAACAGATGTATCCTCAACAGGTAATGCTAGTACAACTATAACTATACATGATTATGTTTTGGCTTGTAATTCAACTGCTTATTCTGAAGATACATCGGTTCAAAATACTATTAAGAATAGGTCCGCATGGACCACAGTAGATCAATCTAGTAACAATCTGCACCCTTACGAATTATTTAATTTACATAAGGCTCATTCTTACAAAAATAGTGGAGGACAATATTTAACAGGAGAGGGTGAAACAATATTTATTATAGATGACAAATTTACTCCTGCTCATGATACATATGCTAATAAGACTGTTACTGTTATTGATGTAACAAACCCAAGTAATAGTTCATTTAATCATGGAGATCATGTAGCTAGCATCGCTGCAGGTGATATCAATGGAACAACTCATGGGGTTGCCCCTGATGCAGATCTTGTGCTTGCATCTTTTGATACAAGCTCTTATGCAAATTTAGCCACTGATTATGATACAGCAAGAACTAATCATGCACCTATTGTTGTTAATAATAGCTGGGGAATACAGCAAGGGTGTGTTGGAGGTTCATGCACAAGTGCATTAACATTTGACGAAGTTGAAACGGCTGCAACTAATAATGGGGTTACTATTAGAGATCAGTTAGCAAACTACTGGGGAGGTTCGGCTGCAGTATCAAGTTACATTACAGCAATGGATAATTTTCAAAATAACGGAGTAATTGTCTGGGCAAGTTCTAATTATGTAAATGATAATGATGTTGGTTTAGAAGGAGGATTACCTGCTTACTTTGATGGAGTGCAAGACTCAGTTGATTTATCTGATGCTTGGCTATCAGTTATGTACGCAGAATTCACTGGGACTTCTTTAACTGGAGCGGCAGAAACTGATTTTAATAGATTAGGTAATCCTTGTGGAAATGCCAAAGAATGGTGTTTAGTAGTTGATGATCGACAGATAGGAGCAGCTGGATACGTTGACGCTGGAGGAACAAGTCAATGGAGTGTGTTAGGTGGATCTTCTATGGGTGCTCCTCAAGTTTCAGGAATGATAGCTTTACTTGGTCAAGCTTTTCCAAATCACACTCCAGAACAACTAACTGATAGATTATTAGCATCAGCAAACAATGCTTGGTTTACACCTTCTGGAAACACAACATTTACTACTCATGGAGCATCAATTAAACACGGTTACAATGATACATGGGGTCATGGTGTTCCTGATCTTTATGCGGCCTTGTCACCAATAACCACTAGTAAGAATCCTTTATCATTTGGTGGAGGAGGTGGATCTGGAGGTGGAGGATCAGGAGGAGGTGGTGGTTCAGGCAATGCTATGCCTTTTTCAGCAATGAAGAAGTATCCAGTCTCACAAACATCATTTACTTCATCTAGCTCACTAGGTAATTCTATTTCTAATGGACTAAAAAATAAATATACCTATGCCTATGATGCTCTTCATGGTGGTTTCAAATTATATTTATCAGATTTTATAAATGAAGAAAATTTAGAAAGCCAAAAAATTAAAATTAATTTAAAAGATGAAATTAAAAAATTGAATAATTTTGACACCCAGGACAAAATATCCAAAAATATATTCAAAGGAGAATTTTTTAATTTTAAAAACCAATATAATTATGGCTCAAGTATCACAATAGATAACCCAAGTTTAGCTATTCAAAATACTATTCCAAAAAATAACTTTTATACAAACCCATTTCTATCAGAAAATAATGGAGTAGGTTTAAATCAGAAACTTTATATCTCAGGAAATGATTTATTTTTAAGTTACAACAATTCAAAAATAAATCCTTTAACAAATATAAATCATGATATCATTTTACCATTAGAGACGTTTGCAGTATCATTAGATTTAAATAACAATTTGTTTGAAAAATTTTCACTAACCGCTGGTATATTAAAAGAAAAAGAAAGTTTTCTTCTCTCTAAGTCAAGTGGGGCCTTTGGATTTGAAAATGAGAATGTTACAAATTTTTATGGGATAAATTTTACAAAAAATTTTAATAAAAATAGTAATTTATCATTTAGCAATACTTTTGGTTTTTCAAATTTTGAGAATAATAATAATAATTTTGTTCTAGGATCTACGGATGTAATGAGCACAAGCTTCGAAATTGACTATGAAGTAAACAACTTTTTTGGAAATGATAAATTTAATTTAACAATTTCCCAACCAAATAGAGTTGAAAAAGGAGAGATGAATTTTAGATTAATTGGTCTATCAAATAAAAATGGAATAATACCATTTAAAGATCATAAAATTAATTTAAGTCCTTCAGGAAGACAAAAAGATTTAACTCTAAGTTATAAAAAATCTATAAATAAAAATATTAAATTAGGATTAAAGACTATTATAACCGATGATATTGGACATATTAGAGATAAAGATTTAAATACTGAATTTCTTTTAACTGGGTCTGTAAGTTTTTAAAAAATAAATTTTTATTAATAATTTATTAATATTCTGCGATAAAATTGATAATTTTCTCATTGAAATAATAATTTAATAGGATTTAATTTTGATTATATAAATTGTTAACAATTAGAGGATAATATGGCAGAAACAAAAAAAAATAACTTAGGAATTATAATTATTGGAGCAATCATTGTGATTGCTGCGATTTTTTATTTTGCGCAACAGCCGAAGAAAGTTGGAGAAAAACAAGATATAAAGATTGGAATAATCTTAGGATTTACTGGACCGATTGAAACTTTAACACCTGCAATGGCTGCTTCAGCAGAACTTGCTTTTAAAGAAGCTTCTGATTCAGGATCCCTGTTAAACGGATCAACTATCACGACACAAAGAGCAGACTCGACATGCGTTGATTCAGCTGCTGCAGTTACAGCAGCAGAAGGGCTTGTTTCAGGTGGAGTAAATGCAATTATGGGAGCAGACTGTTCAGGAGTAACCGGAGCAATAGCTAAAAATGTTGCAGTTCCAAATGGAGTAGTAATGATATCGCCTTCTGCAACATCACCAGGATTAACAGACCTTGCTGATAATGGTTTCTTTTTTAGAACTGCTCCATCTGATGCTAGAGGAGGACAAGTACTTGCAGATATTACTAAAGACAGAGGAGTTAAAAGTATTGCAATAACTTATACTAATAATGATTATGGCAAAGGTTTAGCCGATGTATATGAAGGTGCCGTCAAAGCGCATGGAATTAATGTAACTGTGGTTACTTCACATGAAGAAGGTAAAGCAGATTATGGTGCAGAGGTAGCAACACTAGCAGCTGCTGGAGGTGATGCAGTTGCAGTATTAGGTTACCTTGATCAAGGTGGTGGAATGATTATACAAGGATCATTAGACTCCGGTGCTTTTGATACATTTGTTTTATCAGATGGAATGATTGGTGACTCGCTAACTGATAGATTTGGAGATAGTCTAAACAAATCATTTGGTTCATTACCTGGATCAATGGGTAAGGGAGCTGGATTGTTTGGAGAAGTTGCTAAAGCAGCAGGAATTGACTCTTCAGGACCATATACAGGTGAATCCTATGATGCCGCAGCGCTTATGACATTAGCAATGCAAGCAGGAGGTTCTGCAGATAGATCTGTAATCCAAAGCAACATAATGAGCGTAGCAAATTCACCTGGAGTTAAAATTTTTCCGGGAGAATTAAAAAAGGCTTTAGATTTGCTTGCTCAGGGTAAAGAAATAAATTATGAAGGTGCTACCGCAGTTGAGCTAACTGATGTTGGTGAAGCTTTTGGATCTTTTTTAGAGAAAGAAATAAAAGGTGGAAAATTTCAAAATAAAGCTCAAAGATAACTAAAATCTTAAAACCCCAGTTCGACTAACTTGCTGGGGTTTTAAAAAAGATATTTGTCGGATAAATAAAAAATTAATCCTATTACTATACCTAGAAGAATATAATACATTTTATTGTTTGATTATTTTTTCTGGTATTATTCCTTGAGGCCTATATCTCATGATCAAAAGTAATCCTATTCCTATTAATAAAAATCTAAAATATGGAGCACTTTCAACTAGATGTGATCTTATCATGTTAGTCTCTGGAAGATGAGCGGTAAACAAATCTATTAAAAATAAAGATATTGGTGCTGCTTCCACCCACAAAAACCAGACGACAAATCCACCAAGAATAGCGCCAAAATTATTACCTGTTCCACCAACAATAACCATTACCCATATTACAAAAGTATAACGCATTGGTCTGTAGCTTCCTGGAGTAAAAAGACCATCATTTGTGACCATCATTGCACCTGCCAAACCTACTATTGCTGAACCTAAGATAAATATAAATAAGTGCTCTTTAACTATATTCTTTCCCATTGCGCTTGCTGCCTCTTCGTTATCTCTAATAGCTCTCATTTTTCTCCCCCATGGAGAATATAAGGCTTTTTGAGTAACAATTAGTAAGATAATAACTACAGATAAAAACAAACTAGTGAAACATAGTTTTACAAAAATTGATGATGCATCAATAATTAGTTGATTTAGAATAATTTTTTTCTGAGCAATAGTATTTATTAACTCTAGTTTATTTGAGTAGATTTTTTCAATAAAATCCCTGAACCATTGAGTTTTTTGTAATTCAACTTCGTATGGAGCTGGTCTTTTTAGACCGATAACATTTTTTACACCTCTAGCCAACCATTCTTCATGTTTAATAATTGATACAATTATCTCTGCAATAAGAAGTGTTGCAATAGCAAGATAGTCCGCTCTTAATCCTAAAGCAATTTTTCCAACAATAAACGCAAGTGCACCCGCAAGAAAAGCTCCTATAATCCATGACATTAACACAGGCAAACCCATTCCTCCCAAAAATCCTGACACAGCGGGATCTACAGACTCTATAGCCTCTATTCCTGGTGTTGCAGTAACTCTAATTAAAATAACTCCTGCTATGATTAGAAAAGCTATAGAATAATTTCTTATTAATGATTTCTCAAACCTTTTTAAAATAAATCTCGTTATAAATACAATTGCTACAATTATCCAAATACTACCTAAAATATTTAATCCACCAACCTGCCATGCTTTTTTAACAGGATCGACGGAGACAAGTACGACCGCTAAACCACCTAAGGCGGTATAACCCATTATACCAAAGTTAATTAAACCAGCGTATCCCCACTGAATATTTGCTCCTATTGTCATTACTGCTGAGATCAAACAATAATTTAAAATTGTAAGGGCAATTGACCAAGATTGGAAGAGACCAACACAAATGATTAATAATAACATTATTATATATGCATAAATTACGTTTTCATAATTTCTCATATAGTTTTCCCTTTAAAAATACCAGACGGTCTTATTAATAAAACAATTACCAATATTGAAAATGATACTACAAATTTATAGTCTGTAGAAAGAAGTTGCATAAGAGAGTTTGGTTCCAAGCTTGAAGGTAACAAATATGCAACAAATTTTTTATAAGAGTATGTAAGTAAAATTTCAGCAAATGCAATTACATAACCTCCAAAAAATGCCCCATATGGATTTCCGATTCCTCCAACAATTGCTGCAGCAAATATTGGAAGCATATTATTAAAATAAACAAAAGGTCTATAACTTTTATCTAAACCATATAATACTCCACCAATAGTAGCCAAAATTCCTGCGATGACCCATGTTATCAAAACAACTCTCTTAGGATCTATACCAGACAATAATGCTAAATCTTCATTGTCTGAATAAGCTCTCATACTTGTTCCAGTTTTAGTTCTATTTAAAAACCAAAACATTATTGAAACAACAATTAAGGTTACGATTATTGTTATTGCTTGTGTTGATTTTAAAGTTATACCTTCTGCAAGACCAGTCATTTCTTTAAATTCTGTTGCTTTAATTATAAATTTTTCACCATCTAAAAATCTTCTATCAGATGGTCCAATGATTATTCTAATTAAGGCTTGAGTGACAAACATTACCCCTACACTAACCATTGCAAACTGAACTGGAGGACTTTTTTTTACCCTGTAATAACTGAAAACAAATTTGTCTATGATTAACATATATAAAATCATCATTAGGATAGCGAAAGGTATTGTTAAAAGTGCTGTTGGTAGAACACCCAATCCAAAACCTAAGGACTGAAAATAATATGTTAGAATAACTGCAAACATTGTTCCAAAAGACATCATGTCTCCAGTTGCAAAATTAGCAAATCTTAAGACTGCATAAATTAAAGTAACAAAAATAGCACCTAAAGCTAATTGTGAACCATAAGCTAATGCTGGTATTACTGTGAAATTAAAAAGTACAATTATTGCATTTAAGAAATCCATTATGCTCCCAAAAATGATCTACGAACCTCGGGATCCTCAAGTAAATCATTACCGGATCCCTCGAATTTATTTTGGCCTGTCACCAATACATAGCCTCGATCTGAAATACTTAATGCTTGCTTTGCGTTTTGCTCAACCATAATAACGGCAACATTTGTTTTTTTAACTTTTATTATATGTTCAAATAATTCATCCATTACAATTGGAGAAACTCCAGCTGTGGGCTCATCTAACATGAGAACTGATGGATCACTCATCAAAGCTCTTCCAAGCGCGACTTGCTGACGTTGTCCACCAGATAATTGTCCAACGACTTGGGATTTTTTTTCACTCAAGATTGGAAATAAACTATAAATACCCTCAATTTTATTTTCTAAACTCCCTTCCGTCAAAAAGCCACCAATCTCTAAATTTTCTCTTACAGTCAACTCAGCAAATACATTTCTTGTTTGTGGAACAAATGAAATACCCTTTTTTACTCGATCTTGAGGATTAATTTTTGAAATATCTTCACCGTTCAAAATTACAGAGCCTGATTTTAATTTTAGTAATCCGAGCATCGCTTTCATGGCTGTTGATTTGCCAGCACCATTGGGACCTAAAATGGCAACTATCTCTCCCCTATTGGCAGTTATGGAACATGAGCTAATAATATCAGGGCCCTCCCCATAACCTGCAGTCATTTTTGCTCCTTCAAAGTATGCCATTAATTTTCTTTTTTTGTTAAGTTTGACTTTCCAAGATAGCTCTCAATTACTTTTTCGTTTTTTTTCACTTCATCAGGTGTCCCTTCAAATAAAACTGAACCATCTGCCATTACTATCACTGGATCACACATTCTGCTTATAAAATCCATATCATGTTCTATCATACAAAAAGTGTAATTTTTTTCTTTATTCAATTTTAATATTGCAGTTCCTAGATCTTTTAAAAGTGTTCGATTAACTCCCGCTCCAACTTCATCAAGTAAAACCAATTTTGCATCAACCATCATAGTTCTTCCTAATTCTAATAATTTTTTTTGACCTCCTGAAAGATTTCCTGCCCTTTCATTTGCTAAATGTTTTAAATTAAGAAAATCTACAACTTCATAGGCTTTTTCTCTAATAACTTTTTCCTCTTTTTTAACTAGTCCTGGTTTAATAAGTGCATTTAATAAATTTTCTCCGCTTTGATTTGATGGCACCATCATTAAGTTTTCTAAAACTGTTAAGTTTGAAAATTCATGAGCAATCTGAAAGGTTCTTAATAATCCTCTGCCAAACAACTCATGTGATGGTACATCAGTAATATTTTCATCATTAAATATTACCTCTCCATCATTAGATTTTAAATTTCCAGCTATTAAATTAAATAGTGTTGTTTTCCCTGAACCGTTTGGGCCAATTATTCCAGTTATTGAACCCGATCTAATATTTAATGAGCAATTTGATACTGCTGCTAGTCCTCCGAATAATTTTGTAAGATTATTTACCTGTAAGATATTGTCAGACATTTTACTTACTTTTTTTTTAATCTATTTAAGATGCTATTTGCTGTTTTATTCAGAGATTTATAAAATCCAAGTTTTCTTAATTCTTTAACAGCTTGTTCATTTAAACCTTTTGGGGTTTGTGAATTTTTAACAAGGACTTTTAAATCTTTATTTGAATTAATTTTTGCATCTTCAGATAAAGCAATAAATAACGAGGTAATATACTTTTGAGAGTCGCTTCTATTAATTCCCCTTTTTACCAACCATTCACTCAGAGTTTGTAGTAATTCATAAAATGGTGCCATCATTGATGAAGTTGACCAAAAATTTAGTGATAAGTTTTCGTTTTTTATTTCAACAGATGTGCCAAGCTTATTAAAAAAATTTCTAACTTGCTTATCAGGTGGAAAAATTGGTACCGGTCCTTTTCTAAGAGAAATTGGAGGCAAAGGAATTGCTCTAATAATCTTGGTTTTAACTTTAATATATTTTTTTAATTCAGTCATTTTTATAGTTGATATAAAACTTATTATCGTTTGACCTTTTTTAAATTTTAATTTTGGAAGAATAATTTTTCCAATCGTTGGTGTTACTGCTAAAAAAACCCAATTTGATTGATTTATAATATCCTGATTATCAGCAGATATTTTTATCTTTTTACTTTTTCTTTTAAGTTCACTTGAAATTTTTGAATTTCTCTTTGAAACAATTATTTTATTAATTTTTAATTTTGACCCCAGTATTCCGTTGATTACTGATTTCGAGATATGTCCTGTACCAATAAATCCGATTTTCATGATAAACTAAGTGATTATTATCACTAAAATTAATTAATTAGTAAAAAAAGAACCTCTAATTCTTAGTAATTCTCTTGATAATTTTTTATTTTCTACAAATGGTTTTCTACCATGAAGCCAGAAATAGTTATTTGCAACTACTGAAAAGCCAACTGGTAAAGGCATTACAATCTTTTTTTGACTTCCTTCTAAAGAGTCTGATAATTTTTGTAGAAATAATCCTTGTTCCATATTTGTTGGCTCAGGAAATTGGTCTATGTAAGAAATTTGTGGTTTTCCATTTTCGTCTTCTGAAAAAACAGGATGTTCCACTTTGTAATCAACATTTTTACTTTTTGGAGAACCCCATATAAAGTTTTGTTTTCCAACTTTTTCATTAGTTAAGCTATCTAAATGTTCCCAATCATCAAGGTGTAACATTGCAGTTTCACCTCCTTGAACATTTTCTTCCTCCATTTTTAACATTAATAACCAATCAGTTTTTTCTTTGACGTAAGTTCCATCAGTATGAAGATCCATATTAGTATATGCTTTTCTAAGATATGAATCGCTATTGTCCTCATGTTTAACATGAAATCTCGCATAATATTTTCCGGCCATTGAATCAAAATTTGGATTTCCTAGTAAGTGTGTTACAGCTGTTGATAGTTTAATAAGAAAATTGTTATCAATTTTTTTGGATTTATTTTTAGGTCCTATAATGAAACAACCTGTGTCTCTATCTCTTAATATAGAGTTTATAAATTTTCCTAGCTTTCCACCCGTTGAATCATCTAAAGATTTTGCAAGTGTAAATCTAGTAAAAGGTTTATATTCAAGAGCTGTAATATCAAATTTTTTAAAAGGAAATATTAGTTTATCTATAATTTCATCTTCAATTTTAATATTGATTATTCTTTTGGAATAATCACTAAATGAAATATCAAACCCTTGAATAGTATCTAAGTTATCCATTATAATTATTTGTTACAAACTCCAATTGAATTTGGTCCACATGTTTCACCATTAGTCCATGTTGCTCCAATTAAATTTGCTCCATCAAAATTAGCATTGGTCATATTCGATGAAGTAAAGTTAGCTTCCATTAGATTTGCATTTTGAAAATTTGATTCAATTAATGTTGAGCCCATAAAATCAACTCTTGTCATATTGGCTCCTGTAAAATTTGCTTTTTCGAAATTTCCACCAACTAGAGTTGACTCATATAAGTTAGCTCTAACAAATGTTGACTCTGGAAAAGTTCCAAATGACAAGTTAGAATTCATCATAATACTTTTATCAAAATTTACTTGTATAAAACTTGCGAATGATAAGTTTGAGTTAGGCAAATAACTACCTTGCAAATCTTGTCCATCTGAAAATCTACAGTTAGTATAATCAACTCCATCAGTTAAAGGATCATCACATGCTGCTTGTGAAATACCTGGTATTAAAATTAAGAACAATAGTAAAATAATTTTTTTCATTTATATCGTAAAGCTACTTAATAAAAACATAATGATAGCAGAGAATAAAGTTGGGTAAACTAAATTATTTTTAGTTAATTTAAAAATTAGTATTGCTAAAAGCACAACAATAAATCTGGACAAGTAATTACTGTCAGAAAGTGCACCAGCTGGAAATATTATCATTCTAGAAATTAAAGCCGCCAGTGTCGAATAGGCTAAATAATTAAACCACCTATATATTTTAGTATTTTCATCTATTATTTCAGAAGTAAAAGCTCCTAAAAACCTTGAGATATAAGTTGCTAAGGATGTAATAACTATTATTAAAACAATATTAGCTGACATTTTTCTCTCCAATTACAAAAGCAACAGTTCCAGCTATAAAGCCTCCAATCAAAACACACCAATCAGGACTAATAAAATAAAATAAAGGTCCTAAGATAGCTCCTAAAATTATTGAAACATTTAATTGTATAGACTTCATCACTCCTATCATTGTGCAAGTAAAATAAATTGGATTAATTATAGCTAATCCAATCATCATTTCTCTATTTAAGAAATCAGCAGAGTAATAACCTAAGATAGTTGAAAAAATTGCTATCAACCAAGTTGCAGTTCCAATTCCTATCCAAAAATCGACTCTATATTTTTTTTCAATATCTTTATAATTATTTTTAAGAATTAACCACGAAGATACTGCAACAAAATGACAGGATAAATAATACTTCCATCTTGGTTGACTTTGGTGCTTTAACAATGGCATTAAAGATACAGTCATCGGATACAATCTTGCATTAACTAACCAAACTGCAAAAAATAAATTAAGTAACGAAACGCCAATCAAAATCGATTCTGCCATCACAAGTGAACCAGGTAATGCATAAGTTAAAAAAGTAGAAAAAATACTTTCTTGAATTGTAAAACCTAAATTTTTTAGTAATGCACCTATTGCTAAAAAGCTTAAACCTAGAGCAATTGCAGGGCTATCGAATTCTTTTGCACAAAGAATTCCTTTGAAAAAATATTTTGAATTAATCATCCGCCTAGAAATAGACGTCCAACATCATCATTTTTAAGTAAATCATCACCTCTTCCTGCTATAGCAGTTTGGCCGGATACTAATACATATCCAATATCAGAAAACTCTAAACCTTTTTTGGCGTTTTGCTCAACTA
This sequence comes from uncultured Pelagibacteraceae bacterium, assembly GCA_902577875.1. Lineage (GTDB taxonomy): Bacteria > Pseudomonadota > Alphaproteobacteria > Pelagibacterales > Pelagibacteraceae > Pelagibacter. Next base: position 57,718 of record CACHAX010000002.1, on the reverse strand, counting down.
GAATAATTGTTTTTTTTTCATTTTTTTGTAAGTCTCCCAAAATTTCAAATACCATATCAATATATCTCGGCTCTAATCCAATAGAAGGTTCATCAACTAAAAGAACTGAAGGCTTCATTACTAAAGCTCTAGATATTTCTAATAATCTTCTTTCACCACCTGATAAAACTTTTGCTGGTTGATTTCTTCTGTTCCTTAATCTTTCATATTTATCTAAAATCTTTTCTGCCTCTTGATATGATTCTTCCGTTTTATCTTTGATAAAACCACCCATTAACAAATTTTCTTCAACAGTCATATCTGGAAAAACTGAATTATCTTGCAGAATATAAGCTATACCAACTGACTTTAATTTTTCAGCTGGAGTTAAATTTGTTATTTCTTTTCCATCAATTTCTATTTTGCCTGAGAAAATATTTGTAAATCCATATATTGAGTGAAGTATTGTTGATTTTCCAGCTCCATTTGGACCAATTAAACATAATGATTGTGCTTTGCTTACAAATAAATCAAAATTATGTAAAATTTCCATTTTACCATATCCAGCATTCAAATTTTTTATTGTTAAATGAATATCTTCAGAAGATAAGTTTTTTAGATCTTCTGGACCAGGTGCTTTTCCTAAAACTTCATATTGACTAGACATTATTGAGCCCCCAAATATGCATCAACTACTCTTTTATCATTTTTAATTTCTTCAGGTGTGCCATTTGCGAGCATTTTTCCATGTGCAAGGCAAAATATGTTTTCAGCTAATTGCATAATTACTCTCATATTGTGCTCAATAACAAGTAATGTTATGCCAAAATCTTGATTAACTTTGATTAGTCTATCAATAATTCCATTAATTAAAGTAGGATTTATACCTGCTGTTGGCTCATCTAATAATAGCATTTCTGGCTCATTCATTAGTGCCATTGCAAGTTCTAATAATTTTTGTTGTCCAAAAGATAGGTCGCCTGCCCTGAGTTTTCTTTTTTGATACAATCCAACAAAATTAAGTAGGTTTTCTGCTTTCTCTGTGAGCTCTTTTGGAATTTTTGAGAAAATTTTAAACAAACTTTCATCACTACCCTTGTGACTGATAAGCATGTTATCTACACAATTTAATTTTCCATAAATTCTGGTTTGTTGAAATGTTCTTAATAACCCCAGTTTTGCAATTACTGGTACCGGTAATTCTGATACTTCTTTTCCATTAAACTTAATTGAACCATTGTCTATTGGATAAGTACCAACAATTGAATTAAATAAAGTAGTTTTTCCTGATCCATTGGGCCCTATAAGACCAACTATCTTTCCTTTTTTAACCGACATTGAAATATCTACATTGGCTTTAACACCTCCAAATGATTTACTTACGTTGTTAACTTCTAGAATACTCATTTTAATTCTACCTGTGCTTTTCGATCTGCTTCATCAACAACTTCACCAAATCTTTCTGGATATTTTTCTCTCAACCATCCCATTAATCCTTCTGGGAAATAAATTACTATAACCACTATTAAAACTCCTAATGCAACATACTGCCAACCAAGGAAGAATGTCCAAAAACCTTCTTTAAAAAAATGAAATAAAGTTGCACCGATAATTGGTCCCCATAAAGTTCCTTTACCTCCTAGGATTGCCATTAAAACCATAAATACACCCATTTCTCTTCCATCAAATGCAACATCAGTTGAGTCGATATAACCAACTAAACCTCCCATTATTCCTCCAGCAAGACCACAAAAGAAAGCTGAGATCATCCATCCAGTTATTTTGTATTTCATAGTCTCAATTCCCATTGCTTCAGCTTTATCTTCATTATCTCTTATTGCATTAAGAATTAATCTAAACCTTGTTGTATAAATTGCTCTTACAGCAATGAATGTAAGTACCAATGCACCGAAACTTAAAAAATAAAAAAATTCTCCTCTTGCCTCAAGACCTCCAATATTTGGAAAAGGAGGAGTAGTAAAGCCCTGTCCAGCTCCGATAATTTCAATACCACCAGAAATTTCACCTGCTGCAACTCCTAAACCTAATGTACAAATTGCAAAGTAATGACCTCTTAATCCTAAAATTGCATAACCAATTAATCCTGCAACTATTGTAGGAACAACAGCGGCAACTACCAGACCAGCTGCCATGCCTTGAAAGAATTGTGAAGGTGTGTGAACGAAAGTTTTTTCACCACCACTTTCTGTCCATTCTGCCAATGGGAAAAACATACCAACTTGAACGGATGCGCAAAGGTACATTCCCAAACCATAAAAAAGAATATTGCCAAATGTGTTGTAGCCCATTTCACCACCTTGGATATTCCAAGTCGTTGCAAGGACAATTAATACACACAGAATCGATAATTGAACTTTAAAAGCTGGAAAAATAAATGGTGCAACTAAACCGAATACCAAAATTCCTATGTACAAAATCCAACTATTTTTGTTCATACAAACTCTCTATTTTATCTCTAAAATCTTTATCAACTGTAAAATAATGTCCATTTTCTTCATGAAGACTAGATCCTGTTGAATGATATTCATCTAAATGTTTTTTAAATTTTTTAATGTCTATTTCTATCAGTTTGCCATTATCGTCTTTAATTTTAGCTTTTCTCACTTTAAATACTCTCTCTTTCTTGAAAGTTTAAATCTTCTATAAACTAAAATTAAAACTAATAATAAAAATACTGAACCAATTCTAAACTCTGTACCAAGAATGTAATCTGCAAATTCCTCGAATATTCCTAATCCCATACCTGACATAGCTACTCCAGGTAAATTTCCTAATCCCGCAACAATTACAATCATAAATGATCTTATAGTGTATGGTAATCCCATATAAGGGTGGATCGTAAATGTTATTGAAATTAATGCTCCAGCCACACCACATAGTGCAGCATTTATACCAAATGTTGCTGCATAAACTTTTTCTGTATCAACTCCTAAAATTTTTGCTGCTCTTGCATTTTGAGCTGTTGCTCTAATAGCACGACCTAATTTTGATCTTTTCATATAAACTACTAAACAAATAGCAAAGACAATACTTATAAAGGCAGAAAATATTTTAGAGTTTGGCAAGACAACATTATTATCGAACAACATTGTGGTGCCGTATCCAGAATTAGCTAAAACAACATCTGCTCCAAAAGCAAAGTTCATTAACTGCATAAACAGAATGCTTATTCCAAAGGTTGCCAATATTGAGATGAATAGATCTCTATCGACAACTTTATTTATGACTAATTTGTAAATTGCAATTCCAACAAAATACATAATTATAGGAGAGACAATTACTCCCCAAGCTGGATGAATTCCATATAGATACATAAAATATGCAATGTAACCACCCAATATAACAAGGTCTCCCTGTGCAATGTTAATTATATTCATAACACCCCATTGGAGTGCCATTCCATAAGCAATTAACGCAAATAATATTCCAAGCAAAAGTCCATCAAGACATGCTTGAATAGTTATCATAGGATATTGGAAGACTAAAAAATCCATAATTTAATTTTGATTTCTATAAAAAAAAGCCCCCTAGAAATAGGGGGCTTAATTATTTTTTTTTATCTTTCAGACCACTTTGGTACAGGGTGTATTAACTCAGCTGAAGCCCATTTTAATGGAGCAACAACTTTATTTTCACACTTACCAGCATCATCACACATTACTTGGAAAAGTACCATTGGTTTGTCAACATTTTGACCACCAGGTGCAAATTTAATATTTCCATAGAATGTTTGCATGTTAGTTTCAGCAAGAGCATCTCTTACTTTTTTCTGATCAAAAGTATTTGCTCTTTCAAAAGCATCTTTAAATACTAACAACGCAGCTGAAGACTCAGCAGATTGATATGGTGGATCATAGCCAAATTCTTTTTCAAAATCTGCTGCATATGTCATACCATCTTTAAAGAAATCATCTTTGTAAGTTAATGTTTTATGCCACTGAGAAGCGCATAATGCATATTGAGAATTTTTACCATGTTGCTTTGATAATTTTGCAGCATCACAGTGAGTCATTGCCAACATAGGAACATCAACTTTCATTTCTGATATTTGTCTTATTGCTGTTAAAGCTCCTTTCGTATGACCTGAAACAACCAATACATCTGGCTTCATTTGTTTTACTTTAACTAAAGTAGCAGCCATATCGTTAAGCTCTTTAGGAAGTTTATCGTCGATTATAATTTCAGATCCAGTTTCTTTAGCAGCATCTAAAATACCTAATCTTACGTCTTGCGAGAATGCATCTTGCTCAAATGCTTGTGCAATTCTTACACCTTTTCCACCATTTAACTCAACAGCTGTTCTTATTGCTACATCAAGATACAAGTTTGCTGGTGCTAATACCGCAAATAGATATTTGTAACCTTTCGTAAACAAAGATCTAGAAGCACCGTTAGCCTCAACCATTGGTACACCATATTTTTCCGTTACTGGTGCGATCGCTTTTGTTAAACCTGAACTGTATGGCCCAAGCATGAACTCTACTTTATCTTGTGAAATTAATCTTTCTGCAAGCTGAGCTGCTCTTTTTGGGTTTGATTCATCGTCATAATAAATAATATCAAACTTATAAGTTTTACCTCCAACTTTTACTCCACCCATGCTATTAATTCTATCAACAGCCATGTTATAGCCGTTTTGAGTATGAACACCATTAGATGAATACTTACCAGTTAAAGAGATTGCAGCACCTAAAATAATCTTATCTCCAACAACTTTTGCAAATGATACAACAGAAGTTGAAAATAATAATGCTATTGCAGAAACAAATGTAATTAAAATGTTTTTTATTTTCATTTATTCCCCTTTAATTAATTAATAAAAAATTAATTAATAACAAAATTTATTTAATTGCAAGTGGGAGTAGTAACGCAACATTAGTTAGTATTGTTGAGTAAATGCAATAATTATCGCTATAAAAATTATTACACAAGCAGAAATTGTATTTATGATTTTAGGATTAGCTTTAATCCAAACAATTAATTTATTAGCTAAGATTGCATAGCCAACCAAAGAAAGAAAATCTAATATGACATAAGTTGTAATTAAAATAATAAACTGAATAATATAATTAGAATTAAAATCAATAAATTGTGGGAATATAAACGGAAAAAACATCCAAGCTTTAGGGCTTGTTCCCGCAACTAAAAAACCATCTTTATAAAATGAAAAAAAATTTTTATCAGAAATATCTTTTGTATTTATATCTTTAGGTCTCGATTTATAGATATCATATGCAAGATAAGTTAAATAAGCGATACCTAACCATTTCAAGGTATTTAATATTGTTGGATTGTCCGACAAAAAAGATCCGATAACAAAAATTACTAAAGTTGCCTGAATTATATTTGCCGTCACATCCCCCAATGCAGTCCAAACACATTTTTGAACACCGTAGTTCATAGAATAAGAAATAATAACAATTCTAGGTGTACCAGGAGTTATGAACATAAAAATAATGATCTGTAAAAAAAGAATAAAATCTAAGGGAAGCATTTTAAGGATAGTCCTAAAAAACCGGGAGCTAAAGATGGCTAGATAGGACTATCTAAAAGTGATAATATCATAGCTTTAAGTATTTGCATTAAAATAATTTTAGTGATTTGTTGAATTTTGATGAAAAAAAGTCACAGACCCACAACCAAAGTAAAAAATCCAGAACCCCCTTTGGAGAGTCCAGATTGGGTTATATGGGCGGCATGGGCAGATCGGATTACTTTTGAAGAAATTGAAAAAAAAACTGGAAAGACTGAAAGTGAAGTTATTAAAATAATGAGAAGATCTTTAAAACCTTCTTCTTTCAGACTTTGGAGAAAAAGGGCTAGTTCGCAAAGTATAAAGCATAGAAAAAAATTTGAATATTCAAGAAAACAAATTAAATCAAAAATTAATAAAAATGATTACTTACTATAGTAATTTATGAAACATCACTTATATATTGCTTAATGAAAAATATAACAGTTTACTCTGGCCCAATGTGTAATTTTTGTGATGCGGCTAAAAGATTATTATTAAGAAATAACCTTCATTATAATGAAATTGATATATCAACAAAAGAGGGTCTTAGAGATGAAATGACTAAGAGAGCAAATGGAAGAAGGACTATTCCTCAAATATTTTTTGATGACTATCACGTAGGAGGCTATCAGGAATTAAGGGAATTAGAGAAAACTGGAAAACTTTTAAGCTCTTTAGAATAATTTTTTATTCAATAAAAATATATTCATTTGTATATGTTTATTTACTTTTATTTTAATAAAATTAATTATCTGGTTTAAAAATTAAACAAACTCCGTTATTACAGTACCTTTTTCCTGTTGGTTGTGGACCATCATCAAATATATGTCCATGATGTCCCCCACATTTCTTACAATGGTACTCAGTCCTAGCATAACCAATATAGTGATCAGTTTTAGTTTCAAAAACATCTGGAAGAGATTTATAAAAAGATGGCCATCCTGATCCACTTTCATATTTTGTTGATGATTTAAATAATTCAGTATCACAGTTGGCGCAGTGGTATGAGCCCTCTCTTTTTTCATTGTTTAATTCACTTGAACCAGGAGGTTCTGTTGCTTCATTGAATAAAATATTTTCTTGTTCAGGAGTTAAATTTGAATTTTTTTTCATTATAAAAATTTAGCACATGTTTTGTGTAAACTAGAATGTAATTCTACTAGTTTGTTAAAATCTTTGTTGTATCCACCTCCTAATACTCCACATATAGGAATTTTATTTGAGAAGAAATTATCAATAACTAATTCATCTCTTTCAAATATACCATTATCAGAAATTTTTAGCTTACCCAACCTGTCATTATAGTGAATATCAACACCAGCAATATAGAAAACAAAATCAAACTCTTCTTCATTCAAATATTTTAGGTTATTTTTTAAAATATCAATATATTCTCTATCTTCTAAATTTTCCTCTAATTCAATATCAAGATCACTTACTGATTTTTTCGCTGGATAATTAACTTTTGCATGCATGCTGAATGTAAAGACTTGATTATCATTTTTAAATATTTCAGAATTGCCGTTACCCTGATGAACATCTAAATCAATAATTAAAATTTTATTTGCTAATCCTCTTGAAATTAAATATTTGGCTGCTACTGCAACATCATTAAAAACACAAAATCCAGCTCCTTCATTAGATGTTGCATGATGGCTACCTCCTGCAGTATTACAAGCAATGCCATAGTTTAAAGCAAGTTTTGTAGCTAGGACAGTTCCTCCAGTTGCAATAAAAGACCTTCTAACTACACTGTCAACTAAAGGAAAACCAATTTTTCTAATTTCGTTTTTATCTAAAGTTTTATTTTTTATTTTATTTATATAGTCTTCTGTATGTGCCTCTTTTAAAGTTTCCATTGAGCATGGCTCAGGTATATAGAAATTTTTAACTATTTTATTTTTAATTAATGACTTAGCTAATTCTCCGAATTTTTTTATAGGAAATTTATTGTCATCATTTAATTGGGCTTCATAATCTTGGTGATTAACTACTGGTAAATCCATAATGAATATTAGAGATTATATTTCCCAAGGATTGTTCTTATTATTATTAAGGTTATATTTTTTAATTGCCTTTTCTAATAATTCTAGTGGAACTTTTTTATCTTCATAAAGTGAATACAAAGAACTAACGACTATATGTTTGCTATCCACCTCAAAAAAGTCCCTTAAATTTTTTCTTGTATCACTTCTTCCAAATCCATCTGTACCCATCGCTAAAAACTTATTATTTATATGGCTAGAGATTAATTGTGAATATGCTCTTACATAATCTGAAGTGGCAATTATAGGGTCGTCATTAGAAATTAGCTGCTGTAAATAATTTTGTTTTTTATTAGCAGGAGACAATGTGTTTTGTCTTAGAACAGATTTAGCTTCTTTTTCTAACTCTGAATAACTTGTTATGCTGTATAATCTTGAACCAATTCCATATTCATCTTTAAGTATTTTAGAAGCTTCAATACATTCTCTAAAAATTGGTCCAGATCCTAATAAATTTATGTTTATTTTTTCATTTGATTGATCTTTGAAAAGGTAGCCACCTTTTATTATTCCATCTTTATTTTTTATATCGATTTTAGGATGTGAATATTTTTCGTTGTTTACAGTAATGTAATAAAATTCATCTTTACATTCTGTCATCATTCTTTTCATTCCTTCATCAAAAATTATTGCTAGCTCACTTGCAAAACAAGGATCGTAGGATTTTAAATTTGGAAATGTTGATGCAATTATATGACTTTGTCCATCTTGATGTTGTAATCCTTCTCCAGCCAAAGTGGTTCGTCCAGCTGTAGCACCAATTAAAAATCCTCTTGGCATTTGATCGGCTGCCGCCCAAATAAGATCTCCAATTCTTTGAAAACCAAACATAGAATAAAAAATATAAAAAGGCATCATTGGAAAATTATGATTGCTATAAGAAGTTGCTGCAGCTAACCATGAAGAAATTGCACCGGCTTCATTAATTCCTTCTTCTAATAGTTGTCCTGTTTTAGACTCTTGATACTTTAAAATTGAGGTCGCATCCTCAGGTTCGTATAACTGACCATCTGGTGAATAAATTCCAATTTGTGAAAATAAATTAGCCATTCCAAAAGTCCTAGCTTCATCAGCAACTATAGGGACAACTCTTTTTCCAAATTCTTTATCTCTCATTATGTTTCCCAAAGACCTCACCAATCCTGTTGTAGTTGAATATTCTCTATCACTTTTTTCAAATAAAAAATTTGAATGCTTTTCTATACTTGGTGTTTTCAGTTCTACTTTTTTAAAATTTCTCTTTGGTAGTGGACCCCCTAGAAGATCTCTTCTCTTCTTTAAATATTTTATTTCATCTGAGTCATCAGAGGGTTTGTAGAATTCTAAATTTTCTATTTTATTGTCTGGAATATCAAGTTGAAAACGATCTCTAAATTCCTTTAGAGCATCAAGATTTAATTCTTTTTGCTGGTGATTAGTCATTTTTGACTCGCCAGCTTTACCCATTCCATAACCTTTTTTTGTTTTAGCTAAAATAACTGTAGGCTTACCCTTAGTTTTAACAGCAGCATTAAAAGCAGCATAAAGTTTTTTAAAATCATGACCTCCCCTTTTAAGTTTATCAATTTCATCTTTACTGAGTGAAGAAACCAATTTTAAAACTTCTGGATCCTCTGCAAAGAAATTTTTAAGGTTATATTCTCCGTCTCTTGCTCCCAATGTTTGATACTTACCATCAACAGTTTTAGCAAATCTTTTTAGTAACAAGTGATCTTTATCTTGTTGAAAAATTTTATCCCATTCTGAGCCCCAAAGAACTTTTATTACATTCCAGCCATTAGCTTTAAATATCGTCTCTAATTCTTGAATTATTTGTCCATTACCTCTTACTGGTCCATCTAATCTTTGAAGATTACAATTTATTATAAATGTTAAATTGTCTAATTTCTCTCTAGAAGCTATAGATAATCCAGCTAAACTTTCAGGTTCATCCATTTCACCATCACCAAATAAGCCCCAAACTCTTTTATTGGTCTTCAATAAATTTCTATTTTCCAAATATTTCATGAAACGGGCTTGATAAATTGCATTTACCAAACCTATTCCCATAGATGCTGTAGTGAATGTCCAGTAGTCTTTCATTAAATATGGATGACAATAAGATGAAAGACCTTGTTCATTAAGTTCTTGTCTATAATTTTCTAAATGATTTTTTGTTAGCCTTCCCTCTAAAAAAGATCTTGCATAAATTCCTGTTGTACACTGAGATTGATAAAAAATTAAGTCTGCTTCATCTCCTCCCTTAAAAAAATGATTAAATCCTGTTTCAAATACTTCAGCAAATGATGCATAACTTGCAATATGTCCTCCAAGACCGCCAAAGTTTTTATTAGCTTTCATAACCATTGTTAAAGCATTCCATCTTAAAATTGCTGTGATTTTTTCTTCAATTGCTAGGTCACCAGGGTAAATTCCTTGATCATATTGAGATATGGTATTTCTGTATGGTGAATAAGGAACAGGTGAGTATAATACTCTTAAATCTTTTGCACGCTGTTCAAGTTTTTCTAAAATTATTTTAGCTCCATCTCTACCATGATTTTCTACAACTGCGTCTAAAGAATCTAACCAATCATTTAACTCTTGATTATCTAATTTTTGATTTTGATTAGCTTTAAATTCTTTGCTCATCAAAAATAGTATACACAAAAAATTAAAATTTTATCTGATAAAATTGTCTAAGATTCCGATTATTCTATAACCCTTTTCGGTTTACCAGATGCAAAACTTTCAAGATTTTCGATCATTTGATTATAGAAAATTACATAATTTTCAGCAGTTACGTAACCTATGTGAGGAAGTAAAAGAGCATTCTGCACGAATCTAAGCTTATGGCTTTCAGGCAGTGGTTCTTTTTCATAAACATCTATTCCTGCGCCAGCTATTATATTTGTTGATAATGCTATAATTAAATCATCTTCATTAACTATTTCACCTCTAGAAGTATTTACTAAATACGAGGTTTTTTTCATTTTCTCAAACTCTTTAATAGTAATACAATCTCTATATCTATCTCCTCCTTGAACATGAATTGACAGAAAGTCTGAATTTTGGATTAAGTCATCCTTGCTACACGGTAAAACATCAAGTTCTTTGCATTTATCTAAGTTTAAATTTTCACTCCAAGCCATAATTTGCATACCAAAGGCTTTACCAATTTTTGCAACTTGAGATCCAACTCTTCCAAGTCCTAATAAGCCTAGAATTTTACCTTTTAATTCTAAGCCAATGGTTGATTGCCAGTATCCTTGGTACATATTATCTATTTCGGCTTTAAAATTTCTAGCTAAACCTAAAATTAATGCCCAGGTTAACTCTGGAGTTGGATTACTATTAATTTCTGTACCACAAACAACAACTTTATTTTTTTTAGCAAATTCTAAATTTATTGATTTATTTCTCATACCACTGGTAACAATTAATTTTAACTTTTTTAAACTCTCTATAAGTTTTTTTGTTATTTTTGTTCTTTCTCTCATTATGAATAGAACTTCAAATTGTTTTAATTGTTCAATTGCATCATCCTCATTTTCAAATGGCTTGTTAAATATATGAAATTCATATTTTGAAGATAATTTTTTAAGATCAATGAAATCTTTAGCAATATTTTGGTAATCGTCGAGTATAGCTACTTTAAGCATTTTTTTTGTTTGAAAGTAATATCCCTGAAATAATAAATATTCCACCGATATAATGATAAAATAGTAAAACTTCATCAAATATTACCATTGCAAGAATTGCTGCAAGAATTGGCATTAAATGTAAATAAATTCCTGCCCTATTAGCACCTATGAGAGCAACACCTTTTATCCAGAAAAAGAAAGAAACGATCCCAGGCAACAAAACTACATATGATAAAACAAAAATGAAATTTGTATTAAGTAAAATTCGATTACCAATATAAACATAATCTATTGCATACATTGGAATAAGAAATATTACCCCAAGACCAATGACAACCTGAAGTAAAGTTATTGGAGACAATCCATAATTTTTTTTCTTTAAAAGTGCTGAATAAAGTGACCAGGATATCATCGCAAATAATGCATATAAATCTCCCTTTTCAAAAGCTAAATTTTTAAAGACTTCAAAATCTGCTTTTGAAATTACAAATAATACACCTAATAAAGAAAATATAACTCCCAAAACTTGAAAAATATTTGTTTTTTCTATTTTTAAAATTATAGAAAATAAAATGATCATAACTGGAACAGTTGAGATCATAAGAACACCCGTAATTACTTGTGTAGTCTTCAAAGAATAAAAAAGTGCTGAATTAAAAATACTGACTGCTGTTATCCCTAAAAAACATAAGAGATAGATATTTTTAAAAATTAATTCTTTTTTTTCAAGCATCTCTTTGTAAGTGAAAGGTAGTAAAATTAGAAATGCCAATGACCATCTTAATATGTTTAAAGATATCGGAGGTATTTCATTTAAACCCGCTATCTTTCCGACAATAAAATTTCCAGACCAAAACAAAGCTGCTAAAAAAAGCAAAATAGATGCAATGATGATATTACTTTTATTTTCAAGCATTAAATAGAGTACTATAAAAGATTACTTTTAACTAAACCTTATTGAACTGTATGGTTGCAGATCTAAGTTAGTATTCTCTCCTGAGATCATTTTAGATATGATTTTTCCTGAAATTGCACCAAGTGTCCAGCCTAAATGATGATGACCAAAAGAATAGAAAACATTTTTATAGTTTTTTGATGGCCCTAGAACTGGTAGAAAATCAGGTAGTGTGGGTCTAAAACCAAGCCATTCATCTTTATGTTCTTGTAACCCATCTAGCATGTCCTTTGCGTTTAATATCAAGTTTTTTATTCTCGATTTAGATGGAGAGTTTTCTAAACCTCCAAATTCTACTGTTCCAACAACACGCAATCCCTGTTCCATTGGTGTCATTCCAAAACCTCTATTTGCATAAACAATGGGTCTTGAAATTAAATGGTCATAATCTTTGAAATGAACATGATAACCTCTTTCGGTATCTAACGGAATATTTTCATGTAACTTATCAGTCAATCTTTTCGAAAATGCTCCACATGCAATAACAAGTTTATCAAAAATAAATCTTTGCGTTTCTGTTCTTAAAACAGGCTTTTCTTCATCAAAATCTATATTTTGAATATTTAATTTTAAAAACTTTCCGCCTTTATTTACAAAATTTTCAAATAATTTTATTAAAATTTTTCTAGGGTTTCGTGCATGCCTTGCATAATCATAAAATACCCCACCATGGTAAAATGGTTTTAAGTTTGGTTCTAGATCATGAATTTCTTTTTTATTAACTAATTGTTGTTTTACTCCTAATTGATCTCTAATTCTAATTTCTAATTCTCTACTCTTCATATTTTGATCTGTCCAAACATAAAGTATTCCATTATTTTCAACTAACCCATCGAGATCAATTTCATCAAATAATTCGTCAAATGCTGGTAATGATTGATCTAAAATTTGGTGCATATTTTTAGCTGTATGCATCATTTTCTCTTCTCTACAATTTAAAATAAATCTTGCAAACCATGGGATCATTTTAGGTACATAGTTCCATTTTAAAGCAAGAGGTCCCCTTGAACTAATTAACATTGATGGAACGTCTGCTATTACATCTGGTCTATTTAAAGGAACAGATGCATAGGGAGAAAAATGACCAGCATTCCCATATGATGCTGCGCTTCCGGGTTCTTCTCTGTCAAAAAGTGTTACTTGAAATCCTTTTTTTTGGAGAAATAAAGCATTACAAACACCTTGAATTCCTGCTCCAATAATACCAATTTTTTGATTTTTTTCATTCACATCAGAAATATATTTTCAAAGAAATTCATAATATATATGATATTTGATCGCGGGTTTATTTAGCTTAGATTATTATTTGCTTATAGATATTAGGGTTAAATAGTCATTTAGTTTGTTATCTCCAGCAGTATTAATTAACATATTAGATATATTTGATAATTGTTTGCTAGAAACTGTATTAAAATTTTATTTTATGATTTTCAATGCCCGATTCCGATGATAGTTAAATCATCATCAAGTATATCGTTATTTGCTTTTATTCCAGTTTCTTTGTAATCTTTTTTGAGACTTTTGATTCTTATTTCCTCTGTAGAATTTTCAAGTTCTTTTCGTAAAGAAGGATTTTGATGATTAAGTAAAAGTTTCTTAACCCCATCAATACCTATTTCGTTTTTATTTTCGTCCATGCATTCTGAGAAACCATCAGTAAAACAATAAATTCTTCCTCCATCTAATTTGAAAGTATCTAGCTTATAAACATCTTCATTTTTATGTTTGACTATTGCAAGAGGTGTAGAGGAAGATGAATATTCAACAAAATCCTTTCCTTTTCTCAACAAAGCTGGTTGATGGCCTGCATTTGCAATTTCAATAACATCTGTTTTAATATTATAGCATCCGACTATTGAAGTTATAAAAGTACCTGGCGGATTAGTTTCATTTAAATCATTGTTCATTTCAAGTAAGATTTCGTTAGGTTTAAATTTTAATCTAGAAAAAATTTTAAATAAAGTAATTGCCTTAGCCATAACCATGCCAGCATTAACTCCTTTGCCAGAAACATCTGATAATGTGAAGTAAACAAGATCATCGTGTAAATAAAAATCATAAAAATCTCCTGAAATTTCTCTGGCTGGAATATTTAGTCCATAAATTGGATAATTAGACAAATCTCTATTTGGCATCAAACGTCTCTGCACATTCATTGCTAATTTAATTTCAGATGAAACTCTGTTTTTCCATTTATTTTTTTGTTTCTCGCTTTTTTCTAGTTTTTCCATCAAAAAATTGTATTGGGTACCAATAATACCACTATCAGTGAATGGATCTTGAGGGGCTCTTAAAGAATAATCCTCAGTTTTTGCTTGATTGGTTAATACCTCTAATAATTCGTGAGTATCTGTTGATGCATTGTGTTCTGATATATTTAAACCAAGTTCCTCTTGGATTTTACCTACTCGAAGTGGATAAATATAATTTATAGATTTAAAAATTATGTATGAAGCAAAAAAACAAAATCCACCTATGCTAAGTGTTCCTATGATTTGAATTGTTAATTGTTCTAATCTTGTTTTATCTAGTCCCATCATTTCGAAATCACCAAATATAGCAACTGATATAGTTCCCCACATACCTCCTACTAGGTGAACAGGTATAGCGCTAACAACATCATCAATTTTTAATTTCTCTAATAAAATTATTGTTGAGCCAGATAAAATTCCTCCAATAGCTCCAATATATATTGCCTCTGATGGATTAACATAAGCACAACTTGCTGTAATCGAAACTAAACCAGCCAAAGGACCTGTAATCATAAATAATGGCTCTGGTTTTTTCATTACGATAATACCCATTGCACTAGAAAAGATTAAACCAAATGATGCTGATAAAAAGGTATTAATTAATATCAAAGGGATTTTTAAATCCATTGCTCCATTTGCGCCACCGTTAAATCCAAACCAACCGAACCATAAAATTAAAGCACCAAGAGCAGCAATTGGAGTATTGCTTCCTTGAAACAATTTTTTATCTTTATCTTTTCTAAATCTACCCGTTCTACTTCCAATTATGAGTAATATTGCTAATGCCACCCAACCTCCAACAGAATGAACAACGGATGCGCCTGCAAAATCTAAATAACCCATCTTACCTAGCCAACCAAATTTTACTGTTGGATTCGTAAAATCAAAAGCCCATGCCCAATGACCTACTATTGGGTACAAAATTCCTGAAGTTATAAAAGTTATTATTACGTATGAGAAAAATCTAAGTCTTTCAGCAACAGCTCCTGATATTATAGTTGCTGCTGTTGCAACAAACATTGCCTGAAATACAAAATATGTTTGGTAACCAGCAACTTTAGTTGTGAAAAAATAGAATTTATTTCCAAACAAGCCCATCACACTGGTTCCATACATCAATGCAAAACCAAAGGCCCAAAAAGTAACTACGGCTATTCCAAAATCTGTAATATTTTTAAGAGCAACGTTAATACTATTTTTATTTCTTGATAAACCAGATTCTAAACACATAAATCCAGCCTGCATCAAGAAAACTAAAATCGCGCAAATTAATAACCAAAAAGTATCTAAATTTGCTTGTAGTACAGCCTCTAATCTAAACTCTGTTGCTTTGATTGCTCCTTTACTTGTGAGCTCTAACTGACTTATTTTAGACTGTAGCTTATCAACCAAAATTTGGAGTTCAGCTACAGTCATAAAATTTTTTTTAATCTATAAGTTTTCTTGCTTCTTCAGCGTCTGTAATTATGCCATCAACACTAATTACTTTAACTACTTCAAATCCAGTGCCTAAAATTGCATTTTTATATTCATCCTCAGATAAATTTGATTTATCTGCAAAAGTAGATACTGCAACCCCTTCTGGCCAAGAAACTTTAACTGTAGCATCAGGACAAGCCTTTTGTAATGCTTCAGTGACCATTTTTTGACACTTGATACATATCATACCATTTACTTGTGCTATTTGCGTTTGAGCTGCAAATAAATTAGTACTAAATAAAAGAAAACCTATAGTTAAGACTATTTTTTTAAACATAATTTCCTTATTGTTTTTTTTTAATCGTACCATTTATACAAAAAACATACAAAATAAATTAGATCAAAATGAGGGAAACATTATTTTCCAATAGAAATTAACGTTAAATCATCACTTAATTTATTTTCACCTGCAACTTTCACGACTTCTTTTGTAATTTCATTTAATTGTTTTTTTACATCCTTATCGAAGTTTTTCTCAATTATTTGAATTGATCCATCTATTCCTATTTCCTCACCTGAGCTATTTAAGCTTTCGGATAAACCATCAGTGAAAGCACAAAACCTGTTATTTTCTAGCTTAACTTTGTGAGTTTTATACACTGACTTATCCTTTTGAAGTATTACACCCATTGGTGGAGAATTACTTTCAAATTGTTCATAATTTCCAGAAGATGATCTAATTATAGCTGGCTGATGACCGCCATTTACCCATCTTAATTCATCCGTCCTCATATTATATTCTCCTAATATACTAGTAACAAACATGCCACCTGTTTTAGTTAAAAACAGATCATTATTCATATGAAACATCATTTCATCTGGATCTACTTGGTCTCTAGACATTATTTCAAAAAGAGTTGATGCTTTTGCCATTACCATTCCAGCATGAATTCCTTTACCCGCAACATCTGCAATAATAAAGTAAACACTATCATTGTGAGGATAAAAACTAAAGAAGTCTCCTGAAACTTCTCTAGCCGCAATATTTATTCCGTGTACAGGATAATTTTCCAAGTTTCTTTTTGGTAAGAAATTTTCTTGGACTTTTACTGCAAGTTTTACTTCGTTTGAAATTCTGTCTCTCCATACTTTCTTTTCAGATTCACTAGTTTCTAGTTTGTTCATCAATCTATTGTAATAAAGACCGATCACACCTCCAGCAGTAAATGGATCTTGAGGCCCTCTGATTGTTAAATCACCTGACTCAGATTGTTTTTCTAGAATTGTAATTAAATCATGTTCTACAGACGTTGCATTATGTTCAGCAATATTAAGACCTAATTCTTCATGTAAAGGACTTACTCTTAAGGGATAAATATAATTTAGAATTTTTAATAATATATATGAACCAAAAAATGAAAATACACCGATTGAAACAATTCCTATAAATTGAGCTTTGATTTGTTCAAGTCTGGATAACCCTGTTCCTAAAATTTCAAGATCACTAAATAAACCTACAGCAATTGTGCCCCAAACCCCTGCTGCTAAATGAACAGGTACTGCTCCAACAACATCATCTATTTCAAATTTATTTAAAAATTCATTTACAAAAATTGCAACTACCGCTCCTATAATCCCAACAAAGATCGAAGTCACTGATGTCATCGAATTACATCCTGCTGTAATTGCAACTAACCCTGCAAGTGGTCCAAGTATTACATAATAAGGATCTGGTTTTTTAAATAATGCAAATGAAATTCCAAGACCTGTTAGTAATCCAAAAGAAGCGGCAAGAAATGTATTTATTAAAATTAGAGGAACCGCTTCATCCATAGCTCCATTACTTCCGCCATTAAATCCGAACCAACCGAACCACAAAATTAAAGTTCCCAAAACTGCTAAAGGGAAACTTGATCCTGTAAATTTTCCTTTATTTGAATCTGAATATTTTCCTATTCTTGGCCCTAAAATTAAAACAGCTGATAAAGCAATCCATCCACCAACTGAGTGAACTATTGTGCTTCCAGCAAAATCTACAAATCCTATATCTGTAAGCCATCCAGTTGTTTTAACTTGGCCTGTAACAGCTAATAATTGTCTTGTGGCATCAATATTATTTAAATAACTAGAAGACCATGCCCAATGACCAACAATTGGATATATAATTCCAGTAGCAATAATTGTAATTATTAAATATCCATTAAATTTCATTCTTTCAGCAACAGCACCTGATACAATTGTTGCTGCAGTAGCAACAAACATTGCTTGAAATACAAAGTAAGTCATGTATTCAGCCTGACTAGTTTTAAAAAAGAATAAATCTGTTCCAAAATAGCCGTTATAACTTTTTCCAAACATTAATCCGAAACCAAATAGCCAGAAAATTACAACTGCAAGACCAAAGTCAGCAGCATTTTTAAGAGCAACGTTAATACTATTTTTGTGCCTAGAAAGACCTGTTTCCATGCACATAAATCCTGCTTGCATTATGAAAACAAGAATTGCACAATCTATAACCCAAAGGGTATCAACAAATGATTTTACCGATTCCAGATCTATACTCTCCATTATTTCCTCTAAATTATTATAAAAAATTATACATCATAGATCATTGATGCTCAAAATAGGTTATTATTCTTTTTTCTTCCAAATATAATAAAATATATAAGGAGATACAGCTGGAACTACCCCAAACCAAAACCATTCATCCCATCTAAAGCTTTTATCTAACATTGGACTTTTTAAACCGTTCCACCATGTTAAATAGCCAATAAAAATTATCCATCCTAAACTAATAGTTAAATAAATTTTAAACTTTTTTGAAATATTGCTTAAAAAGAACGACTTAAGGTTTTCAATGGTCTCTTGAAGATTCATAAAGTTTTTAACACTTAGTGGCGTCTTGAAAGCCTTTACCATTTAGACAAAATTTTTTTGGAGAAGAACTTGGTGTAATTTCTTTTGCAATTATTCTATATTTTTCATTATTCGTATTTACTACAACAGTGCAAATATTATAACCAAGGTCATCAGATATACTGTCTGTTTCTCCTAGAAGTTCATCCTCAATACTTTTAGATGAGGATGAGTCAGGATCACATGTGGTCGATCCACTTTTTGTGCTATAGTATGTTTGTTCGCCTGAATAGTACTCGGTCTGACCAAGCGCTATTTGTTGCATGATATTTTCAACAGCTTTCTTTTTGGCGCCTGCTACGTAGCCATTGTAACTAATAATTCCTATTGCTGATATAATTCCTAAGATTGCTACTACGACTAAGAGCTCTATTAAAGTAAAACCAGAACTCTTAGTCACAGAATAATTTTTTTATTCGGCTGTTACAGTACCTGTTACTATATTATCCCCTGAGCACGGATTACTTGAAGAACCGTCAGTAAAGCATGTTTTGATAGTAACTACTTGAGAACTAACTGCTACAGCAGTTTGTCCGCTGGTAGGGTTTGCAGCATCTACTACAGCTGCATTTTTTGTACTATAAGGATTTTTAAAATCCGACAAACCTGCAACAATAGCTGCTTTAAGTTTAGAGTCGTTTAATCTGTCTGTTGACGCACATGTATGAGAACTATGACCCATTAATTTTGCAGTATCGTCTCCATTAACTACGCATTTTTGTAGTTCACTTGCAACATACTTGATAACTGCTGCATGATTAGATTTTGCAGCTGATTTTTTTGCACCTGAAGTGTAACCTGAATAAGCCACAACACCAACTGCTGCCAAAATTCCAATGATTGCCACAACAACCAATAATTCTATAAGTGTAAAACCTTTATTATTTTTTTTCATATGTAATAATCCTATATTTTATAAAAATAAGTGTATACATATAAATTATATCTTTTAAAAGGCAATATCTACACTGTAATAGTAATCAAAATGGGTCATTTTTGTTGATTTAGTAAGGAAATTTAATAAATATTAATAATTATGTCATATAAAGTTAATGAGGAAGGCAATGTTGCAACAGTTCACCTGGATGGTGAAATAGACATGGATGTAACTGAAAAAGCAAAAGAAGTTATTATGCCTCTAATTGAGGCAAAAAAAGAAGTTCATTTAAATTTAAAGGAAGTTCAATACATGGACTCTTCAGGAATTTCAGTATTAATCGAAAGCCATCAAAAAGCAACTGAGCTTGGTACAAAAGTAATCCTAAAAGAAATTAGTAAATCAGTTCTTAAAGTAATTATGATGGCAAAACTAGAGCAAATTTTAAATTTGGATTAATTTATGAATGTGGCATTAAAATCAATAGTAGAACAAAGAGATTTTGTAGTCAGTTCATCGAGTTTAAAAGAAGTAAGATCATTTTCAAGAGAAGTGTTTGAAAAAGTAAATATTGAACAAGATTTAAAAGACGAATTAGTTTTAGCAATTGCAGAGGCAGCACAAAATATCGTAAAACATGCTTACCAAGGTGAAGATACTGACGATAAAATGGAGATCAAAATTTCTTTAGAACAAGGTCACCTTGAAATAGGCTTTTTTGATAAAGGAAGACCAGTTGACGAAAAAAATGTCAGACACAGAAAAATTGATGATATTAAACCTGGAGGACTAGGAACTTTTTTTATTCAACAAATAATGGATGCAGTAGTATTTAAAGAAGGTGAAAAACCTTGGATCAATCACTTAGTTCTTACGAAAAATTTAAATTCTTAACCGCCAATAATTGCACCAACGTTAAAGATTGGTGAATACATCGCTATCATCAAACCACCGATCATTGTTCCCATAAATACAATCATAATTGGTTCAATCAAACTTGACATATTATCTACTGCTGTATCAAATTCTTCTTCATAGTAAGCTGAGACTGATGTAAACATTTCATCCAAGTTTCCGGTTTGCTCTCCTACTGAAATTAATTGACTGAATGTTGGAGGAAAAACTGGTTCTTTTAAAAATAGTTTAGTTAAAGTATCGCCTGAGAAAACACCTTTTTTAACATTTTCTAATGCCTGCGTTACAACATCATTATTACTTACTTGTTTAGCAATCTCAATACTCTCTAATAAATTAACACCTGCAGAACTAAGATTTCCCATAATCAGTGAAATTCTTGCAATTAAGGATTTTAAAATCATGTCTCCAAAAACTGGCATTTTTAATACTCGCTGATGCCACTTGTACCGAATTGCTGGAATTTTAGTTGTTGTATATTTAAATATGACAAAACTTATTATTGATATTATTCCAACTGTTAATCCACCAGCACCTCTCATAAAATTACTTGCATTTAAAATAACTGCAGTTGGTGTGGGCAAGGCAACACCCATTCCCTCATACATTTCAGCAAATACTGGAACAACTTTAATCAACATGAATACCATCACTGTTATAGCAACAGTAAACATTACTACTGGGTAAGTTAATGCACTTTTAATTTTCTTTTTAACCTTTTCTCTTTTTTCAAGTGAATCTACTAATTTTAATAAAAAAACATCTAATTTACCGCTAGCTTCTCCAGCTTTTATCAAATTAATGTAAATATTATCAAATATTTTAGGGTATTTTTCAAAACACTTTGATAAGGTTATACCACCCTCCAAACTCTTTCTAATATCCTCAATAATTTCTTTCAAAGTTGGGTGCTCAATCTGATCTCTAAGCATAGAAAGGACATTCAAAATTGGTAGACCGGCTTTAACCATTGTTGCAAACTGTTTTGAGAAAATCATTACATCAGCAGGAGTAACTTTTTTCTTCCCAAATGAAAAACCGCTCTTTTTTCCCTTTTCTTTTTCTGCCTTTTTTTTCTTAACTTTTATTAAGTTAGTTATAATGATTTTTTGCTCTTTTAATTTATATGATGCTTCTTCTTGATTTAAGGCTTCTATTTCGCCTTCGATATATTTTCCTGCTGATATTCCTTTATAGGAAAAAGTTTCGGCTGACATCTATTACTCCGCAGAGAGAACTCTATCATATTCTCTAAAATTCAAATCTCCCGTAAGGATAAGTTCTCTACCCATGTCTTGCATTGTTCTAAATCCTTCATTTGATGCAATTTCCTTTAACTCTGGTGTAGTTGCTTTTCTCAGGATTGCTTCTTTGATAGGTTTTGTTACGTTTAAAATTTCATAAATACCCATTCTACCTTTGTAACCTGTATCTTTGCATTTTGGACATCCTTTACCTTTTTGTACTTTTGCTCTTGAAGCTTGTTCAACTGTAAAACCAAAGTCTGCTAAAGCTTTAGGTGTAATGTCCTCATCGGGCTCTCTACAATCGGGACAGGTTTTTCTTGCTAATCTTTGTGCTAGAACTAAAGAAACTGCAGCGCTTATTAAATAGTCTGGCGTTCCCATATTTTGCAATCTTGTTATTGTGCTTGGAGCATCATTTGTGTGCAAAGTACTAAAGACTAAGTGACCAGTTAAAGCTGCTTTTAATCCTATATCAACAGTTTCTTTATCTCTCATCTCACCAACTAAAATTATCTCTGGGTCTTGTCTTAAAAAAGATCTTAGTGCTGTAGAAAAATTAAAACCAATATCATCTTTTATTTGTACTTGTCCTACTCCATCAAGCTCATACTCTACTGGATCTTCTGCGGTAAGAATATTTAAGTGTGGTTTAGAAACTTCTTTTAAAATACTATACAGAGTTGTTGTTTTTCCTGATCCTGTTGGACCTGTAACCAAAACTAGCCCTTGTGTTCCGTGAATAGCTTTTCTTAAATTTTTTAAATCATTTTCCTCGAAGTTAAGTTGTTCTAAACTGATGTCTCCTGCATCTTTGTTTAAAACCCTCATTACTATTCTTTCATTAGTTGCTGTAGGTAAAATTGATAAACGTAAGTCAACGACTTTTCCATCAATTTTAAACGGTATCGCCCCGTCTTGCGGCAGTCTTCTTTCTGCAATATCAAGTTTACCCATAATCTTAAATCTTGTTACAACAGCTCCATAGTTTGAATGTAAAAACTTTTTAAAATGTTCTTGTTCTTGTAAAATACCATCTAGCCTATATCTCACTCTTGATGTAAATCGATATGGCTCAATATGTATATCTGAAACACCTGATTTAATAGCTTCTGCAACGACAGCTGTACTGAATTTTATAACTTCGGACTCGTTTTCTATAGCTTCAATATCTTCTTCGGGAGGTTTCTCTAGTACTTCAGCTTGCTCATCTACATCATAATCAAAAGTTTTAGTCTTTTCTGCATTTGTTTGTCTAATATCTGATATTGTTCTTTCACCATCTGCTAACAATTTATCTACAAAATTTGAAATATCTGAAACTTTAGCTGCATGTAGTTCAATATCCATTTTGGTAATAGTTCTAAGATTTCTCATCAAACTTAGTTTTGAAATATCAGAAATAGCAATATGTAAAACTTTGCCTTCAATTTTAAATGGAGCTATAAAATTCATATTAATATAATTGGATGGAAGAACAGCTTTCAATTCATCAGTTACAGCGATTGATGACAAATCCACAGTATCTAAGGATTGATCTTTTACTAAAAGATCTAAAATTTTCTCTTCGTCAGTTAGATTTAATTCAAATACTGCATCTAATTGGGATTTTTCTCCCTCACCTGATATTTTTTTTATTTCAGCTAAATCTTTTCCTGAAATGATATCTTGATCTATTAAAATATTTATTAAATTAATCTCAGATTCTCTGCTTATATTAATCATTATAAAATTCTTGGTGCTATAAACACTAATAGTTCATCTAGATTATCAGAATTTGCTTTACCTTTAAAGAGATTACCTATCACAGGAACATTGCCAATTACTGGAGTCTGGCTTTTTGAGTCTGATAAAACGTTCTTTTTAATGCCACCAATCACTACAATATCGCCATCAGCCACTAACAATTTGGTTACAATTTCCATTTTATTTATTGGTGGCTCATCCGAGGAAGCAGTTCGGTTAGGTGTATCATTATTAACTTGAATAGTTAGTAAAACATTTCCATCACCTATTATGCTTGGTGTTACCTCTAATTTTAAAGCTGCTTCTTTAAATGATGTAGATGTTGTTCCATCAGAAGTAGTTTGATAAGGAATTTCTTCACCTTGTGTAACTGTTGCAACTTGGTTATCTAAAGTAAAAACTTTTGGATTTGATATTGTTCGTCCCATACCCATGCTTTCAAGAGCTGTAATTTCTGCTTTTAAAACACCAGAACCCGTTCTTCTCAAGATACCAATTCCACTAGTCGCTCCTGTTGCAGGAAAGTTTGCAATACTATCACTTGCAGTACCAAGAGCTGAAGAAGCACCCACATCTGTTCCAGCTGCACTTCCACTGCTTGACCCTGCAACACCACCTGTAACTTTTCCTGCTCTGTTATAATATCCTCCTAATCTACTACCTAGGGCTCTTTCAAAATCAGAGTTAGCTTCTACAATGAAAGCTTCAATTAAAACTTGTTTAGTTCTGATATCAATTTCTTTTATTACCTTGTCTACGACATCAAGATCTTTTTCTTTTCCTCTTACAATAATTGATCTGGTCGTTATCTCCTCTGTAATTTGAATTGGAGTATATGAACTGTCTCCTGCTGTCGAAGTAAATAGCTCTTCTATTGTAGATTTTGCTTGAGCGGGAGTAATATAATACAATCTAAAAATTTCTGAGTAAATTGGCTCAACACTATCTTCTAATTCAACTTTCTTTTTAACTGCTGAAGCTCTTTCTGATTTATAGGTTTCTTGTTGAGTTAAAGTTTCAGGAGAATGGACTCTAATTAAGTTACTAGCTACATCAACATCTGATGCATAATTTTTCATGTCCAGTAATGCTTGAAATGCTTTATCCCAAGGCACATCAATTAATTCTGCTGATATTGCTCCTGCAACTTCATCACCTACTAAAACATTTATTTCTCCTATTTTACCCATCAGCTTCATTGTTTCCTTATAATCCAGATTCTTAAATTTGAGAGTTACTCTTTGTTTTAATAAAGGATATTCATCAGGAATGATTAGATAATTTCGTTGAGCTTCAGAAGATATTTTTTTTCTTTTACCAAGTTTTTTACCATCTCCCTCTATAGGTTTTGGTCCCATTTCAAGAGTTTTTGAAACTTCTGATTTACCAGCATCGACTATATTTTTATCTTTTATTAAAGGTGTATTATGCTTAAATGGTTTGTCATATTTCTTTAAATTCTGACAAGCACTTAAAATAAATATAAGAAATACCAACCCAATGTAATTAATAGATTTTTTAATAATCATTTGACTCTCTTACTTGATTATTAAAATCAATAATCATAAATTTTCCATCATCTTTTTTAAATATTGCCTCTGTTAATCTAAGATCAACTAATTGAATTTCTCCCAAATATTGTCCTAAAGTTAATGTAAGGACTTCTCCTCCAGAGTTTACTAAAGATATATAACTATAATCTTTTCCTGATATTAATCCTGCAAGTTTAAAATTATATAAACTCATTTCATTATCTTGCTCTTCGCTTGGAATATTAGACATAGAACTTGTGCCTTCGTTTCCTGCAAATGGGTCATTTAAAGGAACCTCTTCATCTTCCTCCATATCTTTTACAATTTCTTTTGCTTTTTCCAGCACTTCCTCTTTTTTTTTATCATGACTATCTGCAAATGAATTATTGAAGGATAGTAATAAAACCAGAAATATAATATTTATAAGTTTAGAAAAATTCATTTGGTAGTCCTACAATAGTTAATTCTCCTTGAGCCACTATCGCTCCGGTTGAATCGTTTTGTACTATACTTATAGTCTCTTTGTCAAAATTTAACATTTTGTTTTGTCTGGATACTGCTCTTTTAAACTTTATATATCCAAGAAAATTGCCTTTAATCTCATAATCTACTGGTATTTTGTAATACGAGACCATATCCTGTTTGATATTTTCTTCCGATTGTGCTGCAACACCTTGTTTAAAAACAGGCTCAGGTTTTTTCTTTTCTATTTTTGAAATCACCAACCCATTTACATCTGCATATTTGCTTAAACTTTCATATAAGCCTTCAACTTCTGCTTTAGAATGAAACAAAGTAGATGTTTTGTCAAAATCTGGTTTCATTTTTTTTATTCGTTTTTTAAAAACTATTATCTCATTTTGAAATTGTTCTATTTCGTTTTGTTTTAATATTTTATCTTCATATTTTGCTTTTCTTTCTTTAACCATTGGATTTAAAACTGCATAATAAATTATTAAAAATAATAATATTGCTACAAAACCTGATCCAAATTTTATTAATGTTTTTTTATCTATGGAATTAAGTTTTTGTTTTAAATCATCCATAGTTATATTTTTAAGATCCATTAAGATGCCTCCAATACACAGGCTACTTTAAAGCCTTTCATATTTTGTGATCCTTGTTGACCTTGCGGTAAAGTCATACTTGCAAGTGAAGCTTGTGAAATAAGCTTTTTGTTATTTAAATTACTGATCAATTTAAGAATATCTTGATCACTAAATGCTGATCCTTCTATAACCACTAAATTAGATCCATTATATTCTATTGATTTAAATTTAACTCTTTTTGGAACAGCAGATGCAATTTGAGCTAACACTCTGAAACTTACAGTTTTGTTTGATTTTATAGATTTACTTAGATTTAGAGATTTAAGCATTACACCTATTTCTTTAGCAAATTTATTTTTTTCTAAAGTTTTTAGTTCGTGTTGTTGCACAATTTGGTCATAACCATCAATTTTTTTGTTAAGATCTGTTATTTGCCAAAATGCTAAACCAAACAAGACTATATAAATTACAGCAACAACTCCAACCACCCCTTTAAATGCAAAATTTGAGAAGGCTTTTGCTTTTTTTTGAGCAATCATATTTTCTCTATTTGGTAGAAGGTTGATATTTTTTACTGCAGTAACAAATTTATAGTAACCAAAAACATCTAGTTTCCTAAATGCTAATCCCATTACAGTAGAAAAATAAGATCTATTGTCAATCTTAACATCGTTTTCTAATTGTGCTGGAATTTTTATGCCATCAAAAGGATCAAATAAATTATAACCTGTATTAACCATATTTTTTCTAAAGCTTGCCAAATAATCTTCTACGTTAGGTAAGTTTGAAGTAACTTTTAAATTTCTAATTCTTTTTTCATATTTCTGTTCAAAATCTTGAACGGCTTGCTTAACTTGTGTCATATATCTTCTTACAAGCGCTTCCATCTCCTCTTGATTGTTACTTTCTTGTAAAGTTTTTCTATCTTGTGATCTAATGAAGATATCAGTTATAATTGGATTATTGTCATAAAGTATCATTACATAATTTTCATCTAATCCAAATTCTAAAACTGCAGTTAAATTAGAATCCTCAATTGAACCGGCTATCTGATTTATTTGGTCTACGGCGGATTTTAATGCAAAACACTTAACATCTATTATTACAGCGTTTAGACCACCTTTTTTGATTATATCAGTGTAACTGTTTATGTCTGATAGCTTTGATGCAACAAACAATATATCCATTGTATTGCCGGTTTTATCTCTATTAATAACCTGATGGAAAATTGAATAATCAGCAAGATTATCAGTCAACTGCACTAGATTTTCCCAAAGTGAATCTGTATCTATGGCTTTTGCTAACTCTTCATCAGTCATTAAAGGTGCAGTTACAACTCTTATGATTGCGCTTGTAACTGGAATAGCAATTGCAGCATTTGTAGTTGATATTTTAGATTTCTGTAAAGCAAGTTTTAATTCATCTGCAACCTTATCTGGGTTTTCTAAAACTGTTCCATTTTCAGGAATACCTTCAAACTTATGAACAAAAAATTTATCTAAAACCCATTGGTTTGCTTTATTGCTTGAGACTTGAGATAATCTAATTTCGGATGGTGTTAGCTCAACTCCTAAAATTTCTTCTCCTTTGATAGATTGTTTTCCTAATCTATTTTTTAAAAACTTATCAAAAAATCCTTCTTTTTTTGGTTTGTCGCCTGTTGGGGTTGGCGGCTTACCTGCCTCATCTTTTTTTTTCTTTTTAAATAGGTTTGCAAATGGATTTTTCATAAATTTATAACTGTAGATTTTAACTATATACTCAACTTTTACTAGAATAAAAACACCAGTTATTCAATTTGGGTTTTTTACAAAAATTAAATGGTAAAACAAGCTAAATATATAGTACATATATCAATATGTTTGAAAAACTTGAAGAGCTTGCAAAAAACAATAAAAAAATTTCCGATTTTCACATAAGATCTGGTTCTCCTTTAGCATATAGACAAACAGGTGAAATTGTCAAAGTACCAGAAGTAGTTGTGACGGCACAAGATTTAAAAGATTTACTTTCAATGAATTGTAATGAGGGTGAATTAAATAAATTTGATAAAACTCATGAACTAGATACATCAGTTACATTAAGTGGTTTAAGATTTAGAGCAAATTTTTATAAAACGATTAATGGACCTGCGTGCGTGTGTAGAAGAGTGGAAAGTAAAATTCCAGATATGGATCAATTTAATTTACCGCAAGCACTTTATGACATTGTCGATTTCCACAAAGGACTTGTGCTGGTTACAGGACCAACTGGTTCTGGAAAATCAACAACATTGGCTGCAATAGTAAATGAAATTAATAAGACAAGAACTGCAAATATTATTACAGTTGAAGATCCAGTAGAATTTATTCATACAGATAATAAGAGTATTGTTTCTCATCGTGAAGTTGGAAAACAAACTGAAACATTTGCTGCTGCTTTAAAAGCAGCATTGAGAGAAGATCCAGATGTAATTTTAGTTGGAGAGATGAGAGATCTTGAAACTATTAGTTTAGCATTAACAGCAGCAGAAACAGGTCATTTAGTATTTGGAACTTTACACACGAGTGGTGCACCAAGCACTATCAATAGAATTATAGATGTTTTTCCTCCTGAACAACAAGAGCAAATTAGAGCTCAGATATCTACATCTCTTAAAATGGTAGTGACACAAAGATTATTAAAAACAAGAGATGGTTTAGGTAGAGTTGGTGCATTTGAGATTATGAAATGTACTGCGCCAATTCAGAACTTAATTCGAGAAGCTAAAATTCACCAAATACCTAGCATTATGCAAACTGCTGTGAGAGATGGTATGATTACAATGGAAAAATCTCTTGAAGAATTAGCAAAATCAGGGAAAATAGATCCCGGTGCCGCAAGATCAGAACATTAAAGGTTTTACATTACTTGAACTACTAGTTGTTGTTTCATTAATTGCAATTTTATCAGCTATTGGTTTTCCAAATTTTATGGATTGGAGGACGGACAGACTTGTAAGAGTGGCAATGGAAGACGCTGCAAGTTTAATCAGATCAGCAAATACACTTCAACAAAGAGGAAATTATCCTTATGTTCAATTTAAAGTATCCCCTTCAGGAAGTGGAGTAATTTTTTCAACTAATGCATTAAAGTTAAATACATTCGCACAAAGAAAAAGAGGCAACCAAATGGGTAAATTTAAAAATATTGAATGTAATACTTCTGCATCAGATTATTGGGATTTAAATGGTTTAGATGAAAAATCCACTACAGATATTATAACACATTTAACCAAAAAAGATGGGGTTTGTTTTTCAAATGATCCATCAAAGTATGATGGTATGAGTAATATAAATACTAAAGTTGAGGGTCAATTAACAGACCAATATTTAATAATTTGTCTTAACAAAGACCATAAAAAGAAAGTTAGAACCAATTGTCCTCTTACTTTTAATAAAAAAGAAAAAGCATATCTCATTCAATGGACAAGATTTGGCACAATAGCAAAATTTAAATGGTCAAGAAATAGTTGGAATAGATTATAATAAAATGATGAAATCTGATAAAGGAATGACGTTATTAGAGGCTCTGGTTTCAACTGTTATTATTGGAATAGGCTTTGTTGCTGTTTTTCAAATGGTAAATTACTCTATACGTTCAATAGATGTATCTAGCGATAGAACTAAAGCAAATTATTTAGTTTCAATGGTTGCAGAAGACTTAATTTCAGAAAAAAATGCTGACTCTGGTGATTCAACAAACCCTAAATTAAAAGATTATTTAGCAGCAAAACAGTCTAAAGGTAATTCTTGGGACAGCACGCAAAATGTTGTCGATGAATGCAAACCTAAGGCAAAAACTGGTTTAACAAAAGTCCCCGATAAAAAGTTTGAGAAATGGAGACAGTATTTTGCGAACAAAAGACTTAAATGTGAAAGTGGAAAGACAACGAAGGTTTTGAAAGTTTACGATATTTGCAGTTCTCTTGGTGGATCGTCATGTTCATATACAAGTAATTCACTTTATACTAACAGCACGAATAAAAATAAATACAGAATATATGAAAAAAGAATTTATGGAAAAATGCAACTCAAAGTTAGAACAGGTGGAAAAAAGGATAAGACAAAATATTTGTATTTTCAAATCGATTGATGAAAAAATTAAAAAATAATTCTGGTGTTACTTTAATTGAGATACTTATTGGTATTTTAATTTCTGTTATCATGATGGGTGCAATGTTTACATCATATACAGTAGTAAATAACTCTTATTCGCAAGTAACAGATAAAGCAGCTATTTCAACAGCGGGCAGAGATATGTTGGGTATGATCATAAGAGATATAAGGAACGCCGGATTTCAGTATTTTGGAGATACTATAAGAACTACTTCTAAACTTTCACCAATTCTTATTACTAAAGATACTTCTTATAATTCATGTGATAAGATTGAATTAGTAAGTGGCGATGTTAACATTACATATCCAGCAGGTAAGGACCCAGTTTATGAGTATTCAAGGTATAAAATTACTTATGAATGTAAGGCATCAAATATAATTGATAAAGTTACTGGAAATAAAATAGAAGCTTTTGCAATATATAAATCCAGAGAAAAATGGAGCCCTTCAAAATTAGACTGGTTGGATACTGCAACAGATAGTGATGCCTCAACCTATGCAAATCAGCTTGTAACCGACTATATTGTTGATTTAGTTTTTATTCCTTATGACGATGATGGGAAAATAATAAGCCCTCCACCAACTTCAACAAATTCTACAAAAGATTATTTATATAAAATTAAAACTATTGATATTGCTTTAACAGTAAGATCAAAAAAACAATTTTATAGAAAATCAAAACCAAGAGAAATTTTGGCTCTTTTGGACCCAAAAAGAAATAAAGGAAAATTAGCTGATAAATATTTAAGAGACATGATTATTGTAACAGCTCATGCCAGAAATTTAGGAATGCAATAATGAAAAAAAATGAAAAAGGTTTTGCTTTAGTACTCTCACTTGTATTAATGCTAGCAATGTCTTTAATGGGTGGTGCACTGATAGTTATTTCAGCAAGTGATCACCGTAGCAATAATAGCAGTGATGAATATCAACAAACATTTTATGTTGCTGAAGCTGCACTTCTTGAAGGCGAAAGATACGTTATTGATCAATTCCTTGGTGCTTGGGATACTGGTACTCATAAAAGAAGTTCTAATCGTGGATTACCAGCAAATGGAACTTCTGCTTGGAATGGAACTATGCACACAATAAATTATAACAGAGGTGAATTTGATTCTAAAAAAATATGTTTTCAAAGTTTTTCTCAATTAGATCAAAAAAATACAAAAATAGTTGCTTCAGAGAGTTGGAATTTTGGAAAACTTTTAAAAGATAACTTTCATGCAACTTCTGAAGAAAAAGCAGACGCAAAAAAACTAGAAAACTACTATTATGAATATTTTATTGTACGAGTTGGCGCAGCGCCATACAGAGGTTTTGGATCAAGTGTTAAGAAAGGTGCCACAGATAGCGGGAACGATGGAATGGCATATAGAATACATGGATGTGGCCTAAAAGATACAGGGGACGAAGATACTACTTTTATTGTTGCTCTAGAAAGTGTGCTAGTTTTACCAAAATAATATGAGTTTTATGTTAAATTTTATAAGGACAAAAAAAACAAGTTGTATTAATATTTAAGTAATTAATGAAAAATTTAATTAAATTGTTTGTAGTTTTTTTCTTAACCACAACATATGCAAATGCAGCTTGTGATTTCATTATTGATATTGGAGATAAAGGACAAAAATTATTTGATAAATTTATGCCACCATTGCCAATGTTTGAGGGTCAATATATGTTGCCAATAGAATCGACTGAAGTTTGTCCAAACGAACAATCTTTAAATGAAATGATTGCGGTAGAATATGTATTTTTGGGTGAAAAAGAAGAAAGTTCAAATTTAGCAGCTATTAGAATGATTGCGCTAAATGATGGAAAAAATACTGAGGCTAATAAATTAACACTAATGAATTATGCAAAAAAAGTTTATGGAAATTTTGATACTGGTCAAAATCCTAAGATTTTTAATAGTTATAATGTTTGGGAAAAAGGAGACAAAATTATTGTTTACCAAAGATTAATTGATCCTGAAGAAATGATTAACGAAGAAATATATATTTCAAATAAAGAGTACGATGAAAAACTTGGAATATTTTATAGTAATGTTGAGATGATGGAAGCTGAAAAAAATGATGAAAATTAAAATATTATTTTTAAAATTATTTTTATTCTTTATTATTTTAAGTGGAAATAGTTTTGCTAAAAATATTCCACCTGGTTCAGGAATAGCCGATGTTCCCGCTAATGTTTTAATTCTTCTTGATAAATCAGGAAGTATGAACGCAAGGATGGTATCTGGAGGTGGTTTTTATTATCCTCAAGGTGTAGCTGCTGATAGCAATGGAAACGTTTATGGGGCTCAAATATCTACTAGAGGAATTAAAAAAATTTTAGACTCAACACAAAGTGTAGATCCAAATTGGGCAAACAGGGGTACTTATTTTGGAAGAGGACAATGTAGAGCTTATTATGTTTATAGTATGGAAGTTCACGGAGACTATCTTTATGCAGTGTCTTACTATGGACACAGTGTATTTAGAGTGCATACAACAACTGGTGTTTGTGATTACTCAGAGCGAGTAAGATATGCTTACAATTTAGCAATTGGAAATAATAAATTATACGCTTTTGGTCGTACTAGAAATTATACAACATGGGATTTAAGTGGTGCCAAACCTTCAAAAATTAGTTGCAGTTTAAGTGTGTATAGCTGGTTGTACAGCGAGTCAGGAAGCGCTGTAGATCCATCTGGAAATTATTACTATGCTCCGAGACACCAAGTCCTCTTTAGACACAAAATTGATAGTAATGGATGTATAACTAATTCATATTCTACCTTAACATTAAATAGTAGATATTTTTATCGTGCAGCCATACGTTTTCATCCAACAAATGATAATATTTTATATGCCACAAGCTTGTATAGACATAAAGTTACAAAAATTACATTAGACTCATCATCGTTTAGAGTTAATTCTTATAAATTTGCAGGACAATGTTGCAGGGGAAAATCAAACGCAACTAGACAATATTTTTACTATCCATATGGAATTGCGATTGATAAGACGAACAATCGAGTCTGGGCAACTAGTTACTATACTGGTGCAGCTATAGGATATGATTTAGATTTGAATTTTTTTAGAGAATATGGTGGAAGTACTGGCACGAGAATGAGTGGTGCTCACGAAGCTATAAAAGCTGTTGTTACAGACTCATCACTAACAGCTGGAGTAAACTTTGGATTTGGGTATTGGGCTTGGAGTGGAAGAGCGGGTTTTAAAAATTGGATTGGAGATATTACAAATGGTAGAGCTGTTCCTTGTAGTTCTACAGACTGTATAAAAGTAAGAGCTCATAAACAAGGTGCACAAAGAATTAATAGAGAAGTTTCAAGAGTAAGTGCAGGTGGAGGAACAAATGCACTTGATTGGGCAAAACAAGCTGAAGAGTATTATTTACATAATAGATTTTCTCCCGTCGATAAAGCTTTAACCTGTCAAAATAGTTATGTTCTTGTAATTGGTGATGGACAATGGGCTTATCATAACAATGCAAGACAAAAGGTTATTAATCTTTATAATAGACATAATATAAAAACTTTTACGGTAGCTTATGGAGGGGGACTTAGTGGCAGTGGAATAAATAATTTTAGGAACATGGCAATAGCAGGTGGAACGAAAGATGTAATAATTGCAAATACTACATCATCCTTAAAATCACAATTAAAGGCAGCTATATCTCAAATAATAGCATCAAAGTTATCATTTACAGCTCCTGCAATTACTGCAACTGTTACAGAAGGTGGATCTTTATTCCAAGCTCAGTTTGATTATGAACAAAATAAAGAATGGAGAGGTACACTAACTAGAACTGCTATCGATAGTAATGGAAACTTAGATACAACAGATAGTAAAAATTGGAGTGCAATAGATAAATTGCCTGCGCCTGATAAAAGAAAAATTTGGAGTGCTATACCTGGGACGGACTACAAAACTGATTACAATAATTTCGTTGATACCAATTGGTCAGAAATTAATTCTATTTTTGGCTATACTGGTAATGAAGTGCCAGCTTACCACAACAAAACTTTTACTGCTGGAACTTCTTCTTATCCATCAAATACAACTAGGTGTGCAAGTACCAATGGTGTTGAAAATGATGCAGATGATGATGTGAAAGGCCTTATAAATTTTATTAGAGGAACTGATTATTTTGATTACGATGGTGATTGTAATTTAACTGAGACAAGAGTTCACCCGTTAGGAGACATCTATCATTCGGAAATGATAGTCATAGGAAAACCAAGTGCTGAAACTGCATTTACCTCAAGCAATCAAGAATCTTATTACAGATCTTTAAAAAATTATGAATCATTTGCACAAAGTAACTCTACAAGGAAAGAAGTAATTTATGTTGGAGCAAACGATGGAATGTTACATGCATTTGATGCTGAAAATGGAAAAGAATTATGGGGATTTGTTCCTCCGTTTGTAGCTACTTCTTTGGCAACTGTTGTGAATGTTAATTTAAATAGTACCACAGGTGGAGGTTCAAATGCCATTTATGGTGTAGATGGATCTGTAACGGCTCATGATATGTATTTCAAGAGTCCACTTGGAACAACTAAAGCTTGGCACACTATTTTACTGGTACCTTATGGAAGAGGTGGAAATGGATTTTCAGTCTTAGATGTTACTAAACCAGATAAACCACTCCATTTATATTCCGTATTGAATGATACAACTTTGAAAAGAGTTCATGTCATGGATCATAATCAAAATATTAGCTCGTTCGATTATATACCAACTTCTTATCCTCTTTCATCATTACCAGCTGCAATACAAGCTAAAGATAATGCTGAAGCTGGAACTGGAAGTCAAACTTGTGCAAACAATTCAGCAAACCAATGTTTTAAATCTAAGAGATGGGTTTTACCAACCGAACTTACAGGTATATCAGCATCAGATTTAGAAATAATTATAGATAATAAGTCCGTATCATTTAGTGTTGGAAATTATTCATCTGGTTCTGGAACTTATATAGACCTTCCAAAAGATGTTACATACTATGGTTATGATCCAGGAGATATTAGTAAATCTAGTACCAATTTTGGACTTTATATTAAGCCTGGATCAAAATTAACAGGAGTTCAATCACAACCATTATATGATTACAGTACACTTGGAGAAACTTGGTCAGCACCTAGAATAGTTAGAATACCAAACAATGGTGCTGGAGATGTAAATATAGAAGATGATAAGTATGTTGCAATTATGGGTGGAGGTTTTGGTGCTCAACACATGGGAACAGGATCAAATTTATTTCTTGTTGATTTAGAAAATACAACATTGCCAGGAGCTATATATAAAGTGCTTCAAATAGAAGATCTGACAACAAATGATATAGTAAATTCTACACCTGGATCAGCAGTTGTTATAACTCCTGATACTGCAAGAGGAGTTAATTATAGAGGTGCCTTAGTTTATCTAAATGATTTAGAGGGAAAAATTACTAAATTCAATTTGACTAATATGTCTGAGGATGGTTCTGGAAATAAAATTAAACAATTTGATAGCACAACACTATTTACAGCTGGGTCAACTGCAGCAAATGGAAGATATATGTATCACTCAATGGATGCAACAATTGGTCAAACTACAAATTCTTTATGGTTGTATGCAGGTACAGGAGACTATGAAAGAATTGGAGATACAACTTCAACAAATAACAATATGATGTTTGGAATTGCTGATCCTGATTATCCATTGTATAGAAATATTGCTACTGCAACTAAAGCTGCTGATCTTTCAAAATGTAAAAATACTACTAAAGATGCATCGGGTGCTAGTTGTCCACAATTACCAGGAGATGTGGGATGGTATATTTCATTAGAAAATTCTCAAAAAGTAACAGCTGAACCTACTGTATCAAGTGGTTTGGTTTACTTCCCAATTTATCAACCATCTTCATCTGTAAACAAATGTAGCTTAGGAGATGCATTTATTTGCGGTGTTGATGATGAATGTGGAACTAATTTTTCATATAAACTTGGTGGTCTAAGAAATAAAACAGATGTTTGTAAATATGTAGGTCAAGGTGTTTTATCTCGAATTGTTGTATTTGCTGATAAATTATTCGCAAACATTGCTGGACAATCAACTGGTAAGAAAAAAGATTTAGTCACATTAGATGCGGCAGCTGGTGGAACAACTGGATTTAGAAGTTCGTGGAGACAGAATTATTAATCACCAACATATATGAAAAAGATTTTACTAAGTATAATCTTTTACTTTTTATTTAGTTCAATAAGTTATGCGGGTCCGTGTTTAACTACCATTGCTGCTGCATCAACAAATCAATTAGCTTGTGCAGATGATGATATTTTAAATGTTACTTCTGCTGGTTCAATCACTTACAATGATCATAAAGCTGTTGATCTCGAAAGTACTAGTGGAGTTCAAATTACTAATGATGGAACAATTCAAACAGAGGATGGAACTAGCAAGCAAAAGGCAATTCATGCTTTATCTTCTCTTAACACTACAATAACAAATAATGGTACAATTAACTCAGATAATAATGAAGGTATAATCTTAGATTATGCTGAGAATGTTATAATTACTAATAACGCTGGGGCCACAATAAGTGCTGAAGGAAATAACGCAATCTCAGGAAGAAACGTTGGTAACTGTCATTTTAATGGTGCTAATTGCCATGCCGATTTATCTGGTCAATCAAATGGTGTTGGTCTTACCTTGTATAATTATGGGACTATTACTTCTGCTCATGAAACAATCTGGTTAGGTTCAGGAGCCTCGGGTAATCACAGGAGTAAAGGTCTTAAAATTTATAATTATGACGGTGGAATTATTAAAACAACAGGAACAGGAGACAGTCCAATTAAGGCATTTCATGTAGTTGATTTTGAATTCGTTAATTACAAAGGAGGAACAATTGAAGGTGCTGACAGACACGCAGTGAATATTGAACAATCTCAAGATATCAATTTTACTAATCATGGAACAATAACTGCAGCAGATAAAAGTGTACTTTACTGCAAAACGTGCTCGGATGTTACTTTCATTAATACAGGGACAATGTCAGGTGGAAATAACGCTGTAGTAATTTCACATGGAGATAATACCACTATAACAAATTCTGGAACAATAACTGCTACAGCTGCAAATTCAGGTATGTCAATAAATCAATCGGACGGCACCGTTGTTACTAATACAGGTACTATATCTGGGGTTGGTATGGGCATGCAATCTTCAAATGTAGATAATTCTACGATAACAAATCACGGAACCATTTCTGCAAGCAATAATACGGGATATGGAATATTGTATGAAAATGATGGAACCAACAGAGTAAATAATACTTTAAACAATTATGGCACGATTAGTGCAACATCAGGCTCTTTAGCAGATGGAATTGGTATTGGAAGAAATGCCAACCCAATGTTTAATATTACGATAAATAATCATGGTACAATTTCCGGATCTGATAATTCTATATTTATACTTAACTCTTCTAGTACAGGTATAAATATTGTTACAAAAGGTGAAGGTACTTATGAAGGTGAGATTGATTTAAAAGATTCAACTTCGACAATGACATTAGATTGTAGTATTTCAAAAGATCAAAAAATAGAAATCCATAGAAAAACAAATATGGTTGTAACAAATAATCTTTGTGGAAACGATACCTATGAAATATTAGATAGTAACAGTGATCCAGATGCTGATAATTCAGAAACTAATGGTTTTTTATATGTTTATGGTGAAGATTTAGATATTGACAGTCATAATAAAAAATATCGATCGGAAATATTTTTATCTAATTTAAATGATATTTTTAATTCAGTTTCAGAAGAAAAAAAGTCTAGTGTATATTTCTCTAAAAAAAAAAGAGACAATATTTATAAAAATCAAATAACAGGTGTTACTGGAGATTTTAAAATTGAAAATAATAATTTTACTCCATTCTTAAGTTATTCTAGTCAGCAGGCAAAATTTAATAATGGAGAAGCTTTAGATAGTGAAAATTTAGCTATCGGTTTAAAAAAAGAAATTGATTACGAGAAATTTAAATTTTCTGTTGTTTCAATTTTTGGATTATCTCAAAATAAATATTTAGATCTAGAAACTGAAACAAAGCAAACCATTTCAAAAGAAAATCTAGGTCACTTTGCTGCTGTAAATTATAGAGCTTCTAAAGAAATAGAAATTGATGATAGTCAAAGTTTAAATATTGAAGTGGATGGTAAATATGGTCTAAGAAAACTACCTACTTATTTATCATCCTTTACAGATGGGGATCTTTCTGTTGATGATGCTGTGGATCAAGTATTATCAGGTGGATTTAATGTTGAGTATTCAAAGTCTTTTGAAAATGGCTTCGTTCTTAAGCCATATACAGGCCTATTTTTAAATCAAACTTTGAGTGAAAAAATTGACATTGTTGCAGACGGTGAAAGAAAAGACATGGCCCATTATATGGATGATGATTTAGCATTAAAAGCAGGTTTAAATATCAGCAAAAATACTGATAATTTTGGTTTAAACTTTAATCTAGGGTTTGATGAACAAAATGGACTTAAAGACAGCCAAGTAAGTATTTCATTAACGAAAGTAATTCAAAATAATATTAGCAAAAAAATAGAGGGTCTACCTATTGATCCAGAATTAGAAAAATTATTTGATCAATTGCATCTAGCTAAAGAAAATGAGAGATTGGCTGAGATAAGTGGTAGAGCTGTTGAGGAAAATAGAATATTGAAAGATATGATTATTCAATTGATTAAAGAAAATAATAAACTTAAAACTGAAAGAAATCTTCTTTTAAAAAACTAATTTAAATATTTTTATAAAACCTAACTTATTATTAGAATAAACTTCCTCCTCAAAAACTTTGAAAAATAATTTATATTTTTGTTTATCGTTACTTGAAAGTTTATAATAAACTTGTTGAAGAGTATCAGATTTTAAAATTTTTAAGTTTTTTCTTTTTCCAAATAGAATAATAAATAACCTAAATTTAAGTAAATTAATTGAATTAATACTCAATATTAATCTTACTAAAATATAAATTAGTAGTGGAGCAAAAATCCAAATAAATATTTTTGAAAATTGTAAATTTAATACTCTTTCAATAAAATTTTTTCTTTGCTTATCATCATAAGATAGTAAATGTTGTGTCCAAACAAAATCTAAATAATTAAAATAAAAACCTAGAGTTTTAATAAATCTAGATGACAGCAATCCATTTGAAGAAAGGTCATTAGTGTTAAAAACGTTATTTAAACTGTTAATAATATTTTCTTTTGGAATAGCTTTTGTAGGATCTACTCTTACCCATCCTTTATCATCAAACCATACTTCTGCCCAAGCATGAGTATCCTTTTGCTTAAAAGAGTAAAAATTCCCAACTTCATTTAATTCACCGCCATAGTAACCTGTTACAACTCTACTAGGAACGCCAGCTAATCTTGCGAGTAAAACAAATGTACCTGCATAATATTCGCAGTACCCTTCTTTGTCATTAAAGAAGAAATTTTCATAATTATTTATCGATGTTTGTTTTGGACTTAAATTATAAAAATAAGATCCATTAGAAAATCTATCATAAATCTTATTTATAAAATCCTCTTTAGAAGAATTATTATTTTTCTTAACCCATAGTTTTAATTTATTTGAAATAGTTTTAGGTAATAATGTATAATAACTTTTAATCTCCTCATCTAAATAAAATGTAGTTTTAATATTGTTAAATTTTATCTGTTTTTTTCTATCTATAAGATCTTTGCTAATAAACGTCTCATTAAATAAATCTTTTGTGATTTTAATATTTTCATTTACTAGCTGTGAATTTTTTAAACTGGGTATCCACTTTTTATTATAAGGTTCCAAAATTATTTGATAAGAATTATTAAGATCAATCTTGTCAGAGATTTTAAAATGATCTTTAAATTTACTAAATAAAAAATAACTAGATGATGGTCTCCAAGATTGATTTTGCTCCATATAATCAAATATTTTAACTCTAAAATATAAATCATCTTGTCTGTAATCATTGTTTATTAAGGTAAATATCTCTTCATCGGAATTTGAGAACTGACTAAACGAACCTAAGCTTATTGTATCTGGGATACCTAAAGAACTTGCTGAATTATCAAATAATCTAAAGTTAATCTCTGCTCTTGGGAATATTAAATAAAATATAATTATAAATGGGAATATACTAAGTCCAAAACCTAAGTATTTTAAAATATTTTTATAATTAAAATCTAAGAGTTCTTTCTGTTGAATAAAATACATGTTTATAACTAATAAAATAATTATTGAAAAAGAAACAAACGAACTAACAATACCTTGGTCTTTAATCAAACTTGCAACAGCAACAATCATACAAATTAAATTAAATGATAAATTATTATTCTTATCAGACAACTCAGAAAACTTAATGATTAATAAAACCGCCAAAGAATTTAAAAAGAATTCTTCAGACATTACATACTGATTTATAACTAATTGAATATACAAAGCTGTTATTGCAAATAAACCTATGAATAAAGATTTATATTTAAAAATAATATTGGAAAAGAGGTAACTGATAACAAATAATAATATCCAAAATATTATATTATTAAAGTTTAAGTTTTCAGATAAATTAAAAATACATAAGGCCAATAATATATATGTAATTAAAGATATATTTTTATTAATTTTTAGCATAAGCAAGATATTTATAAATTTGATTTAAAGATTTTTCGTTTTTATCAAGTAAGAAGGTTTTTCCTTGATGTTTTAGTGTGAGATTTATTTTGTTTTTATAAAAGTGTTGAATAATATATGTAGAATAGCTTAGCAATAATTCAAAATCCAATTCATTATACCTATCTAAATCTAAAATTAGTTTCTGAATTTTTTGTTTATCTTTAAAGATTTTAATATATTTTTTTTCTATTGTTGATTTTTTCCAAGCAATTTTAGAAAAGCTATTCCCATTTTTGAATTCGTCTATCCCATCAAAATCATCAGCTTCAATATATTTATCAATATTAAACTCATTTAATAGTTCTTGGTTTGGTTTTATGCTTTTTGGGTAAACAATAATGTCACAATCAAGTTTATAATTAATTTTTGTTTTGATAATACCAAATGGATATATTGAATCTAAAGATAGTATATCTAATGGATATATCCCCCTTAATTTCTTATTATAATTTAGCTTAAAGTAACTTATTTTTTTTAAAAAATTAAAATTTCCTAAATTTTTTTTTTGATAATTAATATTTATATTGAGCTTTTTTTCTTTTGATAAATTTTCTATTATGAATGTTAAATTTTTATTCTTATTAGCCTCTAAATAAAATTCATTGAAAGAACTTATCTTTAAATTAGTAATATTCTGATGTGATATAAGTATAGATATAAAGAAAATAAAAAAAATAATAATTGATAAAAGTAATCCTGAATTACTTTCATAAAAGACTGAAATTAAGAAACAAAAAAAAATAAATAATGAAAGGCCAATGCCATTGAAATTTGGGTAGATATATATTTTTGAATTATTTTTTAATTTGAAGAAATTTCTTAAATTAATCTGATTATATCTTTTTAGAGATTGAACCAACATTAACTAATATCAATCTTCTCAAGAATTTCTTTATTAACGAATTCTATTTTTTCATCTTGATTTAAAAACCTTATTCTGTGCCTTAAAATATATGGAATTGTATCTTTGATATCCTGATGAGTAACATAATCTTTATTATTAATAATTGCCCAACCTTTAGCTAAATTGATTATTTGTTTTAGGCATCTTGCAGAGATATATATTTTTTGATCAAGACTTTGAATTCTTTGCTCAACACTTAAGACATATTTGTAAATTTCATCCTTTACAGTGATAATATTTTTTCTTTCTTTTATTTTTTGCCAATCTATATTTTCAGATTTTTGCTGATCAAAATTAATTTCTTTCTTTAACATTGCTATTTTATCTTCATCATTTAAATCTGATAATGAATAAGAAATCATAAATCTATCTAGTTGAGAATCTGGAAGAGAACTTGTGCCTGATGAGTCCATTGGATTTTGTGTGGCAATTACAAAAAAAGGTTCTGGAAGGCTATAACTCACCCCATCAATTGAAACGTTTTTTTCTTCCATCGCTTCAAGAAAAGCACTTTGAGATTTTGGACTTCCTCTATTTAATTCATCGGCCAAAACTATATTTGTAAAAATTGGGCCTTTCTGGAAATTCAATTTACCGTCTAAAAAAATATTAAATCCAAGTATGTCACTTGGCAAAAGATCTGAAGTAAATTGAACTCTTTTGAAATTTAAACCTAAGCTTTGAGTAATAGATTTTGCAAAAGTCGTCTTGCCTGATCCAGGATAATCTTCTATCAAAATGCTTCCTTCTGAAACAATTGCAGCTAAAGTTAATTTAATTTTCTCAGAGTTGCCAACGATAATTGCTGAATTATTGACTATTATTTTTTCAAACATAAATTTAAATGATTAATAAAAAATTATTAATCTAATATTACTTTCAAATATCAAATATATCAATGTTGCAAGAATAATATAAGGGCCGAACGGAATTTGAGAGGAAAATTTTTTTGATTTATTTATCAAACTTGGTGTGACTGATAATAATGCAATTATGGATGATAGAAAAATCACAAAAGGTATCGAAAACCATCCAAACCAAAATCCAATAGCAGATAATAATTTTGCATCACCTAGCCCCATCCCTTCTTTTTTTCTTACTTGTTTATAAAAAAAAATTATAGACCAAATAATTCCATATCCAAATATTCCTCCAATTAACGAATTTAAATAATTTGGAAACATCGGATGTAAATCTGGTACAAAAGATTTTATAAAACCAAGCAGCATCATTGAGAAAGTTAGAACATTCGGAATTATATAATGTTTAAAATCTATAAAAAAAATTATCAAAAAACTTAGACCTAAAATCATTAAGAGAAGAGTAGTGATACTAATTCCATAAAGATAATAGATAATTAAAAACAGCAAAATACTTATTGCTTCTACAGTTAAATACTGTGAAGAAATTTTTTTGTTACAGTTTCTACACTTGCCCTTTAAAAATAAAAAAGAAATTATAGGTATATTATCTTTCCAAGTTATTGTTTTATTACACTTTGGGCAAAATGATCTTCCAGAGACAACTCCTCTTTCTAGTGGTAGTCGGTAAATGCAAACATTTGCAAAACTTCCCCAAAGTGCTCCTAGAACAAGTACAAATATGAAATCCACGGAATATGGTTATAATTTAATGTTTGATGTAATGTGAATTAATCCATCTATTACATACTGAACCATTAATACTGCATCCTGAAGATGGATGTATAAATTTGGTGTATTAATTATAATCTCCATTGTTGAAAAATTTATCAAAAATTGCTTAAAATACTAGTTAAATAAATGTTTCTATTTAAATCAAAAAAACCGATTGAACCTAAAAAAGAAGCTGAACAAGTTAATGTTGATTTAGAGCTTGTTACAAAAATGAATCAAGATTTTGCTTTATCTCTTGATTTAAATGACACCCTGATGAATGCATTGCGGGTTATCATAGCTAGACTAAATGCAGAAGCTGCAAACATTTTTTTAATAAATGAACAAAAGAAAAAATTTGAATGTATTGCATCACTACATCAAGATTATTTGGATGAATATGAATTGGATTTAAAAGATGGAGTTATGGGTAAAGCTGTACAGCAAAGAA
The DNA here is from genome assembly GCA_902577875.1 of uncultured Pelagibacteraceae bacterium. GTDB lineage: Bacteria > Pseudomonadota > Alphaproteobacteria > Pelagibacterales > Pelagibacteraceae > Pelagibacter. Next base: position 13,784 of record CACHAX010000002.1, on the reverse strand, counting down.
AATGTATTCGAGTAGGTAATGTAAGAAAGGACGTTAGAGAAATAGCAGAATTTTATTTTGATTTAGATAATAAAACAAATTTTACAACTTATTCTGTATTATGCTCACCATTGATTGCTGCGAATGAATGTATAGGAGTAATTCATTGTTTAAATAAAAAAACTGAAGATAAATTATTTATTGAAGATGATAGAAAACTTTTAGAAACACTTTCTGCACCTGCTGCTTTAGCAATTAGAAATGCAAAGATGGCAAAAGAAATGGTTGAAAAAAATAAAATACAAAAGGAAGTAGAAATAGTTGGTGAAATTCAAAGGTCTTTATTATCAAAAAATAAAGAAAAAGACTTTCCAATTTCAGGAATTAATATTCCTGCTAAAGTTGTCTCAGGTGACTTTTATAATTTTTCAGATCTTGGAAATGGAAAATATGGATTTGGGGTAGCAGACGTATCTGGAAAAGGTATTAAGTCATCATTGTTGATGTCAAAAGCGTCAAGTCTATACAGATGCTTAAGTAAAACTAACTTTTCTGCATCTGAATTATTATTTCAGCTAAATAATGAAATATGCGAAACAATTTCGAGAGGTATGTTTGTTACAATGTTAATTGGAATATATGACTCAAACAAAAAAGAATTACTCTTATCAAGTGCAGGTCATGAGCCACCATTGATATTATCAGCTGATGGAACTTTTACTAATTTCTCTGAGGCTGGACCACCTTTGGGAATAATGCCAAAAACGCAATATCCTGAACATACTATACCGTTTGAAAATAGCTCTATGTATATTTTTACCGACGGAATTACTGAAATAAAAAATCCAAGTGGTGAAATGTTAGGATCTGAAGGTTTTGAAAATTATATAAAAAAATATCAATCAACTCCAATTAATGAAAGACTTAAAACTATGATAGATGATATTCTGGGTACAGGTCACATACAAAAAGATGATTTAACAATTGTTGCCATAGATGGAAAATAACTAATAAACTGATATCTGTTCCTGATTATAAATTTTACAACTCATAACAATACTCAGTCCCAACATAATAGATAACAAAGATGATCCACCATAAGACATTATGGGCAATGGTGCACCAACAATTGGTAACATTCCTAAAACCATCGCTATATTAACAAATACATATAAGAAAATTGCTGTAGCAAAACCAAAGCAATATAATTTTGCAAAGAAGCTCCTTGAGACTAGTCCAACATTTATTATTCTATAAATTAATAATATGTACAAAAATAAAAGTATAATTGACCCAAGAAACCCAAACTCTTCAGAAAAAAGTGTAAATATAAAGTCGGTGTGTTTTTCGGGTAAAAATTCAAGATAACTTTGAGTTCCTTTTAAGTATCCTTTTCCAAAAAAACCGCCTGATCCAATAGCTATTTTAGATTGAATTATTTGATATCCAGCTCCCAAAGGGTCTCTATCAGGATTAAAGAAAGTTAGAATTCTAGATTTTTGATAAGGTTTTAAAACAGATATAGCAAAAGGTAATGAGACCAATAACAACAAACCTGAGTAAACAAAGTATTTAATATTTAATCCTGCGAGCCAAATTATAGCAATACCACTTCCTGCAATTAAAATAGAAGTCCCTAAATCAGGCTGCTGTATCACAAGATAACAAGGGATTATTAAAAGAATAATTGGTTGAATTAAAAACTTATAGCTTTGAATATCTGAGCTTTGAATTCTATGATAATATCTTGCAAAACATATTATCACAGCAATCTTCATTAATTCTGACGGTTGTAAATTTAAAAAATATAAATTTATCCATCTTGTTGCACCAGATGCTGAAATTCCAAAAAATAAAACTGTTATTAATAAAATCAATCCAATAATATAAAATAAGTAAGCATTTTTATACCAGGTTGAAACTCTGACAAAAGATAAAACCAAAAATAAACTAAAAAATACAGATAATCTAATTATATGATTTTTTGTGTAAAAAGAAAATTTACCTCCTTCTGTTGAGTAAATTGCAAATATACTTATTGATCCTATAGCAATTATTAGTAAAATTAATAAATAATCAATAGATCTTAATTTATCTAAAAAACTATAATTGCTAGCTTGTATTCTCTCTCTTAACATTATGCTAAACTTGTTTTTCCATTATTAAATTGTTCTCTTAATTTATGTCTGTCAATAATTCTTTTAATTAATTTACTTGCAAGTGGAGCTGCAGCCTTGCTACCAGAGCCTCCGTGTTCAATAATTACACTTATTGCATATCTTGGATCCTTGTATGGAGCGAAAGCTACATATAACGCATGATCTCTTTTTCTGTATTCAATTTGTTCAGTATCTAAATCTAATTCTCTATCAAGATCAGTAATTCTTCTTACCTGTGATGTTCCAGTTTTCCCAGCAAATTGATACTTGGGATCATCGTATCGAGATTTATATGAAGTTCCATATTGTTCATTTGTAGAACCAAACATTGCATCTAATACAAAATTAATATTAGACTTTTTGTGATACATTCTTTGGTAATATTCAACGTTTATATCATCTAAGTAATTTCTTTCATGTAATGGGAAACCAGATTGATCTATTTTAATTTTATTTATTACATCCTTATAATTTATAGAATCATCTTTTATGATATGAGGTTTTATTTTATATCCTCCATTTGCAATTTGCGCAGTCATTAGACAAAGTTGAAGCGGTGTAGTTTGAATATAGCCCTGTCCTATACCATTGATAACAGTTTCTCCTAAATACCAACTTTGCTCCAATACACGTCTTTTCCATTTCGTATCCGGTACTAAACCACTTTTTTCATCATTATAGAGATCTCCGAGCACATTAGTTCCAAGACCATATCTTTTTGCAATTATTGATAATTTATCAACCCCAAGTAATCTTGCCATTTCATAAAAGTATATATCGCAAGATTGTTTGATCGCATTTCTCAATTTCATATATCCATGTCCTTCTTTTTTCCAACAATGATATTTTACTCCGTATAATTCATATGGATGCTTGTGACCCTTACATCTTATTGTTTTATTAGGATCTAATATTCCATACTCTAAAGCTGCAAGAGCAACTAATGGCTTAAAAGTTGAACCAGGAGAATAAAGTCCAGCAATAGACTTATTTATCAAAGGTTTTAAAGGATTATTTCTGATTTCTTGCCAATCTTTCTGATTAATTCCATGCGTAAATTTGTTTGGATCATATGTTGGTGATGATGCCATTGCAACTAATTCACCGGTATAAATATCCATTGCACATATTGAGCCTGCTTTTCCTTTAAGTAGCTCTTGGGCAAATTTTTGAATTTCAATATCTACAGTTAAGTTTACTTTATTGCCCTGTCTTTCTTTAATATAGTCTATTTGGCTTATTCTTTTTCCAGACGCATTAACTTCATATCTTTTAATACCATAGTTACCTATTAACATTTTCTCTTGTGAATTTTCTATTCCATATTTTCCCACTTTTAGACCTGGAACAAAATTTTCTTTTATCTCTGGTTTTTCAAGATCTTTTGGACTAGCATCACCAACATAACCAACTACATGAACTAAGTCATTTGAATAGGGATAGAACCTAGATGTTGATAATACAGGTTTTGCACCTTCTAATTCGTGTAAATATAAATTAATTTTTGAGAATTGTTCCCAAGTTAAATTATCTGAAACTACCAAAGTATCCCATGGTTTTAATCTTTCTTTTTTTTTATATAATTTTTTTACTTGAAACTTATCTAATCCAATTAAATTTTTAATTTTAAATATTGTTACATCAAAGTCATCAATTTCATCTAACATTAAGTGTAGCTGAAAAACTCTATCATTACTTGCTAGTACTTTATTAAAGTTATCTACAATTATTCCTCTCTGAGGAGGCGTTTTCCACTCACGTATTCTATTTTTATCAGATAAAATTTCATATTTTTCTCTATCAGAAATTTGTAAATTATATAATCTTGATGAAATACCAGCAAAAAGCAATACTTTTGCTGCAGCTAGTATAAACATCCTTCTTGTTATAACTCTACCCTTTTCAATATTTCTTCCTCTATTCAACATTTTTTTGTTTTAAACCTAGTAAATAAATTTGATTAAATAATTTTGCCACCGCTGGATAAATTAAAAATGAAAAAAAGGCAGTTGACATTAAAGCTCTATAACTAATACTTCCATCAAAGAAAATTGCTAACACTGTAAAATGAATTGAGCTAACAATTAATATTGCAATAAAGAATAATATCCAATCATAAATTAGATTAGGAACTAAAGTTCTAGCCCTAAAAAAAGATGCGACGACACAAAGCAAAAGATAATTTATTGATGAAACTCCAATAGGTAAGTTTTGAACAACATCATTAATTACACCTGCAAAAAAAATAAGGCCATATCCAAGCATTTCAGGTTTCCTTAAAACCCAATAAAAAACTATTAAGTGAATAAAATTAAAAGATATATTAATTTTGAAAATTTGAAATGAAAATGAGTAGCCCGTCAAAGCAAAAAAAAATAATAAAATTATAGGAAAACTATTTAATAAAAATTGATAAAATTTTATATCACCTCTAGCCATTTTATTTATTTACCTGAACATAATTTAATTGATTTAAGTTGCTAAAAAACTTCACATACTTTTTATTATCTTGAATAATTATTTTTCCAACAGGAATTGAGGCTGGAATTGTGCCATCTGACCCAGAGGTATAAACAATTTCATTTTGTTTTATTTCATTTTCTTTTGGTAGGTACTCTAGCTCTGCGTATTCATCATTTCCATTTCCTGAGAGTATTGCATTGATGCCACTTGGCTCAATAATGATTGGGATTTTACTATTAAGATCATTAGCCAGCAATACTCTGGAACTCAAAAAGTTAACATTTACAACCTTTCCAATATAATATAATCGATCTTTAACAGCTGATCCTAATTTAACTCCATTTTTTTGACCTTTGTTAATTATTAGAGATTTTAAATAAGGACTTTGTTTATCCAATAAAATCTTAGTTAACATATACTCTTTAGAAAAGAGATCTCTTTCCTCTATCAATTGTTTTAAAAGAGCATTTTCTGATTTATAAAAATCAACTTCTTTTCTAAGTGAGTCAAGATCAAGATCCTTATCTCTTAGAGCTGAAAACTCTTCATACATACTCATGTGATCTTGGAAGAGGTAGTATTTGTCTTTTACATATTTAAATGGGCTAGATACAACATGTGAACCTCTAAATATTATATCTTTTGTAATAGACCTAAATTGATTAACTGGACCAGTTTTAAAATACTCTAATGATAAAACTAAAATTGATATAATTAATAGAGTAAATAAGGAAAACTTTTGTCTATTTCCTTTTTTTAGAAATGCTGAACGAATAGCAATAATGAAATCATCTCTACTCGATTCTGTTGACATAATATTTAATACTCAGATAGTACAGTAGAAAATATCTCTTGATCGTCTAACGCCTTTCCTGTTCCTATTGCAACACATGACAATGGATCATCAGCAATATTTACTGGTAATCCAGTTTCTTTAGAGAATCTTTTGTCTATATTTTTTAAAAGTGATCCTCCTCCTGTCATCGTTAAACCCATATCAACTAAATCAGCTGATAATTCTGGGGGTGTATTTTCTAATGCTTTTTTTATTCCAGATACAATTTCTTTAAGTATCGGGTTTAAAGCTTCTGAAGTATCTTGTTCTGAGATATTTACCTCTTTAGGGGTTCCTGATCTTAAATCTCTGCCTTTAACTGCATAAGTATTATTATTTGTAGGTATCGCAGTACCAATATCTTTTTTAATTTTTTCTGCAGTACTATCTCCGATCATTAAATTGTATTCTTCTCTCATATAATCTTTTAATGCATTATCCATGGCATCTCCAGCAACTCTTAAAGACTCTGAGTAAACAACACCTCCTAATGACATAACGGCAATTTCTGTTGTTCCACCACCAATATCTACAACCATTGATCCTGTTGCTTCTTGAATTGGTAGCCCCGCTCCAATTGCTGCTGCAATTGGCTCTTCAATTAGTTGAACTCTTCTAGCTCCTGCCGCTAATGCACTGTCTTGAATAGCTTTTCTTTCGACTGGTGTTGATCCAGTTGGTACACAAATTAAAATTCTAGGATTTGCGATTGTTTTTTTATGAACTTTTTTAATAAAATGTTTAATCATTTCTTCTGTAACGATAAAGTCTGCAATCACACCATCTCGTAAAGGTCTTATTGCTTGAATATTACCTGGAGTTCTTCCTAACATTGTTTTAGCTTCATCACCTACCGCCAAAACAGATTTTTTTCCCTTATTATCTACAACTGCTACAACAGATGGCTCATTTAGAACTACACCTTTGCTTTTTAAAACTACTAAAGTATTAGCTGTTCCAAGATCAATTGCCATATCCTGGCTCCAAAACTTTCTTAAATTGGCAAACATTGACATTTAATTATATTCCTTTCACTTTTTGATGTTTAATATTTTGAGATGGTGCTTTTTTCTCACGTTTTATAAGCATTTTATTCAATGCATTTAAATATGCATTCGCTGATGCAACTAAAGTGTCAGTATCAGCTGATTGACCTACGGTTGTCCTGTCATTTTCTTCGATTTTCACACTAACAGTTGCCTGGGCATCTGTGCCTTCTGTTACTGCATGAACTTGGTATAAAGATAATTTTACATCATGAGGAAACAATTTTTTTATACATTTAAATATAGCATCAACTGGTCCATCCCCTGTTTCAACTGTATTCTTGATATCACCGTATACATCTAATGTCATTTCAGCTTTTTGAGGCTCTCCTGTACCAGCAAATACTTTTAAAGATTTCAAATTAATTGCATTAATTTTATTATCTACAATTAAGCTATCGTCAACTAAAGCAACTATGTCTTCATCGTATATATGCTTCTTTTTGTCAGCTAAAACTTTAAATTTTCCAAATGCAACTTGGATAATATCATCTGTAATATCTGAATAACCTAAGTCAGATAATTTGTCTTTAAAAGCATGTCTTCCAGAATGTTTTCCCATTACTAAAGATGTTTTCTTTACTCCAACACTTTCTGGCGTCATAATTTCATAAGTCTCTCTATTCTTTAACATTCCATCTTGATGAATTCCAGATTCATGAGCAAAAGCATTTTTTCCAACTATTGCTTTATTAAATTGAACTGGAAAACCTGTTGCATTTGAAACTATTTTTGAAGCTTTGCTTATTAATTCTGTTTTAATGCCTGTATCGTACGGCATCAAATCATTTCTTGTTTTAATTGCCATAACTACTTCTTCTAACGCAGCATTTCCTGCTCTTTCACCTATTCCATTTATTGTACATTCTATTTGTCTTACTCCCTCAGAAACTCCAGCTAACGCATTTGCGACTGCTAAACCAAGATCGTTGTGACAGTGTGCAGATAATATTGCTTTATCTATATTTGGAACATTATTTTTAAGATGTTTAATTGTTTTTGCAAATTCTTCAGGTATAGAATATCCAACAGTATCTGGAATATTTATAGTTTTAGCTCCACATTTAATTGCAAGTTCAACTGTTTTACACATAAAATCTAAATCAGTTCTTGTTCCATCCTCACAAGACCACTCGACATCATCAGTAAAATTTCTTGCATAAGTAACACTTTCTTTAATTGCATCTAAAACCTGCTCGTTAGTCATTTCAAGTTTGTGTTTCATGTGTAATGGGCTTGTTGAAATAAAAGTATGAATTCTAAATCTTGTGGCATGTTTTAAAGATTCATGACATGCATCAATGTCTTTTTTTAATGCTCTTGAAAGACCACATGGAATTGAGTTTTTCATTATTTTGCTTATTTCGGAGACTGCCTCAAAGTCCCCTGGTGAAGCAATTGGAAATCCTGCTTCAACAATGTCTATTCCCATTTCGTCAAATACTCTAGATATCTGAATTTTCTCTTCGACACTCATAGATGCGCCTGGTGATTGTTCGCCATCTCGCATTGTCGTATCAAATATGTATAATTTTTCTTTATCTGACATAGTATTTTTTAGCTCGAGCATAATACATGCTCTCGCTCAGATTGCAAAATAATTTGGTCAATAAGACCAATTTTAAGATTAAGTTATTTCTTATCGCTATCTACAAGCTTCTTCTTAGCAATCCAAGGCATCATTTCTCTTAAAGTAGCACCAACTTTTTCAACTGGATGTTCTGCTAGCTTTGCTCTTGTAGCCAAGAAATTCTTCTGACCATTTTTACATTCATCCATCCATTGTTTGGTAAATTTACCAGACTGGATATCAGCTAAAACTTCTTTCATTCTCTTTTTTGTCTCTTCTTTATTTATGATCCTTGGACCTGACTCGTATTCTCCATATTCGGCTGTATTAGATATAGAATAATTCATATTAGCTATTCCCCCTTCATAAATTAAATCTACAATAAGTTTAACTTCATGAACTGTTTCAAAATAAGCCATCTCTGGTTCGTATCCTGCTTCAACTAAAGTTTCATATCCATTTTTAATTAATTCAACAAGACCTCCACATAAAACTGTTTGTTCACCAAATAAATCTGTCTCTACTTCATCTTTAAATGTTGTCTCAATTATACCTGATCTCCCACCGCCAATTGCTGAAGCATATGACATAGCTAAATCTCTAGCTTTGCCTGATCCATTTTGATGAACAGCAAATAAACATGGAACTCCACCACCTTTTTCATATTCACTTCTAACTAAGTGACCTGGTCCTTTTGGTGCTACCATAAACACATCTAAATCTTTTCTAGCTTTTATCAAATCATAATGAACATTTAATCCATGGGCAAAAGCGATTGATGTCCCTTCTTTTACACGTTGCTCAATATGATTTTTATAAATAGTTGCTTGCAATTCATCTGGAGTTAAAATCATCACAACATCAGCCCATTCAGCAGCATCCGAAAGGTTCATAACTTTTAAACCTTTAGATTCTGCTTTTGCAATACTTGAGGATCCTTCTCGAAGAGCTACAACAACTTCTTTTACTCCACTGTCTTTGAGGTTTAAAGCATGAGCATGTCCTTGGCTACCATACCCAAAAATTGCAATTTTTTTATCCTTTATTAAATTTGCATCAGTATCTTTTTCATAAAACATTTTCATTTTTTTCTCCTAATTAATTATTTAAATATATCTGCACCTCTTGTCATAGCTACGGCTCCTGTTCTTGAAACACTCACCAATCCAAATTTTTTTAAATCGTTTGCCATTTTATCTATTTCTCGTCTTAAAGCTGTTATTTGAATAACATTTGATTGTTTAGTTTTGTCTAGTATTACAGGATTATATTTTTTACAAGCTTTCAATGCACCTTCTAATTTATTATTTGGACCTACAATTTTAAATAATGCCATCTCCTTAAAAATGACTGCTTTATCTTCTCTTTTAAAATCTGCAACTTTATGAACAGGCACAAGCTTTCTCAATTGAAGTTTAATTTGATTAACAACTTGTGGTGTTCCTGTGGTTACAATTGTTATCCTTGATATCTTTAACTTTTCATCAACTTGGGCAACTGCTAAAGATTCAATATTATAACCTCTACCAGAAAATAGACCGACTACTCTAGCCAATACACCGGCTTCATTGTCTACCCAAACGACTATAATATGTGTATCAAATTTCTCTTTTTTATTTGAAAAACTATATGCTGATTTTGAATTAGGCATTAAACTAAGGACTTACCTTTGCCAGTAATCTTCTTACTTTCTTGATCTTTGGGCCCTAAAATCATCTGATTATGAGGCTTTCCTGATGGTATCATTGGAAAACAATTTTCTACTTTGTCAACCATACAATCAAATATTACAGGTCTATCTGTATTTAGCATTTCAATAATTTTATCGTCTAACTCTTCTGGAGTTTTTGCTCTTATACCAACACAGTTATATGCTTCCGCTAATTTAACAAAATCTGGTAGTGCGGCGGTATAACTCTCAGAATAGTTCTTATCATGTAAAAGTTCTTGCCATTGTCTAACCATGCCCATGTATTGATTATTCAAAATAAATATTTTAATTGGAAGGTTGTATTGCACGGCTGTAGACATTTCCTGTATTGTCATTAAAACCGAAGCCTCTCCGGCAATATCAATAACTAATTTTTTTGGATGAGCGACTTGTACACCTACTGCTGCTGGTAAACCATATCCCATAGTACCTAAGCCTCCAGATGTCATCCAACGATTTGGTTTATTAAATTTATAATGTTGTGCAGCCCACATTTGGTGCTGTCCAACTTCTGTTGTTATGTAAGAGTCTTTGTCTTTAGTTAATTCATATAATCTTTCAATTGCATATTGGGGTTTTATGGTCTCTTCACTTCCAATATAATCTAAAGATCTAACTGATCTCCATTTTTGAATTTTTTCCCACCATTTAGAAGTTTTTTGTTTATTTGATTTTAAAAATTTTGATTTTTTTTGTTTTAAACTTTTCAGAGTAGATGAAAGTACAGTTTTTACATCTCCAACAATAGCTAAATCAACTTTAACATTTTTATTAATAGATGATGGATCTATATCAATGTGAACTTTTTTTGAATTTGGTGAAAATTCATCTATTTTACCTGTTATCCTATCATCAAAACGTGCACCAATGTTGATCATCAAATCACAATCATGCATTGCATTATTTGCTTCATAAGTTCCATGCATACCTAACATTCCCAAAAATTGATTATCATCGCCTGGGAAAGATCCCAATCCTTGTAAAGTTGATGTAATAGGAAAACCTGTTAAATAAACAAGTTCTTTTAAAAGTTCACTAGCCTTAGGTCCAGAATTAATCACTCCACCACCAGTATAAAAAATAGGTTTTGAAGATTTACTCATTAATTCTATAAAATCATCTATACTATTTTGATTAAAATGGTTGTGAGATTTACCGTTAAGTTTTTTTTCTTTTTTTGGTCTATTATATTTTGTTTTTTGAAATTGAATATCTTTTGGTATATCAACTAAAACTGGTCCTGGCCTACCAGTAGTTGCTACTTCAAATGCTTTATGTATTGTTTCAGCTAAATCATTTATATCTTTGACTAACCAATTATGTTTAGTGCAAGGTCTTGTTATTCCAGTGGTGTCACATTCTTGAAATGCATCTGTACCAATTAAGTGAGTTGGAACTTGTCCTGAGATACAAACTAGTGGAATAGAATCCATATACGCATCAGTCAAAGCTGTAACCACGTTTGTTGCACCTGGTCCTGAAGTTACTAATATAATGCCTGGTTTACCTGATGATCTTGCATATCCTTCGGCGGCATGACCTGCGCCTTGTTCATGTCTTACTAAAACATGTTTAATTGATTTAAAATTTTGTAATTCGTCATAAATTGGAAGCACAGCACCACCTGGATAACCGAAAATATGATCAACATTTTGATCCTCCATACACTTAAATACAATTTCAGCACCTGAGTATAATTTTGACATTCAGACAATCTAGCTGAAGTTGTGCTAATAGGTCAAGCAATCTATTCTGATTTAGGAAATTTTTTTAAAAATGAATTAAGTCCATCAAATTTTATTTTATGCCAATCAGACATTTGTCCTCTTGCCCAAGTAGACTGTCTCTTGGCATATTGCCTTGTTTTTATTGATATTTTTTCTTTCAGTTCATTAATATTTATTCTTTTATCTAGGTAATCTTTAATTTCACTTAGACCTATAACTTTATTAGATGATAAATCTTTCTTTATTCGTAATTTATAAAACCTCTTAGCCTCTTTTATTGCTCCATCTCTTAACATTTCATTTGTTCTTAAGAAAATTCTCTCAATTAACTTATCTCTAGGATAATCGATATATAGCTTTATAAAGCTTTCCTGATTATAATCAGAGTATGTTTCACTATACCAATCATACAAAGATTTATTTGTAAACTTTTTTACTTCATAGGCCCTTATTGATCTTTGAGAATCATTTTTGTTAATTTTTTTTTTGCAAAGTGGGTCTAGCTTAATAAGTTCAGAATAAAATTTAATTTGTCCTATTTTTGATTGTTTTTTTCTTATTCTATTTCGAATAGTGAGTGGAATATCGGGAATTTTAACAATACCATCGATAAGTGATTTAAAATATAAACCTGTACCACCAACAAGAATTGGAGTTTTATTTTTCTTCTTAATATTATCAATTTTTAATTTGGCATCCTTTAGCCAATTTCCTGTGGAATAATTATTTTTTACACTTTTAAATCCGTATAAATGATGTTTTATATTTTTTAAATCATTTTGCTGAGGTCTTGCCGTAAGAATTTTAAGTTCTTTAAATATTTGCATACTATCTGCATTTATTACTTCTCCATTAATTTTTTTTGCAAGCTTGATAGCAAATTTTGATTTTCCAGATGCTGTTGGTCCTGAAATAAGAATTATTTTGGACTTTAGGTCCATTAATTTAGTTTAACACCGATATATCTTCTTTGATTATTATTATTGTAAATTGCGATAAGTAAACTTTTATCATTACTTTTTAGAGCTAGTTTTACAATATTATCAAGATCTCCAATAGTATTGATCTTTTTCTTTTGCGCTTCAACTATAATATTATTTACTTGAAGATAATTAACTGGGCTATCTTTATCGATTTCTGTGATAACTAATCCTGTTGTATTTTTGGGTAAATTTCTGTCTTTAATGTCATCTTTATTTAGCAATCTCACTTTTATTTTTAAACCATCTATTGTGTCTTCTTTAGGTTTTTCTGTTACCAAACCTTGAGACTTAAAGTCTTCTGAAGTCTCTAGTCTGCCAAGTATAATTTCTTTTGTTATTTCGCGTTTATTTCTCCATACTTTGACTTTTACTTTTTTACCAACTTCTGTTTCAGCTACTATTCTAGGTAATTCACTCATTTCATTAATTTTTTTACCATCAAATTCTAAAATTATGTCTCCAGCTTTAATTCCACCTTTATCTGATGGACTATTTTCAGCTACACTAGCAACAAGTGCTCCTCTTGGTTCATCTAATTTTTCAACATCTGCAATATCTTTTGTGACTGTTTGGATCCTTACACCTAACCATCCTCTTTTAGTTTCGCCAAATTCAATTAATTGATTAATTACTTTTTGTGCACTATTTGAAGGTATTGCAAAACCAATTCCAATTGAACCTGATTGACCTAATATTGCTGTATTAATTCCAACTACATCTCCATTCATATTAAACAATGGACCTCCTGAATTACCTTGGTTTATAGATGCATCAGTTTGAATGTAGTCTTCATATCTAGAAAGACCAATACTTCTATTTCTTGCAGAGATTATTCCTGCGGTGACTGTTCCACCTAAGCCAAATGGATTTCCAATTGCAATAACCCAATCACCAATCCTTGCAGTATCAGAGTCTCCAAATTTAACTGGGGTAAATTTCTGATCTGACTCTATTTGAAGAACTGCCAAATCCATACCAGGATCAGCTCCAATTACTTTTGCCTTTATATTTTTTTCACCATTAACTCTAACATAAACATCCTCTGCACCTTGGATTACATGGTTGTTTGTTATAACAATTCCTTTTTCATCAATAATAAACCCTGAACCAAGTGCACTTGTCTGTCTCTTTTGAGGAGTTCCATAATCTTTAAACATATCTTCAAAAGGAGACCCTGGAGGAAATTCAAATGGAAATGGATTAGATCTCGTGGTTACTGTTGTTGTAGTCGAGATATTTACTACTGACGGCATTAATTTTTCAGCTAGATCTGCAAAAGATGCAGGCATATTCGCTGCGTTAGTAGTATTT
>CACHAX010000001.1 GCA_902577875.1 uncultured Pelagibacteraceae bacterium | reverse complement strand
TATGTGAGATCTAAAACGATGAATTGTTCCATCATTTAAATTCCAAGCAATTAAACCTTTGCATTGTCCATCTTTCATAATTAAGTCTAATGCAAAATATTCAATAAAAAATTCTGTATTATGTTTAAGTGCTTGACCATACAATGTATGGAGAATTGCATGACCAGTTCTGTCTGCTGCAGCACAAGTTCTTTGTACAATTCCATTTCCATAATTTTTTGTCATTCCTCCAAATGGTCTTTGATAAATTTTTCCGTCTTCTGTTCTACTAAAAGGAACACCATACTTTTCTAATTCTAGTACTGCTTTTGGAGCTTCCTTACACAAATATTCAATACTATCTTGATCGCCTAACCAATCTGCTCCTTTTACAGTATCGTACATATGCCAACGCCAATCGTCTTCTCCCATGTTTCCAAGGGCTGCTGAAATTCCACCTTGAGCAGCTGATGTATGACTTCTGGTTGGAAAGACTTTAGAAATGCATGCAGTTTTTAATCCAGCTTCACTTAAGCCAACCGCAGCTCTTAGGCCAGAACCTCCAGCACCAAGAACAACGACATCGTATTCATGATCTATAATATTATAAGATTTCATATAGTTAGTTTAAATACCGCAAATATTGTAATTAAAGGAATTGTTATAGCAAAAAAATTTAAAGCTTTGTTTGCGGCATTTTTGATTTTTTCGTCTTTAATATAGTCTTCAAAAACCTCACTAATGCTTAATGCTGAGAAAAAGTACGCAAAAATAAGAAATAGACTAAATATAAACTTTGAAGGTTGAGAAGTTAGAAAAGTTAATATCTCTAAGTAACTCTTATCATAAATACTAACCAAATTTAAAGCAAACCATAACATCAAAGGTACTAATATGAGAGAACTCACCTTTAAAAATACCCATTTTTTTGTTACTGCTCTCATTACAATAAATTTCGTCCTATTAAATAAATTGAAACGGTTAATACAAAAGATCCAAATATTACAATTAATCCTGTAATTTTTGTGGTTTTTAATTCAAATCCATAACCAAAATCCATGATTAAATGTCTTATCTCACTTAAGATTTGGAAACTAAAAGACCATGTAATACCTAATATGAAAAATTTCCCAATAATAGATTGGAGGAATAATTTTATATATCCATGACTTCCTTCACTAAATGAAAAAAATATGAAAAAAATACAAATTAAAGTTATTGCTAATATATTTATTATTCCTGTAATTCTATGAGATATTGAAACTAAAGATGAAACATGCCATCTATAAATTTGAATATGAGGAGATAAAGGATTATTTTCCATTTTGATTTGCTTTCATTATTGTTTCTGCAATTTCAACAGAATTTAATGCGGCGCCTCTTAGTAGGTTATCTGAAACGATCCACAAATTAATCGAATTCTCTTTTGTTTTATCATCTCTAATTCTTGAGATAAATGTTTCATCACTACCAGTTGCTTCTATTGGTGTACTATATCCTCCATTTTCTCTTTTATCTATAACTCTACAACCATCAGCATTATTTAATGCTTCTCTGATTTGTTCTAGAGAATAAGGATTTTCAAACTCTATATTTACTGACTCTGAATGTGATACAAGAACAGGAATTCTAACGCACGTAGCTGTTAGCTCTATATTACTGTCCAGTATTTTTTTTGTTTCATTAGTCATTTTCAATTCTTCTTTTGTGTATCCATCATCCGAAAAAACATCAATGTGAGGAATTATATTGAAAGCTATTTGTTTAGTAAAATTTTTAGATTGAACAGAATTTCCATCAAGATAAGATTTAGTTTGTTCAATCAATTCATCCATAGGTGCTTTTCCGCCTCCAGAAACAGATTGATAAGTAGAAACTATTACCCTTTTTATTTTATATAAATCATGTAATGGTTTAAGAGCTAATACTAACTGCGCTGTTGAACAGTTAGGATTTGCCACAATATTTTTTTTCATTTCATTAATTTTTTCTGCATTCACTTGAGGCACAATAAGTGGAACATCGGGATCCATTCTAAAAAAACTGGAATTATCAATTACAGTTGTTAATTTTGCTGCACTTTCTGCATATTGTTCTGCTATTTTACCACCAGCTGCAAAAAAAGTTATATCCGCATTTGAAAAATCATATTTTTCAAGATCATGGACTTCGTAATCTTTGCCTTTAAAACTTATTTTTTTTCCAGCACTATTAGAAGAGGCAACTAAAAAAAGGTTATCAAATTTAATATCTTTTCTTTCTATAACTTCTAGAGTCTTTCTTCCAACATTACCGGTTGCACCGATGATAGCTATATTAGTCATTTTAAAGATTTATACTAAATGAAAGGTAAATCGCAAACTGTTCCGTTAAAACTACTACCATTTATGTCAATTTTGAATGTTTGCTTTGCTTCAAAATATGGTTTTTTTATCATAGCTATACCAATTACCTGTTTAAAAGTTGGATTGTAACAGCCTGATCTTAATTCTCCGATTATATTATTTTTTTCATCTGTTATGTTCATTGAACCAGTTACGCTTATTTTATCAGTATCAATTTTAACACCCATTAGTTTTCTTTTAATTCCTTCAGACTTTATTTTTTTTAATTTCTCTTTTCCTAAAAATTCAACATCACTATCAATGTTAATATATTTATCAAAGCCACATTCGTATGGGTTGTCTCCATTGTCCATATCGTTTCCTTGAGAAAGTAATCCACTTTCGATACGTTCAATTAAATTAGGACATCCTGCTCTAATATTAAACTCATCTCCAATTTCAAACAGATGATCGTATAGTTTTAAACCTGAAGCATTATTCTCTACATAAATTTCAAATCCACCTTGTTTAGACCATCCTGATTGAGCAATTAAATGATTGGCTCCAGCAAAATCAAAATAATCAAAACCAAAAAATTTTAATTTTGTTATCTTTTCTCCAAAAACTTTTTCCATCAATTTAAAAGATTTAGGCCCTTGCACAGCCATAATGTCAACTTCAGGCTCTATAATATTTACATCAAATTTATTTCCAATTGCCAATCCTTTTGCAAATAAGATTACATCCGTATCTGCAATAGAAACCCACCATTTATTCTCATTAAATCTTAGAACAACTGGATCATTAATTAATCCAGCATTATCATCTATGATTGGACAATAATAACATCTTCCATCTTTTGATTTCGAAAGATCTCTACAAGTCATAAGTTGAACCAATTTTGCAGCATCTTTTCCAGTAATCTCTACTTGTCTTTCAGCTGCCACATCCCAAACTTGAACATGCTCTTTTAAATGATGATATGAGTCTTCTAAAGAACCAAATGCAGCAGGAAGCAACATATGATTGTATATTGTGTAAGCTGTAACACCTTGTTTTTCAATTCTTGATGTATAAGGTGTACCTCTAAGTCTTCTTGATTTTGCAATAGAAAAATTTTTCATTTTTTAGTTTAGTGTCATTTTTTTATCTGTTTGTAAAGAAAGTAAGTTGTTTATTTGAAAGAAATCTAAGTAAGTTCCTTAGCTCTTTTTCTTAATTCAAATTTTTGGATTTTACCTGTTGATGTTTTTGGAAGTTCACAGAAGTCTATTTTTTTTGGAATTTTGAACCCTGCTAGAGTTTCTCTACAAAAATCGATTAATTCTTTTTCATTTATCTCTTTATCTACCACTTTCTCTATAAATGCGCATGGAACTTCTCCCCATTTCTCATCTGGTTTTGCTACTACAGCAACAATTGAAACAGCTGGGTGCTTAGAAAGTGTGTTTTCGATTTCGATAGAAGAAATATTCTCTCCACCTGAAATAATAATATCTTTCGACCTATCTTTAACCTTGATGTATCCATCTGGATAAATAACTGCCAAATCGCCAGAGTGAAACCATCCATCTTTCATAGCCTTTTCAGTGGCCTCTTTGTCTTTAAAATACCCTTTCATAACAACATTACCTTTGATCATTATCTCGCCAATGGTTTCTCCATCCATAGGCACGGGTTTCATAGTTTCTGGATCTAAAACAACCACTCCTTCTGTGTTTGGAAACCTCACACCTTGCCTTGCTTTAATTTCATTAATTTTATCTTCTTCAAAACCATTCCATTCATCATTCCAAGCACATTGTAAAACATGTCCATATGTTTCTGTTAAACCATAGACATGCATTACCTCAAATCCTAATGCTTTCATTTTTTTGAAAATAATACTTGGAGGTGGTGCTCCAGCCGTTAAAACATAAACTTTGTTTTTTAATTCTTTGATATCATTTTGTGATGCACCTGTTATCATATTAAGTACAATAGGTGCACCTCCAAAATGGGTAATGTCATGCTTTTCAATTAATTCAAATATTTTTTTTACATCAATAGCTCTTAAACAAACTGTTTTTCCATTTAACATTGGTATTGTCCACGGGTACCCCCATCCATTACAGTGGAACATTGGTACAACTGTTAAAAAATTTAATCTATTTGGCATATTCCAAGCAACGGCACTACCTGTTGACATTAAATAAGAACCTCTATGATGATAAACAACACCTTTTGGATTTCCAGTTGTTCCAGATGTATAACTTAAAGAAATCGCTTGCCACTCATCCTTTGGTCTTTTCCAAATATAATTTTCATCACCAGTATTTAAAAATTCCTCATATTCTCTCTCTCCAATTTTTTTTAATAAGGATTGATCTGCAAAATCGTCTTGAACATCAATTACAATTGGTTTGTCTTTTAAAGTTGATAAAGCCTTTTCTGCAACAGCATGTAATTGCCTGTCTATTATTAATACTTTTGCTTCACTGTGTTCTAAAATATAAGCAACAGTTTTTGCATCAAGTCTTGAATTAATTGTATTTAAAATAGCACCTGTCATAGGAACAGAATAATGTGCCTCGAAAATCTCTGGAGTGTTAAAGGTCATAACTGAAACTGTATCTCCTTCAACAATACCAATTTTCTCTAGTGCACTTGCAAATTTGATACACCTGTTAAATACTTCCGTCCATGTAAAAGATTTTGTTTCATATACTAAAGCTTCGTAATTTGGATAGATGTCTTTCGCTCTTTCTAGAAAGCTTAACGGTGTTAAAGGGACATAATTTGAGGGATTTTTATCTAAGTTCTGATTATATTTGTTCATCAGTTAAATTTTGCGCTCATAGTATATTTACTACCGGAAATAGCAGATTTATAATGGCTCTCAGCTCTAGGCAAAATTTTATCAAAATAGTAATTTCCTGTATTTAATTTATCTTCATAAAACTCTTTATTATTTTCCAAATTTTCATAGCTTTTTCTCATTGTCTTTAGCCATATAAATGAAAGACAAAAATAACCAAAAAATCTTAAATAATCGTTACATGAGGCGCTTATATCGTCTTTTGGTGTGTTACCATTAGGAGATATCCAGTCAGTGAAATCTGACAATATATTTTTTAATTCAGATATTTTTTTTACATGTTCATTTAATTTATCTACTTTTGAACAATTTTGAATTTCTGTTTCTACATATTTCATAAAATTATCAAAAACTTTTTTCTGACTTATTTTTCTAAATACAAAATCAATTGCCTGCACTGAATTAGTTCCCTCATAAATAGGTGTAATTCTATTATCTCTGAATAATTGTTCTATCCCTTGGTCTTTTGTATAACCATAGCCTCCAAAAACCTGAATTGCTTCATTGGTTATTTCCATACCCATATCTGTAAAAAATGACTTAATTACAGGTGTCATAAGACCTACAATATCAGATGCATCTTTTTTTACTTCCTCCGAACTATGACTTAAGCTTACATCTACCTGCTGAGCCATCCAAAAAGATAAAGACCTTTCTCCCTCAATTATAGACTTCATATTTAATAAACTTCTTCTTATATCTGCATGCTTAATGATTAAATCTGTTTCTCCATTAGAATTATTATTTGATTTACCTTGCTTTCTCTCTTTTGAATAACTTAAAGCAGTTTGATAAGCTGTTTCAGATAGACCTAGTCCCTGTATACCGACAACGATTCTTTCTAAGTTCATCATAGTGAACATAGAATTTAAGCCTTTATTCTCTGGTCCGATCATATAACCTTTGGCATCATCAAAACTTAATACACATGCAGGTGAACCTTTAATACCCATTTTTGATTCAATTGAAACAGTATTGACTCCATTTCTTGGACCAATTGAACCGTCTTCATTAATTTCATATTTTGGTACTAAAAATAAACTTATTCCTTTCGTTCCTTTTGGAGCGTCCTGAGTTCTTGCTAAAACAAGGTGTATAATATTTTCAGTTAAATCGTGATCGCCGGATGTAATAAAAATTTTTTGTCCACTTATATTATAAGTGCCATTTTCATTTTTCATTGCCTTTGTTTTAATTAATCCTAAATCAGTTCCACACTGTGGTTCTGTTAAACACATTGTCCCACTCCATTTACCCTCAACAATTTTAGGAAGATATGTGTTTTTAATTTCTTCAGTTGCATGCCTCAAAATACAGTTATACGCACCTATACTTAATTCACTATATAATTTAAAAGATAAACTTGATGATGAAAGCATTTCATCAAAAAAAGCACTTACAGTTTTTGGCATTCCTTGACCACCATATTTTGGATCACAAGTTAAAGATACCCATCCATCTTCGATAAATTTTGAATATGCTTCTTTATAACCTGGAGGGGTTCTGACTACTCCATTTTCATAGACACAAGGATTTTCGTCTCCAGCTTTTGCTAAAGGAAGAAGCATTTCTTCATTAATTTTTGCAGCTTCCTCTAAGATATCTTTTACTAGATCAGAAGTGACTTCTTTATATTTTTCAATTTCGTTATAATTTTTATTATCTTTTAGATGTTCAAATAAGAACATCATATCTTTCACAGGTGCGGAATAAACAGTCATAAATTTAATAGCATCAAATTAAGTTAATTTTTTTATTTTTGCAAATATGCAATAATCGCATCTCCCATACCAGAAGTTGAAATTTCTTTTGTTCCTTTTGACATAATATCTTTAGTTCTTAACCCATCATCTAGTACATTTTGCACTGCTTTTTCTAAGACATCAGCTTCTTTATCTAAGTCAAGAGAGTACCTCAAAGCCATTGCAAAACTCAAGATGGTTGCAATTGGATTTGCAATTCCTTTCCCAGCAATATCTGGAGCAGATCCATGAACAGGCTCATACATTGCTCTCATTTCACCATCTTTATTTTTTGCACCTAGAGAAGCTGAGGGTAATAAACCTAAAGATCCCGTCAGCATAGATGCTTCATCTGACAACATATCACCAAACAAATTATCTGTCACAATTACATCAAATTGCTTTGGATTTCTCAAAAGTTGCATTGCGCAATTATCTGCAAGCATATGATTTAACTCAACATCTTTAAATTCTTTATCGTGAAGATTTTGAACTTCCTCTTTCCATAATTGACCTGCTTCCATAACATTCGATTTTTCACAGGAAGTAACTTTATTGTTTCTCTTCTTTGCTAAATCAAATGCAACTCTAGCAACTCTTTTAATTTCTGATGAAGTATAAGTATGAGTGTTTATTCCTTTACGTTCACCATTATCAATTGGCTTGATACCTCTCGGCTCACCAAAATAAATACCACCTGTCAATTCTCTAACAATCATGATGTCTAGACCTGATACGATTTCAGGTTTTAGCGTAGATGCCTCAACTAATTGTTTAAAACAAATTGCAGGCCTCAAATTTGCAAATAATTTTAATTCTTTTCTTAGCTTAAGAAGAGCTCTCTCAGGTCTTTTGGAAAAATCTAAATTATCATATTTTGGTCCACCCACAGCTCCTAAAATGACTGCTTCACATTCTAATGATTTATAAAATACTTCATCTGTAATCGGTGTTCCGTGCTTGTCGTAAGATGCTCCACCAACTAAAGCTTCTTCCATATCAAAATCAAGAGATTTATTTACATTAAGCCAAGTTATAATTTTTTTAACTTCACCAATAACCTCGGGGCCAATACCATCACCTGGTAATAATAAGAATTTTCTTTTTTTGACTTTAATCATTAAATATCCAAGGCTTTGTGGATTTTAATTTTTCTTCAAATGAAATTATTTTATTAGACTTTTCCAAAGACAGTGCAATATCATCTAGTCCCTCAATTAAACATTTTTTTTTAAATTCATCTAATTCAAACTTGATTTCTTTATTTCCAAAAATTATTTTTTGATCTGATAAATTTATTGCAATTTCTTCTTGTCTCTTAGAATACTCAGAAAGTTCTTTTATCTGTTCATCATTAACTTTAATAGGCAATATTCCATTTTTAAAACAATTATTATAAAATATATCTGCGTAACTAGTACTTATAACGCAAGTAATACCAAAGTCTAAAAGTGCCCATGGCGCATGTTCTCTAGATGATCCACATCCAAAATTATTCCCTGCAATTAAAATCTTAGAATTATCATATGGGGATTTATTTAAGATAAAGTCATCTACTACTTTACCTTTTTCGTCATATCTCATTTCATAAAATAAATTTTTTCCAAGTCCTGTTCTTTTTATTGTTTTTAAAAATTGCTTTGGAATAATCATATCTGTATCGATATTTACAATTGGTAAATATGCAGGAATACTTTTTAATTTTGAGAATTTGTTCATTTAACTATTGTATTTTCTAACGTCGTCTAAATTTCCAGATATAGCAGCTGCAGCAGCCATAGCTGGGCTAACTAAATGTGTTCTTCCACCTCTTCCTTGTCTTCCTTCAAAATTTCTATTTGATGTTGATGCGCATCTTTCTTCTGGCTTCAACTTATCTGCATTCATAGCTAAACACATTGAACAACCTGGCTCACGCCATTCAAATCCAGAATTTTTAAATATTACATCCAAACCTTCTTGCTCTGCTTGTTGTTTTACTAATCCTGAACCAGGAACTATCATTGCATTTACATGAGAAGCAATTTTTTTATCTTTTAAGATTTTCGCAGCTTCTCTTAGATCTTCGATCCTTCCATTTGTGCAACTTCCAATAAAAACTTTGTCAATTCTAATATCTTTTATTTTAGTTTTCGGCTTTAAACCCATATATTTTAATGATCTATTAATAGAATTTTTTCTGTCTTCGTTTAGCTCATTTTCTGGATCAGGTACAATTCCATCAATATCTACTACATCCTGAGGCGAAGTTCCCCAAGTTACCATCGGTTTAATATCTTTGCTCTCAAGACTGATTTCTTTGTCAAATACCGCATCACCATCAGACTTTAATTTACTCCAATATTCTAATGCTTTGTCCCAATTTGAATTCTTTGGAGACATTGGTTTACCTTTTAAATAATTAAAAACTTTTTCATCTGGTTCTATAAGTCCAGCCCTTGCTCCACCTTCAATTGTCATATTGCAAATCGTCATTCTTTGTTCGACACTTAAATTAGAAATTAAGTTTCCAGCATATTCAATTACATAACCAGTGCCACCAGCTGTACCAATTTTTCCAATTATTTGTAATATTACATCCTTAGATGTTACTCCAACAGGAAGAGAACCATTAACGTTTATTCTAAAATTTTTTGATTTTTTTTGAACTAAAGTCTGTGTTGCCAATACATGCTCTACTTCTGAAGTTCCAATTCCAAATGCTAATGCGCCAAATGCTCCATGAGTAGCAGTGTGACTATCACCACAAACGATAATAGTTCCAGGTTGTGTAAATCCTTGTTCTGGACCAATAATATGAACTATTCCTTGTCTTTTATCGTTCATTCCAAAAAGATTTATTCCAAATTCTGAACAGTTTTTTTCTAATGTCTCAATTTGTATTTTTGAATCTTCGTCAGTAATAGGCACTGATCTATCCGTTGTTGGAACATTGTGATCTGCTACTGCTAAAGTTAAAGAAGGTTGTCTAACTTTTCTATTAGAATTTCTTAAACCTTCAAATGCTTGTGGACTAGTAACTTCATGAATTAAATGTCTATCGACAAATAATAGTGAAGTCCCATCCTCTTGTTGATGAACAAGATGATCATTCCATATTTTATCGTATATAGTTTGAGGCATTGTAAAAAATTATTTTTTTACTTCAGGATTTTCTTTTTTTTCATCAGTTTTTTTTTCTTCTGATGGGGTTTTTTCTTTATTTTCTTTTTTTTCTTCTGGTTTTTTTGCTTCTACTTTTGGAGCATCTTTATTGGAATCTTGTGGGCTATCTGCTGTTTTTTGTTCTGTATCAGGTATGAAGTTTTCTTCTGTTACTTCATGAATCTTAGTTTCGACATCTATACCTATTTTCTTTTTAATTTTTTCTGCAATTCTTGCAGATTTACCTGTTCTATCTCTCAAATAATATAACTTGGCTCTTCTAACTTTTCCTGACCTTACAACTTTAATTGTATCTACAATCGGACTATATAAAGCAAATGTTCTCTCCACACCCTCACCAAAAGAAATTTTTCTTACGGTAAAAGAAGAATTGATATCTCTATTTTTTTTTGCAATACACACACCTTCAAAATATTGAATACGATCTCTTTTTCCTTCAGTTATTCTAACTCCAACTTTAACAATATCCCCTGGGAAAAATTCTGGATGCTTTCTCTCAGAAATAATTTTTTTTACTTTAGATTGATTAATTTCTTCTATTGTTTTCATTTTAATTCTCTTTAGTCTTTTTATATAATTGCCATAAATCTGGTCTTCGGACGCGTGTTATAGCCTCAGATTGAGATAAACGCCAGTCTTTAATTTTGGCATGATCGCCTGATAATAGCACATCTGGAACACTTTTTTCCTCCCATATTTGAGGTTTTGTAAATTGAGGATACTCTAAAAGTCCGTTTTCAAAACTTTCCTCTCTAGCTGAATTTGTATTGCCAAGAATACCAGGAATAAATCTTAAAATTGCATCAAGAATTATAAATGAAGCTCCTTCACCTCCAGATAAAACAAAGTCTCCTATACTTACTTCCTCAATATTTCTTGTTTTTAATAATCTTTCATCAACTCCTTCAAAGTGTCCACAAATTATATTTATTGTTTTTTCTTGAGATAGTTGTTTTGCTAATTGGTGGTTGAACAACTTACCCTTCGGACTTAAATAAATAATCTTTTCACCATCTTTAACATTCTTATCTATTGATTTTGCTAATACATCTGCTTTCATTAACATACCTTTGCCTCCTCCATAGGGAGTGTCGTCAACAGTTTTATGTTTATCAAATGCATACTCTCTTATATCCACAGTATCTATTTTCCATTTATTCTCTGATAGTGCTTTGCCAAAAATACCTTGGCCTAGATAACCTGGAAAAAAATCTGGATATAGTGTGAATATACGAGCTTCTAACATTATTTTTTTTCCTCTTCCTTAGGTGCTTCTGCTGGCTTAGCTTCTTCCTTAGGTGCTTCTGCTGTTTTAGATGCATCTCCTTCTGGTTTCGCTTCTCCACCTTCGTCGGCTTTTTTTCTATCTTTTTTAGGAATTGCTTTTTGAGGATTGTTTCTTTTTTCAGGCATTGGCATTATATCGTTTTCTCCCAATAACCTTGCAACTCTTGTTGTTGGCTGAGCTCCTTGACCTAACCAATATTTAATTCGCTCAGAATCTAAGCCAATTCTTTCCTTTTTATCCTTTGGTAATAACGGATTATAAAAACCTAATTTTTCTATAAACCTTCCGTCTCTTGGAAATCTACTATCAGCCACAACAATTTTATATACTGGCCTTTTTTTAGTACCTCCCATTGATAGTCTCATTTTTAACATTACTTATATCTCCTTTATTTTAATTGATTAAATAGTTCAGGCGGGATCCCTTTATCCGCCATTCCTTTCATGTTTCCTTTAGACATTTTTTTCATCATTTCTGACATCATCTTAAATTGTTTTAACAACTTATTGATAGTGGCAATGTCTGTACCTGAGCCATTAGCAATTCTTTTTTTTCTTGATCCATTTATAATTTTAGGATTTTCTCTTTCTTGCTTTGTCATTGATAAAATAACAGCTTCATTTTGAGTTATAATTTTTTCATCTATTCCTGATTGGTCCATTTGTGATTTAATTTTTGAAACTCCAGGGAGAAATGACATTATGCCTTCTATTCCACCCATCTTTTTCATTTGACGTAATTGAGAAAGATAATCTTCCATCGAGAATTGACCTTTTTTAAGTTTCTCTTCTGTTTTCTTTAAATTTTCTTGATCTAAATCTTCTGAAGCCTTTTCAACTAAGGAAACGATATCTCCCATTCCCAAAATTCTATTTGCAATTCGATCAGGATGGAAAACTTCAAAATTCTCAATTTTTTCTCCAACACCAAGAAACTTTATGGGGACCTCAGCAACATATTTCATACTCAATGCAGCTCCACCTCTTCCATCTCCATCTGCTCTTGTAAGTATAATGCCGCTCAAATTTACTGTATTTTTAAATTCCTTTGCTACATTAGCAGCAACTTGACCTGTTAGAGAATCTGCTACCAGTATAGTTTCTGCAGGATTAATAATAGTTTCAATTTGTTTGATTTCATTCATCATTTGAAAATCTATTTGTGTTCTTCCAGCGGTATCAAATAAAACTACTTCACAACCATTTAAATTTGCAGCACTTAAAGCTCTTCTACAAATATCAGCAGGAAGCTGGCCTTCTATAATTGGCAAAGTTTCAATATTATTTTGTTCACCCAAAAGTCTCAATTGCTCTTGCGCAGCAGGTCTGTAAACGTCCAAACTAGCCATCATAACTTTTTTCTTATTATTTTTTTCTAAAAATTTCGCTAATTTTGAGGTTGTTGTAGTTTTTCCTGAACCTTGCAACCCAACTAACATGATTGGAACTGGAGGGACAGCATTAAGGGAGATTTCAGAATTCTTATCACCTAAAAAAGATACTATTTCGTCATAAACGATTTTTACAACCATATCCCCGGGGGAAGTTGATCTTATAATTTCCTGACCTAGCGCTTTGGGCTTAACTCTACTTATAAACTCCTTAACTACGTCTAAAGAAACATCGGCTTCTAATAAAGCCAACCTTATACCTTTTAAACCCTCGTCAACTTGCTTTTCATCAAGAGAGGGAGCTTTTTTTAATGAAGAAAAAATTTCTTCAAATTTATTAGTTAAATTTTCAAACATAATTTCGCACAGCAAGTATCGCACCAGTGGGCGAACCCTCGCTGACTGGTGTCGATCTCTTTGTTTCCAAAGACACCGCAAATTGCTGTATTTTGCGGAAGTGCGCGTAAATTATATTAGAGGTTCAAAAAGTCAATAAATAAGTTAAGTATTATTTATATGGAATTTGAAGCATTTAAAATGGATGGATTAGGTAACGACTTTGTTATTATTGATCAGAGAATAAATAGTTTAAACTTATCAAATGACCAAATCTTAAAAATTTGTGACAGAGATTTCATAGGGTGCGATCAGTTGATCTACATAAAGAAAAGTCAAAAAGCTGATGCTGATGTTGCTTTTTTTAACTCGGATGGAAGCCGCTCAGATGCATGTGGAAATGGAACTAGATGTGTTGCTTATTTACTAAGTATTGAAAAAAATAAAAAAGAAATTGAAATTTCGGTATCCTCAAAAATATTAAAATCTAAAGTTCTTAATAATAAAGATGTTGAAACGATAATTGGAGCTCCAAATTTGGAGTGGAACAAAATTCCTTTAAGTAAAAATCTTGATACTAAAAATCTATCACTTGGTATGATTGATATTGACGGAAATAAAATGAATGGTGGTATTGCAGTGAATGTTGGAAACCCTCATGTCGTATATTTTTGCGAGGATATAGAAAAAATAAATTTAAAAAAATATGGACCATTAATAGAAAATCATGAAGTTTTCCCTGAGAAATGCAATGTCACAATAGCTCAGAAAATTAGTGAACAACATTACAAAATTAAAGTTTGGGAGAGGGGTGCAGGTTTAACAAAAGCTTGCGGAACTGCAGCATGTGCAACAGCAGTCGCAGCTAATTTAAATCAACTACAAAACAGTAATTCAAAAATAGAATTTTCAACAGGAATTTTAAATATTCAAATTGATAATGAATTAAATATAAAAATGAGAGGTCCTGTATCTGAAATTGAAAAAATTAATATCAAAATATAATGGGTATTTTTGAAAAATTTAAAATCGGATTTAAAAGAAGTGCAAGCAATATAGCATCAGGCCTTAAAGAAATAATAGTTAAGAAAGAAATTGACGATGCAACTCTTGATAAAATAGAAGAATTCTTGATCGGCTCAGATGTGGGCATAGATGCAGCATCAGAGATAAAATCTATAATTGCTCAAAAAAAGATTGATCCTAAAAATGATCCAATCAAAGAAGTTTTCGAAATACTTAATAATTATATTTTAGAACTAATGACACCCCTAGAAAAGAAAGATTTTTTTTTAAAAAAAGAAAAGACAAATATAATATTAGTTTCAGGTGTTAATGGGGTTGGTAAGACAACTACTATTGGAAAATTAGGAAAAATATTTAGACAAAATAATAATAAAGTTCTTTTCTCAGCATGCGATACATTTAGAGCAGCTGCTATTGATCAATTAGAAGAATGGGCTAACAGGGTTGATGCTAAAATTGTAAAATCAGATCCTGGTTCAGATCCGGCTTCAGTTGCTTTTAAAGCAATGGAAATAGCTCAAAGTCAAAATATAGATCAAGTAATAGTAGACACGGCAGGAAGATTGCAAAATAAAAAGAATTTAATGGATGAATTAAAAAAAATAGGAAATGTAATTAAAAAAAGTGATGAAACAGCACCTCACGAGGTTATTTTAGTTTTAGATGCAACATCGGGACAAAATATAATTAATCAACTCGAAGAATTTAATAAATTACTTCCAATCACAGGCATCATAATGACAAAACTTGATGGAACTGCAAAAGGTGGAATATTGATTGCGATTTCAAAGAAATATAAAGTACCTATTGTTGGTCTCGGGCTCGGAGAAAAAGAGGATGACTTACAAATATTTGAAGCTGAGAAGTTTGCAAATGCTTTTACTCAAGTTAATTAAGCAAATTTTTAGAAATTAAAGGTTTATAGATATTGCACTCAAAATTATTTTTTAGAGATTTATAACCACAGTTTTCAGCATAAGAAGAGATTATAAAATTTAGTTTGCCAGAAGTCTTAGCAATTTCTAGCTTATTATTTTTTATGTCATATTTTAAATTTTCATAGAAATTTTTTTTTGCACTTATCAAAATTAAAGTGTTGTTGTCATTTAATAAATAGTAAGCAAAATCCTCTGGGAAAAGCGGGTAATTATATTTTTTTGATATTTTTTTAACTTTTTTTGGAAACCAGTCATATGAAATCAAAGGGTAATCTTTATTTAAATTTTTATCATATAAGTATAAGTCCTGTGGAAAATCATTAATATAATTAGAAAATTCTCCCTTTGCTAAAATAGCTTTCTTCCGTGTTTTAAAATATAGAGTGAACTCACTATTGTAAGAGTTCATTTTTCCAATATGAAAATAATTATTATCATAGTACTCATTATTTATTTCTGAACTAAGTTTTGTTGGCAATATTAATAAAAAAAGTAATAAAAGGAATTTAAACATATCTAAAATTAGAATTTAAAAGTGATGTGGATTTGTTTAAATTATGTCTTAATTTAAACTTTTTATAAAATTGTCGATTGATTGAATTAAATTTTTATTAAATTCCATCATATGGTCGTCGTTGTCATTAAAATAATTTGACTTAACACCACCATATTTATTAAATATTTCTTCGCCCATATAAAATGGCACAATATTATCCTTTTTCCCGTGCATCACATGCATGGGAAACTTTATTTTTTTAATTTTTTCAATGGATTTGTATTTATCTTTTAAAATAATTTTTGCAGGAAGATATGGGTAATATTTTTGTGCCAAAATCTCCATGGATGTAAATGGGGACTCTAATATTATACCTGCAAATAAATTGTTACTTGCGGTCTCTATTGCTACAGCAGTGCCAAGAGATTCTCCATAGAGAACAATATCTTTATCTTCTATGTTGTTTTGATTAAGCCATTCCTTGGCTTTAATTGCATCTTTATAAAGTCCAATTTCTGTTGGTTTGCCTTTGTTTCCACTAAAGCCTCTATATGCAAAAATTAAATAGTTTAAATCTAGATCTGCAAACTCATTTAGTTTATAAATTCTATTATCTAATTTTCCAGCATTTCCGTGAAAAAAAAGCAAGGTTTTAAAGTTATTATTTTTTTTGTAATACCATCCAACTAGATCATCATCAGATTGAATAGTTACTTTTTCGATTTTGTGAGATAGAGGTCCCTCATCTAAATAATTATTTTCACCGGGATGGTATAATAATTTTCTTTGATAAAAATAAACTATTAGAGAAACTCCAAAGTAAATAATAAAAATATAAAACAGAATTTTTGCAAATAACATTTTAGGCTTTAATTTCATTTTTACTTTTTCTTCTTACCAAATAAATACCAAAAAATACAAATATGGTACCTATTAAATGATAATTCTCCAAAATCTCAGAAAAAAATATTATTCCATAAAAAGCTCCATAAATTGTGTAAAGGTATAGTGTGAAACCGGTTGTTGATGGTCCTAAGTATTTAATAGTTAATGTGTATAGTGAGAAAGCGATTATACCTGGAGAAATTGCTGCAAACAAAATCCAATAATAAAATTCTTTATTGAATAAAGTTTTTTCAAAATAAATATGCTCTATAAAATAAAAAGGCAAAATAGATAAAAAACCAAAGAAAGATATAATTGTTAGTCTTGGAAAAAAATTAAGTTCTGATTTCCATTGAAAAAGCATAACTGTATAAATCGCCCAGCCTAATGCTGCTCCTAACATCCAAAAATCTCCAGAAGCAAATTTTAATTCAAGAAGTAAATTGATATCGCCCTTTAAAATTACAGCAAACACCCCAACTAGACAAAAAAGTAAGCCAATGAATTGAAAAACATTTATCTTATCTTTAAAAAGAAAATATGAGATTAAAATTATAAATATTGGTGAAGAAGTATAAAGAATTCCCATATTAACAATGGTTGTAGATGAACCAGCCATATATGGAAATATTCCACAAACACCACATCCCATCAAACCTAGAAAAAAACTTCTTTTACTCTCTTTTTTAATAGTCTGAAAATTATCAAATAAATACTTATAATTTAGGACAAATAAAATAATGAAAAAAATAAACCATCTCCAAAAAGATAAAGATATGGGAGGAACATCATCAACACCCCCTCTTGCTACAATTAAATTACTAGCCATAAAAAGTGGCTGAAATAATAATAGAAAATATCCGATAAAATTTTTATTCATTTTTATTTAATATTAAAAAAAATAAGTAACTTAAAATGCATAAAAATAAAAAAATTGAAAAAGAAATTTGATAGCTCATTGTAATAGTAGCACCTAAATTTCTGGAAAAATCTATTATTAAACCAATTATCCATTGTACAAAAAAAGTACCAGAGAATAAAAATACATTGAATGAAGTTAAAGATTTTCCTGCTAGTTTAGTAGGAAAATTTAATGCTATTGCTGGTTGGGTTAAAGAAATTACTATTGATGATAAAATATAAAGAGTGAACATGGTTGCACCAGCTTTGTTTCCCATTATGACTATTAAAAATAAAATTATATAACTTACAGGAAGTGTAAATTTTACAATTCTCATACTGTCAATTCCCTTGGAAGATAGTTTTGGCAAAAAATATCCCCATATTAAAAAAGAAAAAAGCATAGTTACATTTATCCAAAATAAACCTGTCGCACTTTGTATTGCATCATAACCCGTCACATTTAGCATCCATGGGCCAGCCCACAATGTTTGTATTGCTTGAACACCTCCATAATTAAAAAATGCAAGCGGTACTAAGCTAATAAAGAATTTATTTTTCCATATGTGGGAAAGATTTTGAAGATTATTATTTTGGTCTTCATCCCTCTTAGTTTCCCACGAGGGTATTAAAATTGATATTAATATTATGCTTATCAAAATTAAAGAGGCTATAATTAAAAAAATGGATCGCCAACCAATTATTGGTAATAAAATTTGAACTGGTAGAGTTGATGCAACAAATCCAAAATTTGCAACCATCAACATCCATGAATTTGCACGTTGTTGATATTTTTCTTCAAACCATACTCTGTAACCAGTTAAAGGACCCATTAAACAAGCAGCAACACCTACACCAATGAAAATTCTAGAAATTAATAAACCTGCAAAACTTTTAGCAAAAGCAAATGAAATAGTTCCAATAAGAGCAATGATTAATAAATATCCGATAACTTTTTTTGGACCAAATCTATCTAATAACATACCAGTAGGAATTTGCATGAGCGAAAACCCTAGAAAATATCCTCCAGCTAAAAGTCCAAGATTTGCGGCACTTAAATTGAATTCAGTTGAAAGAGCAGGTGTTAATGTTGCGGTAATTGATCTCAGTAAATTTGATATAAAAAAGCCAAAGGCAAATACAGAAAAAATTAGAATACTTTTATTTATTTTATTGATCATTTATATTTTTTATGAAATTACAGTTCTATTATGAATAATCATTCAACAAAAGATAAAGATGCCATTTCTTCAAATGGTATGGCTGCAACATCACATCCAATAGCTACAGAAGAAGCTCTTAGAATATTGCAAAAAGGTGGAAATGCAGTGGATGCAGCTATTGCAGCTTCTGTTGTTCTCTCTGTTGCAGAGCCTAATGCCACAAGTATAGGTGGAGATTGTTTTGCAATAATAAAAATGAATGGCAAAGACCCTGTTTCATATAATGGATCAGGTATTGCTCCAGCAAAAGCAAATTTTGATTATTTTAAGGAAAAGAATATAGATAAAATCGGTTTAACAAGTCCTCACGCAGTAACTATTCCTGGTGCATTAGATGCTTGGAATTCAATTCATAATGATTTTGGAAAACTCGATTTTGAGGAGTTGTTTCATAAAGGTATAGATATTGCAAAGAATGGTTTTAAAGTGACTAAAGTTGTTGCTAACGCCTGGAGCAACGTATTTAATAAATTAAACGATAACCCATATTCTAGAAAACATATGCTAAATAATGGTAAGAGTTATCAATTTAATGAGGTAAATAAAAATCCTGCACTTGGAGAGACTCTCGAAAAAATTTCAAAAAATGGAGTTAAAGAATTTTATGAAGGATCAATTGCTGAAGATTTAGTTAAAACTTTAAAAGAGTTTGGGGGCTTACATACAATTGAAGATTTCCATAAGCAAAAAACTATTAAATCAGACACTTTATCAGATAGATATAGAGATATTATCATTCATCAATGTCCTCCGAGTGGCCCTGGAATAACAGTTTTAGTAATGATGAAATTGTTAGAAAAGTTAGGTATTGAAAAATATGATGTGAATTCATTTGAAAGGTTCCATCTTGAAGCAGAAGTTACAAAGCAGGCTTATAAACTTAAAGAGGAAAATATTGGTGATCCAGAATTTGTAGATTTAGATTTAAAAAAAATATTAAATGAACAAAATATAGATAATATCTCAAAAAATATATCTGTTAATGGCTGCGCAGATGTAGGAGATCTAAATATTCCAAACCATCCTGAAACAGTTTATTTAAGTGTAGTAGACAGAGATTTAAATGTAGTTTCAATAATAAATTCTGTTTGCTATGCTTTTGGATCTGGAATAACAGGTGATAAATCTGGAGTGGTTCTTCACAATAGAGGAACTAATTTTAGAGTTGAAGAAGGTCATCCTAATTGTATTCAAGGATTAAAAAGACCACTACATACCATAATTCCTGGAATAGTTATGAACAACAAAGAAGAATGTGAATTATCTTATGGAGTAATGGGAGGACAATATCAACCTGTTGGACAAGTTCATGTTTTAAATAGCATTATTGATTATAACTTAACTCCTCAACAAGCCATTTCATTTCCTAGAGCTTTCCATTTCAATAACATTTATAAATTAGAGAAAAGTATTGATGAAAAAATTTTTAATAATTTAAAAGAAGTCGGTCATAATGTTGAGTATATAGATGGTACTCATGGAGGTGGACAAGCAATTCAAATAGATAGAGAAAAAGGAAATTTAGTTGGCGGTTCAGATCCAAGAAAAGATGGATACGCAAAAGGTTATTAATTTAAATGAACTCTAGAATTGTTAGGAATATTATAGAATCACAAAATGATAATCGAATTGCAATAACATCTGAAAGTAGTTCTCCACTAAAATTTGTAGATTTAAAATCATTAATAGAAAGAATTTCAAAACAATTATCAGGTAATGGTATTAATAATAAAGATCGTGCAGCAATAGTTTTGCCGAACGGTCCTTACATGGCAACTAGTTTTTTGGCGATTTCAAGCTACATGTCTGCTGCACCTTTAAACCCTAACTATAAATCTGAAGAATTCGAATTTTACCTAGAGGATTTAAAGCCAAAGATAGTGATTGTAGAGAAAAATTCTAAAAATCCAGTAGTAGAAGTCGCAAATAAATTAAAAATTCCTGTTTGCGAAATAAAATCAGACGGAAATAATTTAAGCGGAGATTTCAATCTTTTTGAAAAAAGCAGTAATTATGTTTTGCCAGACGAAGATCATGAAGCTCTTGTGCTGCATACTTCGGGCACTACATCAAGACCCAAAATTGTTCCATTAACAAATAAAAATATTTTTTCTTCGGCAGATAATATCTCCAAAAGTCTTAATTTAACTGATAAAGATCATTGTCTAAATATTATGCCATTATTTCATATACATGGCTTAATTGCGGTTCTTGCAGCATCTATGAAGGTAGGGGCATCTGTATGTGCAAGTAGTGGATTTAATGCATTAAAATTTTTAGATAATGCAAAAAGAGAGAAAATAACTTGGTATTCTGGAGTACCAACAATGCATCAAGCAATATTGATGAGAGCAGATAAAAATCTAGAAACTGCTAAACAATTAAATCTTAGATTTTTAAGATCATCATCAGCATCTCTACCTCCAGCTGTATTTGAAAAACTAAATGAGGTATTTAATTGTCCAGTAATAGAAGCATATGGGATGACGGAAGCTACTCATCAAATGACCTCAAATCCATTACCGCCTAAGTCCCAAAAACCTGGATTTGTAGGAATTCCTGCTGGTCCAGAAGTTTGTATTATGGATACTAATAACAAGATTTTAAATCAAGGAGAAGAGGGAGAAGTTTGCATTAGGGGTGAAAATGTTACTTCCGGATATGAAAATAATCCAGATGCAAATAAAAATAGCTTTTCAAATGGTTGGTTTAGAACAGGCGATCAGGGATATTTTGATAAAGATGGTTATCTAAAAATCTCTGGAAGATTAAAGGAAATAATAAATAAAGGTGGCGAAAAGATTTCACCTTTAGAAGTCGATAATATTCTTATGGATCATCCAAATATTGAGCAAGCCGTTTGCTTTGGATATGAGGATAAAATGCTCGGAGAAGATATAGCTACCGCAATAATCATAAAAGAAGGTATGAAGTGTACTGAAGATGATATAAAAATTTATGCAAATGAAAAACTTGCAAAATTTAAAATTCCAAAGAAAATATTTTTTGTAAATGAAATTCCTAAAGGTGCAACAGGTAAACTACAAAGAAATACTTTAGCTAAAAAGTTTGGATTAGTGAACTGATGACTAAAATTTGTATATTTGGAGCGGGGTCTATTGGTGGATTTATTGCAACGAGTCTAAAAAAAACAAATGCTCAAGTCTCTTTAATTGCTAGAGGAGAACATAAGAAAGCAATAGAGCAAAATGGATTAACTTTTATAAGAGATGATAATAAAGTTAATTTTAAATTTGATGTAACTGACAATCCTAAAGATTTGGATGAACAAGATTTCATAATTATTTCTGTAAAAGCTAATGCTATTAGTAAAATTTCAGAAAGCTTAAAACCAATTATGGGTAAAAAAACTTCAATTATATGCGCCATTAATGGATTACCTTGGTGGTACTTTCATAAAGCTAATACGGGCACCAAATTAGACAATCAAATAGTTGAAAGTGTGGATCCAGGTGGAAAGATATGGCAAACTCTAGGACCTGAAAGAGCAATTGGTTGTGTAGTTTATCCAGCCTGTCAGATATTAGAGCCAGGTGTTATTAAACATAATGGTAATGGTGAACGATTTTCTCTAGGCGAACCAGATGGAACCAGATCAGAAAGACTAAAAATAATTTCAAGTTTATTCATAGAAGGGGGCTTAAAAGCTCCTCAGAAGAAAAATTTAAGAGACGAAATTTGGGTGAAACTGTGGGGAAACTGTTCGTTCAACCCTGTAAGTGCTCTAACGAATAAAACTATGGATGAGATGGGTAATGATCCAGAGACTTACAATTTAATAAAAGTTTTAATGCAAGAATGCCAACAAGTTGGGGAAAAAATTGGAGTTAAATTCAATATATCAATTGAGGATCGAATTAAAGGAGGAGTCTCAATTATAGGACATAGACCTTCGACAGCTCAAGATCTAAATGCTGGTAAACCATTAGAAATAGATCCAATAATTGGTTCAATTATAGAAATTGCAAATAAGCTTGATTTAAATGTTCCAAAATTAAAAGAGATTAATGAAAAATTAAAGTCCAAGGCAGAAGACTTGGGTCTTTATACAAGATCAGAATTAATTGATAAATTAACAGTTTAAAAATTTAGTGAAATATCTCTATGTATTGAATTACATTTAGATACATAGATAGCTTGCTCTTTGGTAAGTTTAGACTGCAACCTTAATCCAATTGTTTCTTTGATTGCATTATTATATTCCTCAAGTTTTGGCATTAAGTTTTCTTTAGCATTTGCTCTCCAGCTAACTTCTTTATTGAATAACTCAACAACTTCTTTTGATTTTGTTCTAATCGCCATTGGATCAAGTTCGTCTGAGTCTACCATTGATAATAAATCATCTACGCTATTTAAAAATTCATCCATTCCAGAGATCTCACTCAACTTGTCAAACAATCCATCCATAATTGTAACTGATCTTTCATATACTTTTGTATTGCTTTCCATAGCTATAAAATAATCTAACTGTTTAATATCTTTTGATACTTCTTGAAGTTTTACTCCATCGTTTATGAACATTGCGAACTGATCAAGTAGATCGTAGGCTTCATCTACATTCTTTCTATATCTTTTTGTTGTTGTATTTTTAGCTTTATTTATTTTGTCGAATTCTGAATTCTTAGCTTGCCAAGTTTCTGGAATTGAGTTTTGAATTTCCTCAATTTCAAGTTTTACATCCTCAATTCTTAATTCTATTTTGTTTTTCTCATCTAATTCGTCATCATCTAAATTTCTAATCTCTGCTTTATATTTTTCTATTTTTTTATTTAATTTAAGTATTTTCTTTTGCTTCTTTCTAACAGTGAAATGCAGATCCCTATAATCAACAGCATATGCATTGTATTCGACCTCAACTTTTTTTAATTTATCGACTAGAGCAAAAGTTCCTAGTGCACTATCAAAATGATCTTCTAAAATTTCCATTTTATCATCTGGCAGATTAGTTGGAGCCTCAGATTGGAATTTTAATATTGCATTTTTAATTGTCTCACCGTTTGAATCAAATCTTGCAAATTTGTACTCTTGCAAACAGTACTGTAATTTAGGATTCATTGGTGGAGGAGCAACATTCGAAGTTAAATATACTCTATTTGGTAGATAATTTACTAAGCTAGGGTATGCACCGACTATTCCCAATCCTATAAGCTGAAGAATTATAAAGGGCACAACACCTTTCCAAATATCAAGTGTTTTAACAATTTTAGGAGCTACACCTTTCAAATAAAAGAGTGCAAATCCAAATGGCGGTGTTAAGAAGGAAGTCTGCAAGTTAACACCAATCATAACTCCCAACCAAACGGCTGTGACGTTAGCCCCTGTTTCAGCTAATAATATTGGTGCAATTATTGGAACAACAACAACTGCAATTTCAATAAAGTCTAAGAAAAATCCTAGCAAAAAAATTACAATCATCACAACAACAAATTGTGTCCAAAAACCACCCGGTAAATCTTGTAAAAAGTCTCTTACTAATTCTTCTCCCCCAAAAGCTCTAAATCCTGAAGTAAGCATTGCTGCTCCTAAAAGGATAATAAATACCATTGAAGTAGTCACACAAGTTTCTGTTACAACTTCTTTTAAAACATTTTCTGTTTTAAAAGTTCTCCAAAAACTCCAACCTATTCCGTATACAAGTATGACCACAAAGAAAGCGGTTATAAAGATTGCACTTAAATCTCTTTCCTCCAAATTTTTTACATTTAATTCATAATTTGATGCAAAGAATGTAATTGGAATTAGAGATCCAATAATTAAAATTAAAGGATAGAACGCACTTTTCTTTCCTTCATATAATCTATAACCAGCCATCAAAGTGGCACCAATTGCTCCAATTGAACCTGCTTGGTTTACAGTAGCAATACCCATTAAAATTGAACCTAATACAGCGAATATTAATGCAAGTGGTGGTATGATAATTACAACTACTCTTAACCAAAATTTTAAATCAAAATTTCCTTTAAATGGAACTGGCGGTGCAACGCCTTTCTTTATTCTAGCAAAAATAAACACATAGATCATATAAAGAGCAACTAAAACAAGACCTGGTAAAAGTGCTCCTAAGAACATATCACCTGCACTCGATGAACCTACTCTAAATTCACCTGGCATATTAAATTCACCAGTTAAAGCTTTATAATCATTTTGTCTTAAGTTGTTTGCAACATCAGATGCACTTGCCAACTGGTCAGCAATAATAATTAAAACAATTGATGGAGGAATAATTTGACCTAATGTTCCTGATGAACAAACTATTCCACTAGCAAGTTGTCTGTCATACTTGTTATTTAACATTGTTGGTAACGAAATTAGTCCCATCGCAATTACAGTTGCTCCAACGATACCAGTAGTTGCTGCTAATAGAGCCCCAACAAATATAACAGAAATTCCCAAACCACCTGGAATTGGTCCAAACAATTGGCCCATTGTTATTAATAAGTCTTCGGCAATTTTTGATTTTTGAAGCATAATTCCCATAAAAATAAATAAAGGAATTGCGATCAAAGTATCTGTTTCTACATCCCAGTAATTACTCCTAAAATTTGTAATACCAGCAACGAGCCATTCTATAGGTCCATCTACAGCAAAAAAGGCACTGGAGTCTCCCTCGAATATGTAGCCAAAAAATGCAGCTAAACCAATTGCAATTATAGCTGAACCAGGTAGTGCAAAAGCAACCGGGTAACCCGATGCAAGAGCAACTATCATTATCACAACTAGAACAGCTAAAAAGAATGTTTCCATAATTTAATTTTTGACACCTTTTAAAATTTTGTGACTACTTTCCATAAAATAGCTAGTAAATTGAATTAACATCGTAATAGCAAAAACAGCTAGATAAACAGCCATCAAATATAAAAGATAGAGACCATTAGATCCTTGTTGCGTAACTTCAAAAGCTACAACAGGACCATTTATAATACTTGCTTTTCCGTTTAGACCTAAAAATATAACTATTAATGTAAGTGGTACTCCTAGAACTGCCGATCCAACCATATTTGTCCATGCCTTCTTTTTTTCACTAAAAGAAGAATAGAGTACGTCAACTCTTACGTGCCCTTCATGAATTAATGCGTATGCACTAGCAAATAAATAAAGTGCAGCATACCAAAATCTAACTAGATCCCCTTGAAATGCTTGTTCGTATGAAAATATAAATCTTGATAATACAATTACGAATTCACTTACAACAACCAATACTGCTAGCCAAATAAAACCAACTGATTTTGTAAAATATCCAATCACGAAAGAAATTAATATTATTGGAAAGTGAATATATGTAATTCTTACAGGGGCTTTAACCATCAATGCTTTTACTTCAGGACTGAAGATTGCTTCCCATAATCTTTCAACAACCATAAAAGATATTACAAAGTCAGCTACGCCAACTAAAAATACTGCCCAAAATGATGATCTAACAAGATATGCGGAAAATCTTGATAAAATTTTTGAGTCTTGCTCCAAAGTTTGGCTATATGTTTTAAAAACATAAAAAACGACTGCGGCAATGCAAATCAAATATAATCCAATTTGCATATAACCATAATTTAAATCAGATCCCTCTAAAGCTTTTTTCTTATATCCAAACATCTCATGATGTGAAAAAATTTTTTTTATTCCTGGCCAATCACTCCAAACTGTTAAAACATTATTTATAAGAAATGCCAAAGTAAAAGCTAAAACTGAATAACTGATTATTCTAAGATATAGAGAAAGATTTGAATTTTTTGTCACCATAGTATTTTAAAATACCCAAGTAATACTCGATTTTGTTTAAAAAAAAAGGGCCCAATTAAGGGCCCTTTAATAACTAAATTTAGTTAGATTACATTCCTAATGCTCTGTTTCTTTGAGAAATGTAAGGTGAGTCAGACAAGTTGGTCCAAGAACCAATGTCTTTTCTAGCCTGTAAGAAACTAGAGTGGATTCTCTCAGCGAGACCACTGCTTGCTCTTGTTTCCTCAAATACTTCATTAGCAGCTTTAGCAAAACCATCATAAACTTTGTCGCTAAACTTCTCTAGTTTAACACCATGATCGTTTATTAATCTTGCAAGCGCAGCACCATTTTTAGCGTTGTACTCTGACATCATAACGTCATTTTCCATCGCAGCTGCAGCTTCAATTAATAGCTGATCTGATTTTGATAAGCTTGTAAACCAAGATTTGTTAGTACCACATGCTAACATAGATCCTGGCTCGTGCATTCCAGGATAGTAGTAGTATTTAGCAGCTTCTTGGAATTTCATAGCTTCATCATTCCATGGACCTACCCACTCTGTTGCATCAATTGCACCAGAAACAAGGTTTTCGTAAATTTGTCCACCAGGAAGTGAAACTGGAGATCCTCCAAGTTTACCGATAACTTGTCCACCTAATCCAGGCATACGCATTTTAAGACCTTTGAAGTCATTAGGGCTTCTAATTTTCTTGTTAAACCATCCACCCATTTGAACTCCTGTGCTTCCACACATAAAGTTTTTTAGACCGAATTTGTCTGATAGTTCATCCCATAATTGTTGACCACCAGCAAATCTAATCCATGCGTTCATTTCAGTGTAAGTGAAACCGAAAGGTACAGCTGTAAAGTAACCCCAAGCTGGATCTTTTTTAACCCAGTAGTAGTCAGCAGCGTGATACATTTGCGAGTTACCTGAAGCAACTTCATCAAATGAGTCAAACGCTTTAACCCTCTCGTTTGCTGCATAGTAAGTGACTTGAATTCTTCCATCACTCATGTCTGTAATTCTTTGAGCAAATCTTTGCGCACCAGTTCCTAAACCTGGGAAATCTCTTCCCCATGTAGCTACCATAGAAGCTTCAATTCTTTCTTTGGCAACAGCTGGAGCAGCTAAAGATGATGCAGCTACAGCAGCAACACCAGTCGCAGCAGCAGCCTTAAAGAATTTACGTCTTGAAGGAGTTTTGCCCTTCAATAGTTTTTTTTCTTTAATCATTATTTCTCCTCTTTAAGTTAATTAACTGACGCATTTAAAGCATATATGTTTCTTAGAGTCATTTTAAAAAAGTGAGGATTTT
This sequence comes from uncultured Pelagibacteraceae bacterium, assembly GCA_902577875.1. GTDB lineage: Bacteria > Pseudomonadota > Alphaproteobacteria > Pelagibacterales > Pelagibacteraceae > Pelagibacter. The sequence continues at coordinate 88,214 of CACHAX010000001.1, read as the reverse complement.
TCACTTAATTACAATCTATGATTGTAAATATTTATGAATTATCTTTAATTATTGAATATTTTGGCATGGTTTAGCATGCTTAGATCTTCAAATTTTTTGCCTATAATTTGAACTCCTAAAGGCAAATTTTTTTCGCCTTTTAAAATTGGCAGTGAAATGCAGGGCACATGTGCAAGAGACCAAATCTTATTAAATTCTGGACTCCCAGTTGACTTAAATCCTTTGTCAGCAATTCCACAACTACTTGGCGTTATAATTGCATCAAACCTTTCAAATATACTATCTAAGTTTTTTGAGTATGTTCTCATCGCATCTAAAGCTAAAGCATAATCTTTTGCCGAATGTTTTAGTCCGTTAATAATTGCTCTCTTAATTTCTATAGAAAGTTTTCCTTTTGAAGTTTTGTAATAATGATGGAAATTTTGAGCCATCTCTGTCTCATATATAATTGTATGACAATCAATCATATCTTCAAAATATTTAGGAGCAGTCTCAACCTTTACTATTTTTTTATTATTTAAAATAAATTTGTTAAATGATTTTTTTGAAATACTGTCAACATTTCTCCAGCGTTTGGTTTTATAAAAAACAAATTTTGATTTTTTTATTTTAATTTTTTTATTAAGAAAATTAATATTTGTTGTTGTTTCATCTGCATCATCTCTAGCAAACAAAACTTTCGATAATAGTGCTACATCACTAATTGTTTTTCCAAATACTCCGACTTGATCTAAATTATATGATGTTTGCAAAACACCATTTCTAGAAATTAATCCATAGGTAGGTTTATAACCAACAACTCCACAATAAGAGGCTGGCCTGATTACAGATCCACCCGTTTGAGTTCCAATTGATAATGGTGCCATATCAGATGCAATAACAGCTGCGGAGCCACTAGATGAACCTCCTGGTGTTCTTGAATAATCATGTGGGTTTTTAGTTTTTGATGGCGATAAGAAAGCTAATTCACAAGTTACAGTTTTACCCATAATTATTGCTCCTGCCTTTTTTAAGAGCTCAACAATTTTAGCATCTAGGTTACTCTTTTTTTTTAATTTTATTCTTGCACCATATTTTGTTGGCATTTCAGATGTTGAGATAATATCTTTAAGTGCTACTGGTAGACCATGCAAAGCCCCTAAAGATTTTAATTTTTTTCTTTGATTATCGGATTTTTTTGCATCACTTAGGAGTTTTTTTTCATTAAAATATTCCCAAGCTTGAATATTCTTATCATATTTTTTTTTTTGATTGATATATGCTTTACAAAGTTCAACGGAAGTTAATTGTTTATTTTTAAGTTTTTTTAAAAGTTGTTGTGCTGATAAATTTAGGAGTTTCATTTATCCCTTAAACTAATTTTTCATCAGAATAAACGCAACATTTCTCTGGTGGAAAATATAAATTTAATTCTCCATCTGGAATGGGTTTTTCTCTTTCTACTTTTGACTTAATCACTAAATCGCCCATTTTTCCAGTAAGGAGCTTAAAATTACCAAAGTCCTCAACTCTTGTGAGTTTAATTTTAACTGTATTACTTTTTTCTTTTTCAGCCAATTCTATGAACTCGGATCTAATTCCCAGTTTAACATTTTTATCTTTTAAATTTCCCAAATTTGAATTTGTCTTAATAGTGGTATCATTAATTTTTACTTCATGATCAGAAGAAACAGTTGAATGAAAAATATTCATCGCAGGAGAGCCAATAAAATAACCGACAAAAGTTGTTTTAGGTTTTTCAAATAAATCTTTTGGCAATCCAACTTGCACGATTTCACCTTGATCCATAACAATTATATTTTCGGCAAAAGTCATAGCTTCGTTTTGATCATGAGTTACATAAACCAATGTTGTTTTATATTGTTCATTGATTTCTTTTAAGTTTCTTCGAAGTCTAAATTTTAAATCTGGGTCTATAACTGTAAGAGGTTCGTCCATTAAAACAGCAGCAACGTCTTCTCGAACTAAACCTCTGCCTAAAGAGATAAGTTGTTTTTGATCAGCCGTTAATTTTCTTGCTGGTGAGTTTAAAAATGAAGATAAATTTAAAGTATCTGAAACTGCTTTTACTCTTTCTTCAATTTTTTCTTTTGTAAATTCCCTACATCTTAGTGGGAACGCTAAATTATCATAAACTGTCATTGTATTGTAAATTACTGGGAATTGGAAAACCTGTGCAATATTTCTATCTTCTGTTTTTAAATCGGTTACAGGTGTTTCATCGAATAATATTTCGCCTTTTGATGGCCTCACTAGTCCAGAAACAATGTTTAACATTGTAGTTTTTCCACACCCAGAAGGTCCCAAAATTGCATACCGCTTGCCATTTTCCCAAGTCATTGAAAACGGATTAAGAGCATATGTTGGTTTTGGATCTAGAGGATTATAAGTATGAGAAATATTTGATAAATCAATTTTAGCCATTTGTTCCTCCATATGGCGATGAAACTAATTTTTCATCTTCTCCAAAAGCATAAAACTTATTTGCATTAAAATTTATTTTTACTTTCTCATGAATTTTAAAATTCATTACTTCCTCGATTAAAGCAATTATTTTTGAATTTCCTCTTTTTAAGTGAAGCAATGTTTCTGAACCACTAATCTCTGCTAATTCTATTTCGAATTCTTCACCATTTTCATCAAGTTTTATTTCTGAAGCTCTAATTCCAAAATTATAATCTTTATCTTCTAAATTTTTAAAATGATTTGGAATTTCTAAAGAAATATTCTCAAAGTTCAGATTTTTTGAGTTTTTTGAACCCTTCAGAACATTCATTGGTGGATCATTTGATATTTCTGCAACTTTTAAATTAGATGGATTTTCAAAAATCTCTTTAGCAGGCCCTTTTTGTAATACCTTCCCTTCATCTAAAACAATTACTTCTCCATTTAGTTCCATTACCTCTTGGGGATCTGTTGTTGAATAAATTAAAATTGTATCTTGGGATAGTCCTTCTGAAAAAATTCTTTTAAATTCTTCTCTTAACTGCTCTCTAAGTTTATAATCTAAATTAACTAAGGGTTCGTCTAGCAACAAAATTTTTGCTTTTTTTGCAAGTGATCTTGCAAGTGCAACCCTTTGTTGTTGTCCGCCAGATAACTCCTGAATTTTTCTATTTTCAAATCCAACTAATCCAACAGTTTTTAGAGCTTCATCTACATCTTTTTTTATTTGCTCAGGACTTAATTTTCTTTGTTCTAATGGAAAAGTTATATTTTCATAAACATTTAAATGAGGGTAATTAATAAATTGTTGATATACCATAGCAACATTTCTTTCCCAAACTGGTATTTTAATAAAGTCTTTTTCCTCAAAAGAAATTGAGCCTTGATCTGGATTTAATAATCCTGCAATTGTTTTTAAGAGAGTCGTTTTGCCAGATAAAGTTCTGCCTAAAATGGTATACAAATTACCTTTTTTAAAATTAAACGAGACATCGTTTAAATGAAATTGCTCGTCAGGTTTATAAGAAATTTTCTCTCCAATTAAATTCATTATTTTAATGCTCCTGATAAATTTCCTTTTGATAGATATCTCTCAACTATAAATGCAACGATTATTAATGGTGCAACTGAGACTAAAGCTGATGCCGAAAGGCTCCACCATGGTGTTATTGATGAATTTAGTGCAACAACTTTTACAGGTAACAATTGTACTTCAGTAAATGTCAAAATAAATGCAAAAAAGAAATCTATCCATCCAAAAATAATACAAAACATTCCCGCAACAATTAATCCAGGTATTGAATTTGGTAAAACAACTTTATAGAAAGCTTGATAGGGATTACACCCGTCAATTAATGCAGTCTCATCTAATTCTTTTGGAACTCTATTAAAAAAATCTACCATAATCCAAACAGCAATTGGCATCAATAAAACGATATATACGACCACTAGACCTAATAAACTATCAAGCAATCCTATTGTGCTTAGAAAAATAAAGAAAGGAATTGATAATACAATTGGAGGCATGATTCTTTGTGAAATGAAGAAAAAAGTAATATCGTTGTTTCTTACAAATCCAGCTTTAAAGGTAAATCTTGATAGTGCATAGGCAGCAAGAGTACCAAGAACAATACTTATTAAACTAGCAGTACAGGTTACAAAAATACTATTAAAATAAGGCTCAACAATATCTACTCCACCTTTCGCAGGTGACTTAATTAAAACTCTCCAACCCTCCAGTGTTGGTTCGAAATCTAACCAAGGTATATAAGTTACTTTACTATTTACAGATTGGAAGTCTTTAAAAGATGTTGATACAGCCCAGAGAAATGGTGCAACAACAAATACAGTCCAAAATGTAATGAAGAAATATTTAAGAAAAGTGTAAAGTTTGCTCATAGTTATTCTTTGATCATTAATTTGGTTAAAACTTTAGCTATTATCGTTAAACTGATAATCATTATGACAAGATAAGTGAAAGATAAGGTTGCTGCATAACCCATCTGAAATTCTCTTAATCCTTTAATATAAATATAAAAACTTGACGTCTCAGTTGCAGTACCTGGTCCTCCTGAAGTCAAAACAAATACTGTATCCATTATTTTTGAAGCCTCGATAAGTCTTATTATTATTGCTCCAATTGATATTGGAGCCATCAAAGGAAAAGTTACATAAACAAATTTTCTAAATGGACTTGCTCCATCTATAGCGGCTGCCAAAAAGGGTTCTTTTGGAAGTGACAAAAGTCCAGCTAGTAATAGTAAAAACATAAAAGGTGTCCATTGCCAAACTTCAACAATTATAACAGTAAACTTTGCAATAACTGGATCACTCAACCATAAAATAGGTTTTACTCCTAATCCACCTAACAAATCATTTACAGGACCTAGTGACTCATGAAAAAATGTTCTCCAAATAACTGTCATTATTACTGGAGTTGTCATCATTGGTACTAGAAAAATTACTCTAAAAAATCTTTTAAATTTTATTTCTCTCCAAACCATCATCGCTAAAGCAAATCCGATAATATATTGAAGAATAACTGTAGTTACTGATAAAAAACTTAGCCTAAAAAAAGACTCCCAAAACCTTGGGTCATCAGTAAATAACCTTATATAATTCGTAATGCCTATGAAGTTCATTTCTGGTGTATAACTATTCCATCCAGAAAGACTTAATCTAATAGTAAAAATAATTGGAAAAATTAAAATTCCAATAAGTACAAACAATCCTGGGAATAAAAAAACAAACTTGTGTTTAAAATTCATAATTTTTTTTTGGATTATTTTAAAATGTGGCCGTTAAAAAACGGCCACAAGTTTTACAAAATTATTGTTTATTATCTTCCATTGCTACACCAACAGCATAGGCTTTTCTTACGTTATCTTTTCCTACTCTGTTAAGTATATCTTCCCACTGTTTAGCAGCTTCGTCTAAAGCAGCTTGTGGAGATAATTGACCAGCTAATGCTTTTGCAGCAGCAGTGGCCAATGCAGCATTAAACTCAAAAGTTCCAGGAACTCTTAATGGAAATACTCTATTTTTACTTTGTTCCATTTGTGCAAGAGTATCAACATATGATTGAGCAATATCTTTATCCCAACCAATTTGTGTCCATACATCAACTTTAAAGTCATCATTTCTAAATGGGTTTACACCAAATCTACCAATTCCAATATCTGCTTGGTGGTTAGCTTCGTTAGCAAAGAAACATAGGTAATCGAAAGCCATTTCTTTCTCTTTACTTTTCTTAGCTACTCCAACTGCCCATCCCCATACGAAGAAAGGAGCTTGGTTAAAGCCTTCATCCCAAGAGTTAGTTTTTCTGTTCCAAACTTTTGTAGCTCCTGGTAACTGTGCAGCACCAACTTTATTGTTTATTGGACTATCTGGTTGCATAGCAGCAACAAATGCATCATCCCATGAAAAACTAAACAAAGTTTGTCCTCCACCAAATGATCCAATTTCATCACCTAAACCAAAATTTATTCCTCCTGGTGGAACATATTTGGTTGCCGCAACCCAATCTGTTAATGCTTCAACAAAACCTGGATTGTTAATTAGTGGTTTCATAGTTTCTAAATCAAAGAAAAAACCACCTGGTGTTTTTGGATTTTTAGAGTAAGCAGCAGATCTTGAATAGAAAGCAGCATACATTAGGTCATCTTTTTTCATAACTTCTGCTGATCCATATTCTTTCTCGCCATCACCATCCCAATCCCATCCATTGAAATAAGCGGCCATTTCTCCATATTCTTTCCAAGTTGTTGGTACCTTTAGCTCTTTACCAGTAGCTTCCTTATATTGTTTTTGGTACTCAGGATTATCAATTACATCTTTTCTATATTTTAGATAATGTCTGTCTCCATCAACCGGAAACTGATACATAACACCATCCCAAGATGCTACACCAATGTGAGACGGAGTAACGTCTTTCATTTGTTTCATCTCAACGTATTTTTTTGGAACTGGCTCTAAGTATCTTCTCCAATCGTTAATGAAGTTTGAAAATCCAAAAACGATGTCATATGGAGCTTGTCCAGCTTGAAATGGTACCATTGCTTTCGCATACAAGTCACCTGCTGGCGTATGAGTAACATCAACTTTTGCTCCAGTAAGTTTAGCAAACTGCTCAGCATGTAGGGCTGTTGGCTCTCCCATGACTGGTACAGCATGTGTATTAATCTTAAGCGTCTTGCCTTTATAGTTTTTCTTAGACATAGACTCGTAAGAACAATCACCAGGAATATCCCCAGTTGCTTTGATATGTGGAAACTGATCACTCCACTTATCGGCATACGCAACAGGGCTAAATACCAACAAAGCTGATATTAGAGCGGTTACGCAAGTTTTTATTGTCTTCATCTTTTTTCCTCTCTTTGTTGTTAATTATGGAACTAACACTGCACGACCTTTAATCTTACCATCATTTAAATCATGTAGTGCTTTATTAGCTTCTTCAAGTTTGTATTCTTTCATTGAAAGTTTTACTAAACCTTTATCTGCTAGTTCCATTAATTCATATAATTCAGCCCATGTACCTACTAAGCTTCCAACTATACTTTTTTCTTGATCGATCATATCAATCGCCAAAACTCTTATTTCTTCTCCGTAACCTACAATATAGAAAGTCCCAGTTGCTTTGGTCATTTTAATTCCCATTGGCGTAGAACCTTTTTCACCAACAAAATCTATAACAGCCTCTGCACCTTTTCCTTTTGTAAGTTCTTTTACTTTTTCAATTTCATTACCATCTATTAAAACCCCATGGTCAGCTCCTAGTTCCATTGCATGTTCTAAAGGTGCTTTTGCTTTTTCAACAACAATAATATTTGCAGCACACATTGCTTTCATACATTGAATTGCTATATGTCCTAATCCACCAGCACCTATGATTACACAATTTTCACCTGGAAGAAGGTGTCTAGTAGCTTTTTTTACAACTCTGTAAGCAGTTAAACCTGCGTCTGAAAATGGCGCAACGTCTATTGGACCTAAAACTTTTGGAATTTTTATTAGATTTCTTACGCTAGTTTGAAGTAATTCTGAATATCCACCGTGTTTTACATTCAAACCTGCAAAAATTGGATCTTCAGCATGCATATCGTTTCCTCTTCTACAATCTAAGCATGTTCCTCCTGTGCCAGAAACTTTAGGGTGTAAAATTACTGCATCACCTTTTTTAAATCCCGTAACATCTTTACCAACTTCCTCTATCCATCCAGCGTTCTCATGTCCCATTACCATCGGCAACAGATCGTTATTTTGATCTGTAATGTGCTTCCAAACTCCTTCAATTATATGCAAATCAGTTCTACAAACACCTGCAGCTCCAATTTTAACAATGACATCACTTGCTTTCTCAATTTTAGGATTTGGTAACTCTTCACCTGTGACCCAAACATCTGCTTTCATTTCTGGGTCATACTTATGTAAAACCTGTGCTTTCATTATTTTCCTCTCTAATTTTTTTTTAAAAACAAATTCTAAATTGAAATAAAAAATATGTCTAGAAACTTAGAATAATTTTAAATACCAATTACAACTTGGGATTGTTAATTAACTTTGTTTTTGCATTCGCCTGTTTTGAAAAACTCATCCATATTATCTATTGCCAGATTGGCCATTGCAGTTCTAGTTTCTTTAGTTGCGCTACCCAAATGAGGAAGAATAAAAGCACTTTTGTGTTTAAGATATCCAGGATTTAAATTTGGTTCATTTTTGTAAACATCTAGCCCAACTGCATAAACTTTTCTTCTTTCCAAAGCATCTATTAAAGCTTCATCTTCAATTATATCTCCTCTTGCAACATTTGTCACAACTGCGCCTTTTGGTAATAATTCAAGCGTATCTTTATTAATTAAATTAATTGTCTCTTTAGATGCAGGACAACACACCGAAAGTACATCAGAGACTTTCATCAAATCATTTAAGTTGTCGTGGTAAGTTGCGCCTTGTTCTTTTTCTTCGCTTAATTTTGAACGATTGTGATAATGAATTATCATACCTAAAGATTTAGCTATTTTTGCTATTTTTTGACCAATTCTACCCATGCCAAGTATTCCAAGTCTAGTGCCTGTTAATTGTTTACCAATCAACATATCTGCTGACCAAACCCAGCCGCCTTCTCTAGCTTTTTCAATTCCTTCAGATGCTCTTCTGCATGCACCTAATATCAACAAAACCCCAATTTCTGCAGTAGCGTCAGTTAAAACATCTGGCGTGTTTGTTACTGCAATCCCTCTTTTCTTTGCAGCTTCTAAATCTATATTTCCAAAACCTACAGCAAAATTTGATATAATTTTTACACTCTCAGGTAATTGATTAATTGTTTCTGCATCAAGCTTATCTGTTAGAGCTGATAAAATACCATCGCAGCCTGCACTCATCTCTATTAGCTTCTTTTGAGAGTAAAGTTCATCATTTAAATTAAAGTTAGCATCAAATAATTCTTTAGCTTTATCCTCACAAGATCTTAAAAGCCTTCTTGTGATTAAAATTTTTTTCATTTTATTTTGGATTAATTCAGATCAAAAACCTTACCAGGATTCATGATATTGTTTACATCAATACTTCTTTTAATAGCTTTCATTACTGGCAAATTGTCTGGGTGCTCTCTTAATAAGTAATGTTTTTTTTGAAGACCAATTCCATGTTCTCCTGTAATTGTTCCCTCTAACTCTAAAGCTTTGTTAATTAAATCGTCACTGTACTGTCTAATTTTTTTTTGTTTTTCTTTATCATCAGGATCATACAATATTATGGAGTGAAAATTTCCATCTCCAACATGACCAACCATCGGTGCAGTTAGACCTAACTTTTTAACTTCTTTTTCTGCCCACGAAATACACTCTACTAACTTTGAAATTGGTACACAAACATCTGTAGAGTAAACTTTCATATCATGACCTAAAGCTTTTACTGAATAATAAACATCATGTCTTGCTTTCCAAAGTATTTTTTGTTCTTCCGGAGAAGATGCCCATTGAAAATCACTGCCACCATTATTTTTTGATAATTCTTCTACAATTTTAATAGACTCATTATTCGATAGCTCACTTCCATGAAATTCAAAGAATAAAGTTGGTGATGCTTTGATGTTTTCTAACTTTGAATATTTTATGCTAATTTCCATTTGGTCTTTGTTTAACATTTCAATTCTTGCAATTGGAACACCGTACTGAATAACTTCTTGCGCTGTCTTTACTGCTGAGTCTAAATCTGGAAAATAGCAAACTGCACTCATTATGCTTTCAGGTATTGGTGATAGTCTTAATTGAACTTCTGTAATAATTCCTAATGTTCCCTCAGATCCAATAAACAAATTAGTTAAGTTATATCCCGCAGAAGTTTTTTTAGTTCTTGCACCAGTTTTAATTATGTCTCCATTTGGTAAAACAACTGTTAAGCCAGAAATAACTGTTCTCATTGTTCCATATTTCACTGCCATTGTTCCTGAAGCTGAAGTAGATGCCATTCCACCAAGTGCAGCATCTGCACCAGGGTCTATTGGAAAAAATACACCATCTTCTCTTAAATATTCATTTAATTGCTTTCTTGTTACATTTGCTTGTACTCTGCAATCAAAATCCTCAGCATTTACGCTTAAAACTTTATTCATTTTTTCTAGAGAAATTGTAATACCATTTTGATTTCCAACAACATGACCTTCAAGAGATGTGCCAGTTCCAAATGGAACTACAGGAATTTTGTGCTCGTTACAAATTTTTAGAATTTTTGAAACTTCTTCATTAGTTTCTGGAAATACAACTGCCTTCGATAATATTGGATTATAAGTATCTTCTCCTCTTGCATAATTTGCACGAGTAGACTCAGAAGTAGAAAATCTCCCGTTAAATATCTTTTTTAATTCTGCTTGGACAGTTTCGTTCATTCTTTAATAATACAAAAATATTAATTAAAAATACAGTTTATTTAGAAAGCATCTTGCCTATATTTTCTAAGGCTTGCATAATATTATCTCTAGATGCGGCAAAACTAAATCTAACGTAATCATTACAAGTTTTACCAAATGCAGTACCAGGAACAATTGCAACACCTGCTTCATGCATAGCTTTTTTGCAAAACTCAGATCCATTCATGCCAGTCCCTTTTATATTCGGAAAAGCATAAAAAGCTCCTCCCGGCAAACTACACTCAACTCCTGGTAAATCATTTAATCCTTTATGAATTAAATTTCTTCTTAATGTAAATTTATCTAACATATCTTTAATTGAGTCTTCAGGACCATCTAATGCGGCTATACCAGCATATTGGGCTGCTGCATTTACACATGATACACTATTAATCAAAAGTTTGTTTACATGTTCAACCAAATGCTCTGGCCAGTAACTCCAACCAAGTCTCCACCCAGTCATAGAATATGCTTTACTCCAACCCTCAAGAACAATTAATCTGTCTCTTAAATTAGGATAGTTAAAGAAAGTTGGCATTTCCTTATAGTCAAAAATTTGTCTACTATAAATTTCATCACTTAAAATTGTGACCTGCGGATGTTTTTCTAATTCTTTTGCTAAGTAATCAATTGCAGGCTTTTCAACAAAACTTCCAGTTGGGTTATTTGGATTAATCAAGATTAAAAGTCTAGTTTTGTCAGTTATTAAAGACAGAATTTTGTCTGGGTCAAATTTTAAATCTTTATCCTCAGTTAAGTCGTATGGAACAGCTTTTGCTCCAGAGTAGTTAATCATTGATTCATAAATTGGAAAAGCTGGAGTAGGATGAATTATCTCAACACCTGGTTCACCATAACAAGTAATTGCATAATACATTGTAGGTTTACCACCTGGCATTATTAAAACTCTATTTGGATCAATATCAGCATTGTAAAGTCTCTTGACCCATCTTGCGACAGCTTCTCGACATTCTGGAATTCCATTTGATAAAACGTAACCATGATGACCGTCATCTAGAGCTTTTTTTGCAGCTTCAACAACATGTTTTGGAGTTTTAAAGTCAGGTTGTCCTAGACCTAAATGGATCATAGGTTTGCCTTGTGCTTCTAATTTTTTTGCTTCTGCTAGAACAGAAAATGCACTCTCAGTTCCTAAACGATTTAATGCTTTTGCTAATTCAATCATAATTTTTCGTCGACAAACTAACTGAAAAGCAACTTCATGTCTATTTATTTAAAGTGAAAATAATAATAAAAATTATTTATAAAAAATATTTAATTTCGGTAAATTATCTTTGATCTATCTAACTCTTTTACACTTTTGCAGCCCATAAGGATCATATTTCTTCTAATTTCATCGTGCATATTTTGAAGCAGCCTCTCTACTCCTTGCTGACCACCTGCTCCTAAACTGAACAAAAAAGCTTTACCAAAACTACAAGCTGTAGCACCTGCAGCTAAAGCCTTGAGAACATGAGTTCCCCGTCTAACACCTCCATCTAAAATTATCTCAAGTTTATCACCCACAGCATCTGAAATAGCCTTTAGTTGATCAAAAGGAGTTCTAGATCCATCAAGTTGTCTTCCTCCATGATTTGATATTATTATTGCTGTGCAACCAATATCAACTGCTCTCTTTGCATCCTCTACAGACATTACACCCTTTAGTGCAAAAGGTCCGTCCCACTTTTTTATACAGTATTCTGCATCTTCCCAATTCATTTGTGGGTCATACTGTTCATTAACATAGTCTATTACGGATTTTGTAATGTTAGTTCCCTTGTCAGTTTTGTGTTTAATATTTGCAAGTTCAAATTTCTTATTCGTAAAATACCTGAATAACCATCCTGGTCTCATCGCGAAATTCATTATACTTTCTAATGTGAATTTAGGAGGAGTTGTAAAACCAGTTCTGTGATCTCTTTCTCTATTTCCTGCAACCAAAGTATCAACAGTCAAGCATAAACCATCAAAGTTTGCCCTTTTACACCTATCAATCAAATCATCAGTAAATGATTTATCTTTATGGATATAAAGTTGAAATAATTTTGGTCCACTTGATATGTTAGCAATTTCCTCAATCGAAAATGAAGCCATTGTCGACATGCTATACATGGTACCAAATTTTTCTGCAGCTCTAGCTGAAGCTTTATCTCCATCAGGATGATATAAACTTTGCATAGCTGTAGGTGATAAAAAAATTGGCATATCTATTTTTCTACCAAAAACTGTGGTTGATAAATCTGGTTCTCCTACGCTTCTAAGAATATTAGGGATTAAGTCACAATCATCAAATGAATTTGTATTTCTTTTTAAAGTGGTTTCATCATCTGCACCGCCATCAATGTAATGAAAAATTGGAGCTGGAAGTTTTTTTTTGGCTAGCTTTCTAAAATCTTCAAAATTATAACAATTCTTTAAGCTCATGCATTTCGGAATCTTAAATTATTTCGATTAAGATCACTGATCTTTGTGCAGCCCATTAATTTCATGTCTCTTACTAATTCAGTTTTATATAAGTTAAGTGCTCTCTCAACACCTTCTTGACCTGCTGCAGCTAAAGCATAAAGATATAATCTTCCACCAGCACAAGCTTTTGCACCCATAGATAAAGCTTTTAACATATGAGTTCCTCTTTGAAATCCACCTTCACAAATAACATCTAACTTATCACCAACTGCATCAACAATTTCAGCTAACTGATCGAAAGGTGATCTAGATCCATCAAGTTGTCTTCCCCCATGATTTGATACCATTATACCAGTGCATCCGATATCAACTGCTCTTTTAGCATCTTCAACACTCATAACTCCCTTAAGCGCAAAATGGCCACCCCACTGAGAGCACAATTTTTCGGCATCGTCCCAGTTCATAGATTGATCCAACATAGTAGAAAAATAATTACCAATTGAAGTATTTGTGTCAGTTCCTTCTTTAACGAAATCTTGAAGATGTGGTAGTTCAAATTTTCCTTTGGTTAAATAATTTATTCCCCACATTGGTTTTGTGGCAAAACTAAACAAACTCGAAAGTGTTAATTTTGGAGGTGATGTAAATCCAGTTCTTAAATCTCTTTCACGATTGCCTCCTGTTATCGTATCAACAGTTAAAGCCATCACATCAAATTTTGCTGCTTTTGCTCTTTCTAAACAAGAGTCATTTAATCCTCGATCTTTATGGAAATAAAATTGAAACATTTTGGGGGTATCTATTAAGGATGAAATTTCCTCAACACTAACTGTAGCTAATGCTGAAACACCAAACATCGTATTGAACTTTTTTGCAGCTTTTCCAACCGCTCTTTCTCCTTCGTAGTGAAATAGCCTCTGCAAAGCAGTTGGAGAACAATAAAAAGGTAAGTCTAGTTTTTTTCCAAAAATAGTTGTCGACAAATCCACATTTTCAACACCTCTTAAGACATTTGGAACTAAGTCAACATCATTAAATGCACTACTATTTCTTGCATAAGTTATTTCATCATCCGCAGCCCCATCAATATAATGAAATATTGGAGATGGAAGTTTTTGTTTCGCAAGTTTTCTAAAGTCATAAAAGTTATGACAATCTTTTAATCTCATATCTTAAGTTAAAATTTTTTTGTAAAATTAAACATATAACTATTTGCCCCAGGATTTTTACTTCCTAAACTCGCATTAGAAATATGATTATAAGAAATACCTAACTCAGAATTAGTTGAAATATCAAATAATATTTGTATTTGCGTCTTAAATTCAATTTCATGACCTAAATCCTTACCATCACCTTCATCGTAATATCCAACTGCAAAACTAGGGGAAAAGGTAGTTGAATTAGATTTTTGAGTTAATTGATAACCTGTATAAATATAGAATGCATCATCAGTCGTCATCATTCCACCTGTCACAGGTTGAACATTTCCTAAGAAAATATCTTTGCTAGCATTAAAATTTATATATTCGGCACCAAATAGATTTGCTCTCTTACCATCATCACTGAAATCGAACATGCCAGTGTAAAAACTCCATTTATTTTCTGCATTAGAAAATGAAACAGTAAGAAATAAAATTATTAAAGTTTTAATTAAAATCTTCATATTAAAAATCCTTGCTACTTTATAGATACTTTTCTAATAATTAAAAGGCCGCCAAAAGCGAACAAAATCAAAGGTATTGACCAGAGTAAAAATGTATTTTGGTTTAATTCTGGTTCATATACAATCCATTCTCCATATTTTTTTTTTAAATAGTCATATATTTCTTCTTCTTCTTTACCTTCATCAATCTTATTTTTTACAACAAGCTTCATGCTAGTGGCAAAATCGGACTGAGAGTCGTAAACAGACTGACCTTGGCATATCAAACACCTTAAGTTTTTTGTAATTTGATCTACTTTGGTATTTATTTCATTAGCATAGGAAAAATTAAAACTAAAATATAGCAGCAATATTAATTTTAAAATTTTAAGCATTTTTTTTTAATAAATTTTTTATTTCAATTAAATTTTCGCTCGTCAATGGACCAATATACTTTTTTATTATCTCATTTGTTTTACCACTTATAATAAAAGTTTCAGGAACACCAATAGCTCCAAATTCTATTGATTTTGTTCCGTCATTATCGGTAATAACTTCTGAATAAGGATTTCCAAGTGAGTGTAAAAATTTTTTCGCATTTTTTGGACTATCTTTATAATTAATTCCAATTATATTTATGTTCATATCTTTTAATTTCATTAAAAACTGATGCTCTTCTCTACATGGCGCGCACCAAGATGCCCAAATATTTACTACTGAATGACTATTTTTATCAAATAAGTCTGAAATATTAATTATTTCATCAGAAAATAGTTTTTTTGCATCAAGTGAAAAATCTATTTGACTTTTTAATTTCTCGTTAGAGTAATCTTTCGATACATTCAATCCCTTGAGCAAGATTATAAAAATTATTATTAATGTTAGTAGTAATCCTAAAAATTTAATATTTTTGCTCATTTTTTTTAATAACACTTAATAAACCACCAAAACCAATAAATATAGTTGAGATCCATATCCAAATCATAAAGGGTTTATATTGATATCTTACATTATAATAACCATCATCTTTTAGAATATTAAATACTAAAAAATTATCTGAAAATAATGTTGTCCTAATATCTGCTTCACTCGTAATAGTTAAAGGCTGCTGGTAAATCCTAACTTCTGGATATAAAGTAAAAGAGGAATTTTTATTTGTAACTTCAAAACTGGCTTTAAGAGATTTATAATTGTCCACATCTGTAACATTAACTTCTTTTAATTTTACAACTTTTTCATTGAATATTCTTTCATCTCCTACTTTCATATTTGAATTGAATTCATTGGAAAAAAGGCCATTCAATAAGATACTAGTAATTAATAAACTAAAACCAAAATGTGAAATTTTTTGGCTAATCGAAGATCTACTAACAAAAAAATCCTTAATTGTTACTAATAAAAGATAGATGCTCAAAACTATCAGAGGAATAGACAACAGAAACGAATTTTCGGTTTTTGTTAAAATGACATATGAAATAAGTAGTGAAACTAAAAAAATAATTAAAATCTTATAGTTAAACTTTTTTAATTTATCTTTAATCCATTTCAAACTTGGGCCAAAGCTCATGAAGATTAAAAAAGGAATTAAGAAGGGTATTAAAAGATTATGATAAAAAGGCGGACCAACAGAAATTTTTGAACCATTTAAAACTTCAAGAAAAATTGGATAAATTGTACCAACAAGAACAACAGATAAAAAAAACATCATAAACCAGTTATTCACTAATATTGCAGTCTCTTTACTTAAAATAAAATTCTCTTTTGCTACGTTTGATATTTTATTCTGATTAAAAAAGAAAATTAATATAGACATCAATATTAGGAAAAAGAGAAAACTTAATATAAATACCCCCCTTGATGGATCGTTTGCAAAAGTGTGAATTGAATTTAAAATTCCAGACCTAACAAGAAAAGTGCCACTCATACTCAGTGAGAAAGTTGTAATTGACAAAATAATAGTCCACTCTTTAAACGAATTTCTTTTCTGTAATACAATTACCGTATGCAGGAGTGCTGTTAAGCAAAACCATGGCATTAATGAAACATTTTCTACAGGATCCCAAAACCAAAAACCTCCCCAGCCCAGCTCATAATATGCCCATATAGATCCTAGCAAAATACCAATTGTTAAAAATACCCAAGATATCAAAACCCACTTTTTAATATGTCTTGCCCAGTTATCTCCAATATTTCCGCTAATCATTGCGGCAAGTGAAGCTGAAAAGATAATAGATGTTCCAACATAACCTAAATATAAAATTGGAGGATGAATAGCTAAAGCAGGGTCTTGTAAAATAGGGTTCAAACCTAATCCCTCGCTAGGAATTGGATATAGTGTTTTGAATGGGTTGGAAGTTAATAAAATAAAAACTAGGAAACCTGAAATAATAATTTGTTGAAATAGTATCGTTAGAAGTTTGTATTTAGTATCTTGTGATCTTGAATTTAATAAAAAAATAAATAGAAAAATTGAAAGAACTAATAACCACAATAATAAACTTCCCTCATGATTTCCCCAAGTACCTGAAACTTTATAAAATAAGGGTTTTAAAGTATGTGAATTGTTAAAAACAGTTTCATTACTAAAATCTGAAATTACAAAAGCTGCAACTAGACTAAAAAAACTTACTGTAATCATTATAGTTTGTATTGAAGTAATTAAAATAAAGTTTTTATCTAAATATTTATTTTGTGAATTTGCATCCAAGTATGACTTAATAATTAAATAAACAGATGCAATTAAAGCAATATATAAAGAATAATTTCCTAAATAATTTGACATACAAATTAATTATTTTTCATAGCTTCGCTGACTTCAGGAGGCATATAATTTTCATCATGTTTTGCTAAAATCTTTTCAGCATTTAGAAAACTTTTATCCTTTAAGAAACCTTCGGCAACTACACCCTTACCCTCTTCAAACAGATTAGGTACCGATCCATTAAAGTTGACTAATAATTCATTTTTGAAATCCGTAATTATGAAAAAAATTTCTTTATCGTTTATTTTAATAGAATTTTTTTTCACCATTCCACCAACTCTTATTTTTTGAGCATTTTTGATTTCACTAAGGTTTTTAATATCTGTTGGAGACTTAAAATATACTACGTTTTCCTCAAGAGATTTAACCACCAAAAAAATTGTAAGAACTAATGAAATTAAAATTAAAAAAATAAAAAGAGCTCTAAATTTAACTTTTTTTCCGTACATGTGAATTTTAGTTAAACTTTAGATGTGGAAGTGTTTGCTAATATCTCTCTGTACGTTTTTTGCTTAGCTACTGATGCAAGTTTCTTTTCATCTAGTGATTTATAATTTTCCTCAAATTTCTTTTTCTCTTTAATTAAATTTAATTTTACTACCGCGTACAAGAAGCTAAAAGAAAATAGAGTAAATATAAATGATGACCAAACGTATACACCGTATCCATTCATATTTAGTAGTTCACTAATCATAATCTATTAAGACCTTTATTTTTAATCTTTAACAGTTCTGTATTATATTTCATTAAAAATATCAAAAGTGAAAATAGAGCAAATGCCGCAGTCATTATAGCTAATGGTGTCAACATTGAAGAATGAATTGTTGTTTCTTCCAAAATTTTTACTGACGCGGGTTGGTGTAAAGTATTCCACCATTCTACTGAAAATTTTATAACTGGAATATTTATGAGACCAATAATTGCTATTATTGAGCTAACTTTTTCTGCTTTACTAGTGTCTATCGTAATCTTCCAAGAAGTAATGAACAATAAATAAAAAATTGAAAGTAAGAGCATTGAAGTTATTCTTGCATCCCAAGCCCACCAAGTTCCCCAGGTTGGTTTTCCCCAAATTGATCCTGTAACTAAAGCTATTATGCTAAAAACAAAACCAGAAGGTGCTAAACTTTTTGTTATTAAAGAGAAATTTTTATTTTTAAAAACAAAAACTCCAAAAGAAAGAATGGAAATAAATGAAAATATTCCGAGTGATATCCAAGCTGATGGAACATGGACATACATAATCCTAACTGAGTCACTCTGCTTATAATCCTCAGGAGAAAGAACTAAAGCTTCAACTAATCCAAGTAACAATACAATAATAAATAGCGCAAATACAAACTTTTGTATTTTATTAATTATTTTTAAAGTATTATTTGGATTGAAATAATTAATCATAATTTTTTATAACACATAAATTTTAGATTAAAATTGTTCAAAATTTTCTGACCAAGAATACAGAGGGAGATAGAGGAAAAACAGTACTCTTGATCAGAATTAAATATTTTATAACAAACAGATATGACAGAGATTTGGGACAATTGTGTTTAAATATTGGCTATTAGTTAATTTGAAGGCTTGAAGTAGCTTGATCCACGCTTACCTGAAAAAATTTCATTAATTAGAGGGTGTTTTATAGGCTCTTCAGAGTCATCAAATAATAGATTTTGCTCAGACACATAAGCCTCGTAAGTTATTTCGTCATTCTCTGCTAGTAAATGATAAAATGGCTGATCCTTTCTAGGTCTCACGTTTTTCGGAATCGATTGATACCACTCCTCTGAGTTATTAAATTCAAAGTCAACATCGTAAATCACACCTCTAAAATCGAAGTGTCTATGTTTTACAACATCTCCAATTGAAAATTTAGCTTTTTGAGTACTCACGATATTAAATATGGATATTTGATGAAAAAAATCAATAAAAAAAATATAAATGTTTTGTTAATCTGTTAATATGTAGCAGTGAATAAATCACTTCTAAAATTCATTACAGACGTTGGGCCTTTAGCTATTTTTTTCTTATTTTATTATAACAGTGATAAAAATTTAAAAGTTGCAATACCACCTCTAATTGTCGCAACAATAATTTCTGTTCTATTGGTTTGGATACTAGAAAAAAAAGTTCCGATGGTTCCTTTGTTAGGAGGAATTTTAATTACTCTATTTGGAGGTTTAACGATTTATTTTGATAATCCAATTTTTATTTATATGAAACCTACTATTATAAATATTTTATTTGCCTTAGCTTTATTCTTTGGAAAATACTTCACCAATGAACCAGTTTTAAAATTAATACTTGGAAAAACACTGCCAATGTCCGATGAAGGTTGGAAAATTTTGAATAACAGATGGACTTATTTTTTTATTTTTTTAGCTATATTAAATGAAATTGTTTGGAGAACTCAAACAGAAGAATTTTGGGTCAACTTTAAAGTTTGGGGAATGCTACCAATTACATTCATCTTTACAGCATCACAAGTTGGGTTGATTAATAAACACAAATTAAATGAGTAATTTAAAATTAGTAATAAATAATTCAAATAAAGAACAAAACCAAAAGTATTTTTTTGAAAAAAAAGAACTAAAAATTATTTTAGACCTATATGCTAAAATGGTATCTGAAGGATCTTGGAAAGACTATGGCCTCTCTATATCAAGTAAAAGAGTAAGTTTTAGTATTTTTAAAAATGCAGCAGAAAAAGCTATCTACAACATTAGTAAAAATTTTAAATTTTCTAATAAGAATTTGAAATATTTAATAACTGATAGAAATGGTAAAATTTTAAATAATGCTTATGATTTAGAAATACTTCTAAAAAAAACAAATTGGAAAAAACTATAGTTTTTATTTATCTTCTTTGACCAAACAATCTTAAAAGCATTATAAATAAATTTATAAAATCTAAGTATAATGTTAAAGCTCCCATAACAGCTTTCTTACCAATTACCTCACCTGAATCTGATGCTGCGTACATATTCTTAATTTTTTGTGTATCGTATGCAGTTAATCCAACAAATATAAGAACTCCAATGATTGAAATAGCAAAGTACATCATTGAAGATTTTAAGAAAATATTTACTAAAGATGCGATTATAATACCGATCAAACC
Organism: uncultured Pelagibacteraceae bacterium; assembly: GCA_902577875.1. GTDB lineage: Bacteria > Pseudomonadota > Alphaproteobacteria > Pelagibacterales > Pelagibacteraceae > Pelagibacter. The sequence goes on along the minus strand of CACHAX010000001.1, from coordinate 67,930 downwards.
CATCATTAAGAATGATCCAAATTTTGTGAGGTCTCTTTTAGTTGTGTAACCATATATACTCATAGCTCCAAATGTTGCTGAAGATATGAAAAATACTCTCGTCACACTAAGTCCTGTGTAAACTAATAATATTGATGATAGTGATAAACCCATCAAAGCTGCAAAAATCCAAAAAGTAGTTTGAGCTTTTGAAGAGCTCATTTTATTTATCCCAAAACTCATATAAAAAACAATTCCGAGAGGAGCTAACATAACCACCCATTTGAGTCCTGATAGATAAATTGCATTTCCGAACTCAGTTAAAGCAACTATTGATCCACTTGCATCTGTAACTACTGACATTTTAAAAGATAGCAATGCAATGATTCCCGTTAGCAAAACTCCAGTTGCCATGTAGTTGTAAACTTTAAGCATGTAGGCTCTAAGGCCTTCATCCATCACAACGGCTTTTTTTGCTGTCGTCGATCTATTTAAAATATTGTCTTTATTGAATTCCATAATTAAATATATAGTAATAAATTTAAATTTTTTCAAGCAGTCAAAATATAGGTAACAAATACTTAATATTTAATGAATTATAAAAAATTAGGAACAACTGATATAGATATTAGCACAATTTGTCTCGGCACAATGACTTGGGGTGAACAAAATAGCCAAGAAGAGGCCTTCGAACAAATGGATTTCTCACTGGAAAATGGGGTTAATTTTTGGGATACAGCAGAACTTTATGCGGTACCTCCTAAAGCTGAAACTTTTGGTCATACAGAGACGATCATTGGAAATTGGTTTGAAAGAACAAAAAAAAGAAAAGATGTGATACTTGCAACTAAAGTTTGTGGTCCTGCAAGAGATTATATTAGAAATGGTGAAAATAGTTTTGTAGGGAAGAATCTCGAAACTGCACTTCATAACAGTCTTAAAAGACTTAAAACTGATTATATAGATTTATATCAGCTTCATTGGCCAGAAAGAAATGTAAACAATTTTGGAAGACTTGGTTATGTGCATAAAGAAAATGAATGGAATAAATTCGAAGACGTGTTGGTTGAATTACAAAAGTATATTGAGCAAGGTAAAATTAGACATGTAGGTTTATCTAATGAAACTCCTTGGGGTGTTATGAATTATCTCAAACTCTCAAAGGAAAAGAGTTTGCCAAGAATGATGTCCATACAAAATCCCTATAGTTTATTAAATAGGTCATATGAAGTTGGATTAGCTGAGGTGTCTATAAGAGAAAATATTGGCTGTTTATCTTATTCTCCTTTAGCCAGTGGTTTTTTAAGTGGTAAATATAGAAATAAGCAATTTCCAAAAGGATCTCGGATGGAAAGAGATTGGGATTTTTGGACAAGATATCGAAAACCAAATACTAACGAAGCTGTTGATGAGTATTTTAATATTAGTGAAAAATACAACATTGATATGAGTCAAATGTGTATAAAATTTTGTGAGATACAGGATTTTATGTCTAGCGTTATTATTGGTGCAACAACAATGGAGCAGTTGAAAACAAATATAGAAAGTGTAAAAGTGAATCTTGATAAAGAAATAATTAATGAAATTAATGAAATTCAAAAAAAATATCCAAATCCATGTCCATAATTTTTAAAATAATTTTTTTTATTCTCTTATTTGGATCAACTTCTTATTCAGAAGAATTAAATAAAATAGGAACATTTAAAGACTGGGATGCAATTATTGTTACTAGTGGAGATAGTAAAGTATGTTTTGCTCAATCTAAACCTGTTCTTCAATCTCCTAAAAAAAATGATAGAGATGCAAGATTATTTGTAACTTTCAGACCATCAGAAAAAATTAAAGACGAAGTAAGCACAACCTCAGGCTATGAATACAATAGTCAAAATTCAATTACAGCTAGCTCTGGTAAATCAAAATATAAATTTGATATAGCTCAAGATAATTTTGCATGGATTTCAAGTAATAAAATTGAAAGAAAAGTTGTAAGCAGAATGAAAAAGGCCTCAAGATTAATGGTTACTGGATATAATAAATCTGGTTCGCAAACAATTGATCATTATTCTTTGATGGGCTTCACTAAAGCATATAACGCAGCTAAAAAAAGCTGTAGTTAAATAATGAAATCAAAGAAAAAGATAGTTCTTGCCTATTCTGGCGGTTTGGACACATCAATAATATTAAAATGGTTACAGGAAAATTATGATGCAGAAGTAATTTGTTATACTGCAGACATTGGTCAAGAAATAGATAGAAATAAAATTTTCAGAAATGCAAAAAAACTTGGTGTAAAAAATATTATTATTCAAGATCTAAAAGATATATTTGTAAAAGATTATGTTTATCCAATGATTAGGGGCCATGCAATATATGAGGGTGTTTATTTGCTTGGAACCTCAATTGCTAGACCTTTAATAGCCAAAGATCAAATTAGAATTGCTAAAAAATTTAATGCCTATGCTGTGTCTCATGGATCAACAGGAAAAGGAAATGATCAAGTAAGATTTGAGTTAGGTTATCATTATTTTGGTCCTAAAATAAAAATTATCGCGCCTTGGAGAATTTGGAAACTGAAGTCTAGATCAGATCTAATAAATTATGCAAAAAAAAATAAAATTGAAATACCTAAAGACAAGAAAGGAGCTCCACCTTTTTCAGTAGACGATAATATTTTTCATACATCAACAGAAGGAAAGTTGTTAGAAAATCCAAAAAACTCCGCACCTGACTTTATCTTTCAAAGAACAGTATCTCCGGAAAAAGCACCTAATAAATCTTCAATTGTAAAAATAGACTTTAAAAGTGGAGATCCGATTGCAGTGAATGGGAAAAAATTATCTCCATCTAAATTGCTTGGAAAATTAAACGACATAGCTGGAAAAAATGCTGTTGGAAGAGTTGACCTAGTAGAAAATAGATTTATCGGTATAAAATCAAGAGGTGTATACGAAACACCAGGCGGAACTTTATTAATGCACGCTCATAGGGCTATAGAGTCTGTTACACTTGATAAAGACACAATGCATAAGAAAGAAAAAATTATGCCTAGATATGCGGAACTGATTTACAATGGATATTGGTTTTCTAAAGAGAGATTTAAATTACAAAGAATTGTAGATCTTAAGAGAAGTAAAGTTAATGGATCAGTTAAATTGAGGTTATTTAAAGGGAATGTTATTATTCATTCAAGAATAACTAAAAGTTCAGCTTATTCTATGAAAAAAGTTTCATTTGAGGAAAATAAAACTTTTAATAAATCAAATGTTGAAAGATTTATTAATTTTCACAAGAAAAAATTAAAATAAAATATCATGAATTTTGAACCAAGTAGGGCGCAAGCCACTAATAAACTAGATAATTTTGTTGAAAACAATCTTTCTGAATATTCGAGATTGAGAAATTTTGATTTTGGTCCAGATAAAAGATCAAATATATCCTGTATTTCTCCATATATATCTCATGGAATATTAAATGAGTTAGAAGTTATAGATAAAGCCTTAAAAAAATTTTCATTTTCTAAAAATGAAAAATTTATTCAGGAGGTTTTGTGGCGTACTTATTGGAAAGGATGGTTAGAATTAAGACCCAATGTATGGACAGATTACCTAATAGAACTAAAAATTATAAGAGAAAAATACAAAGATAATAAAGATTATTTAAATGCCATTGATGGAAATACAAATATAGAATGTTTTAATGAATGGGTTAAAGAATTAAAAGAATTTAATTACCTTCATAATCATACAAGAATGTGGTTTGCCAGTATCTGGATTTTCACTTTAAATTTACCTTGGCAATTAGGAGCTGAATTTTTTATGAAGCATCTCTATGATGGAGATGCAGCATCTAATACATTGGGATGGAGATGGGTTGCTGGGATACAAACACAAGGTAAGCATTATTTGGCAAGTGAATGGAATATAAAAAAATTTACTAATAACAGATTTAATAACATTAATTTAAATGAAAATGCACCACCTAAAGTTAGCGAGAAAATATACAAGGCTGTCTTAAAAGATTTTAGTAATCCAGTAAGTTTGGATGAGCAAAATTTAATTATTTTTGATAATAATCTTTCTTTTGAGTTGACTGATTTCAAAGACCATAAATTTAAAAAGATTTATTTAGTAAATAATAATAACGACAGTAGAAATATTAAACTTAGTGAAAAAACAATGAAATTTAAGACTAATTTAATTCAGGATCAAAAAAGAAGGTTGGATGAAAAATCTTTGGATTGTGAAATTATTGATATTGGTAACCTTAAAACAATTGAGAATAGTTATTTTTTTTATCCTTGTGTTGGAGAAAACTTAGATTTTTTAACTTCTCAAGGAATAAATAATATAAAATTTCTTTATCGTAATTTAGACCGAAGTTCTTGGAAATATTGCAATAAAGGTTTTTTTAATTTCAAAAAGTACATACCAACTATAATTAAAGAATTTTTTTAAAGAACTATTGTAAATTATCAAAATTATGAGATAACAATAATATGAATAATCCGCAAGTTCTTGAAATTATTGAAAATCTTAAAGGCAGAAGGAATTATGAAGAAAAAAAAGCTTCAAAATTAGGTTTCAACTCTCTTTACGCATACATTGAAAATAAAATATTAAAAGAGAAAGAAGCTGTAGCAGCAAAAATTCTTGAACAATCGGCCCCTAAAGAAGAAGTGATTGAAGCAAAAAAACCAGAGAAAAAGAAAAGCTGCTCTTGTTGTTAATTAGTTATTTTTTGAACATTTCTTAGAACAATATTTCACTTTATCCCAATTTAATTTCCATTTTTTTCTCCAAGTAAAAGGTCTCTTACATACAGGGCAAATTTTTGTGGGTAAATTTTCTTTTCTCACTATGCAGTATTTTGTTTAATAAATTTTTCTGCCTCAGCTAAAATTAATTTTTTTCTATCAGGTTTCATTTTATCGAAAATTCTAACCATCATAGAAAGTCTAGGATTTTTTAAAAAGAAGGCTCTATTTCTATTAATGAATCTCCAATAAAGACCATCCATGGTATTGCACCATTCTCCTTTTTTAAAATCCATCATTTTCATGAAATAAGCGGAGCCGCAAATATATGGTTTTGTTGCAAATATTCCTCCATCACTGAAAAGCCCCATTCCATAAACATTCGGGACCATTACCCAGTCTGAGGAATCCACAAACATTTCCATAAACCATTTGTAAACATACGTTGGCTTAACTTCACATAAATTCATTATGTTTGATAAGATCATTAACCTTTCAATATGATGTGACCAACCATAATTCACTGCATTTTTAATAGCATAATCTAAAGGTGGTAATCCTGTTGTTCCTTCGTACCATGAGTTTTTCATTTTTCTATTTTGTTTAAAAAAATTTCTAGTTTCCATTTCTTTTGAATAGCTTTGATATATTCCCCTCATAAATTCTCTCCATCCGATTACTTGACGAATATAACCTTCTAAGGAATTTAATCTTATTTTATTTTTGTTGTGAAAATCTAAAACTTTTTTAATTATAAATTCTGGAGTGATAAGACCTAAATTGATGTAAGGACTTAAAGCACTATGAAATAATATATTGTCTTTCTGATCAACTGCATCTTCATAATCCCCAAATAAATTTGATTTCTCTTTAATAAAAAAATTTAATAATTTAATTACATCATCATATTCCGTAGCAAACCAAAAATCTTTCGTATTACCTGGGTGACTTTTAAAATTTTTATCAATTAAAATTTTTAGTTTTTTCGTATGAACAGTCTCAGTAATTTTAGGAAATTTGGGTATAGATATATTTTTTGGAAGTTTATTTCGATTTTCTTCGTCAAAACTCCATTTGCCTCCTTCTGGATTACCATCTTTTTTCATGAGTATATCCAAATCTCTTCTAGTATCTTTATAAAAAACTGCCATAAAAGGTTTTTTTGATTTTGATAAATAGTTTTTAAATTTTTCTCTAGAATTTAAAAACATTGGTGTTTGAATAATATTCCATTTAATTTTTTCCTTTTTTAAAAAATTGGTAATTTTATTTTCAAAAAACTTATCCTCAATTTCGAAACTTGAAATTTCTTTAATTTTTTTTGCTTTAATTATTTTTTTTAATTTTTCTGTGTAATCCAGCTTGAAAGATTTATCCTCGATCGAAGAATATTCTAATTTAAATTTATTTTTTTTTAGTCTATCTGCGTGAGATCGCATGCAAGATAAGAACAATAATATCTTTTGTTTATGATGCTTTTCGTACGTACAGAGCTGATAATCTTCAGCCATAAAGAAAAAGTGGTCTTTTCTGTACTTTTCTAGATATTTCTCTGAGAAAAGCTGATTTCCAAGTAGAAAAAATAATTTCATTAACTATATATAACCCTTTAAAAATTTATGTCAGAAAAATATTTAGTAGTAGGTGCGACAGGATCTATCGGATCTAATTTAGCCGAACAGTTATATGCAGCCGGCAAAGAAGTACATTTAGTTGGTAGGGATGAAGAAAGAACAAAATCTTTGTCTGAAAAACTAAACTGTAAATTTACAGTCTCTGATGTTTTGGAAAATGGTTTTGTTGAAAAGATTAAATCCGAAATAGATGATATCAAAGGTATAGCTTATTGTGTTGGTTCAATTGATTTAAAGCCTTTGAGAATGGTTTCAGAACAAGATTTTACAAAATGTATGAAACTAAATTTATATTCTGCAGTAGATTTAATTAAAGGTTATCAAGAAAGTTTAAAAAAAAATAAAGGATCAATTGTCTTGTTTTCAACTGTAGCTGCTCAAAGAGGTTTTACAAATCATGCAATTATAGCTTCAACTAAAGCAGCTGTTGAAGGATTAACTGTTTCTTTAGCAGCAGAATTTGCTCCTAATATAAGAGTAAATTGCATTGCTCCAAGTTTAACTAATTCAAAAATTGCAGAGCCAATGCTTAAAAATAAAGTTTTAGCTGATGGTATAGCGAAAGCCCATCCATTAAAAAGACTTGGAGAAGGTAAAGATTCAGCTTCGCTTGCAAAATTTCTAATAACTGAAGACAGTTCTTGGGTTACAGGACAAATTATTGCTGTCGATGGTGGTAGATCAAAACTTTCATAGAGTGAAGAAATTATTATTTCTTTTATCATTAATATTATTCTCAACTAATTCATTTAGTAAAAATTTTAATTTTAATAAAATTATTGAATTAGAAGCACCTTGGGGTTCGTCGTTCGTTAATGATAATGAAATGATTGTTACCGAGAAAGGTGGCAAAATAAAACTTGTTAATATTTCAACAAGAAAGATGGGTGAAATTGGTCATAACTTAAATTTTGTAGAATATGGACAGGGAGGATTATTGGATATTCTGTATCATGAAGATTATATTTACATCTCATACACAGAAAATAGAAATAATTGGAAGACTAGTACTTCAATTGCACGTGCAAAATTTAATAAAAACAAATTAAATTTTAAAAATATTTTTCAAGCCAATCCACCAATTGACTCGCCATATCATTTTGGTTCAAGACTGGTAATTAAAGACAATTATTTATTTGCTTCTGCAGGTGAAAGAGGCGGGGGAATGATTGCTCAAGATGGAAATAAACATCCAGGAAGTATAATTAGAATTTATCTGGATGGTGGCATTCCAAAAGACAATCCTCGTTTTGAGGGGAAATCAGACTGGCTACCTGAAATATACCAAATTGGTGTAAGAAATCCTCAAGGTTTAGCTTTATCACCTTTTGATGGAAAAATTTATATGAGCAATCATGGTGCAAAAGGAGGCGATTGGTTTGGTGAAGCAAAGAAAGGTGAAAATTATGGTTGGAAAATTCTTGGATGGGGTGGCACAAATTATTCAGGTATACCAATAGGGCCAAAATGGAAACCTGGCTTTACAAAAGCCATTCAATATTGGGTTCCATCTATAGCCACAAGTGCAATCACAATTTACAATGGGAATGAATTTAAAGAATGGAATGGTCATGCATTAATTACTTCACTTAAAGATAAGTCTTTAAGAAAATTAGAGTTTAATGATTTATCAAACGTAAAAGAGGAAATAATATTTAAAGATAAAATTGGAAGAATCAGAGACATACAAATTCATCCTATAAATGGTAAACTATATTTTTTAAATCAAGATGGATTGTGGTTGATGGAAAATTCTAGTTAGTATCAAAAAGCTCTTTGAATAATTTAAATTCACCAATTTTAAAAACAATTGCATCATCTTTTTTAAATCCAAATTTTTCTGCATTTTGCTTAAACCTTAAAGGGGGCTCTAATATTGGTTCAAGTGATAAGACAAAAGTTCCCCAATGCATTCCAATTACTTTTTTACTTTTTAAATCTTTAGCAAGTCCAAGGGCTTCTTCGGGGTTAGTGTGGTAAGCAGAAGAGTCTTTAATTGAAGCCATAGGATAAAAATTATATGCGCCAATGTTAATAAATGTTAAATCAATTGGACCATACTTATCTCCCAATTCTTTATATATTTTTCCAACACCAGTATCACATGAAAATAATATTTTTTTTCCTTTGTATTCAATCAAATAGCTACCCCATAAAGTTTTGTTAGTATCCGTTAAACTCCTTTTTGACCAGTGGACTGATGGCAAAAAAGTAATATTTAAATTCTGATTTATTCTTATTTGATCATACCAATCCATTTCATTTACATCTTTAAATCTATTAATTTTAAAATATTTTTTTAGTCCTAAAGGTACCAGGACTTTAGATTCTTTATAAGGAAATCTCATTATTGTTTTCATGTCTTGATGATCGTAGTGATTGTGAGTTAGTAGAAAAATTTCTGTTCTTGGTATCTCATTAAGTTTTAATGCTGGTTCGGTAAATCTCTTTGGCCCAAAAAATAAAGGTCCTGCATTTTTTGAAAAAACTGGATCTGTTATTATTGTTATTTCTCCTAATTTTAATAAAAATGTTGCATGACCTATCCACGCTACATAATCTTCTTTTTGGAAATTATTTAAATCCAATAAAACTTTTTCTTTTTTAATGACATTACTTTCAGGAAATGTCATATCTAATTTTTTTTTTTCTTGGTTAAAGACCTTAAACGACCAATTGAAATTCATATCAATCACCTTTGATCCTTCAGGATTACGAAATGTGCCATTTGCTAAATGATGATATTTTTTTTTCATATCCGATTAATAATTTTTTGAAATAATATCTTGAATTGTATTACTTATAACTATTGTTCCAGCTTTGTTAGGATGTATGCCATCTTGTTGATTTAGATTTGGATCAAGAGCAACACCCTCTAGCAAAAATGGAATTAAAGGTAAATTATATTTTTTTGACAATTTAGGATAAATAGCATCAAAATTTTTTTTATATTTAGTTCCATGAGATGTTGGCGCAACCATCCCAGCTATTATAATTTTTATTTTTTTACTATTAGCAATTTTAATTATTTCTTCTAAATTTCTTTCAGTTTCATCTGGTTGAATTCCTCTAAGCATATCATTTGCCCCAAGACCAAGGATGATTAGATCAATACCGGGTTCTGATAAACTCCATTCTGCTCTATTCAATCCACCAGAAGAAGTACTTCCTGACACACTTCCATTTATTACCTTAATATTTAAACCACTGCTAACGAGATTACTTTCTAAAACCAAAGATAAGTGTTGCTCTTTAGGTAGACCATAACCCGCCATTAAACTATCGCCGAATAATATAACCTTTTCTATTGCACTTGCATTTATGTGCACTAGAAAGAATAACAATATTTTTATAAATAAACTTTTATTCATGAACACACTTCTTAAATTAAAAAAAATAAATCTCAAATACCAAACTGGGAAGGACAATATCAATGTTTTAAAAAATATTGATTTAACTATAAAAAAAAAAGAAACTGTATCTGTGGTTGGAGAAAGTGGGTCAGGAAAAACAAGCTTGATTATGCTTATTGGTGGACTAGAACGTCCAACCTCAGGGAAAATTATATTTCAAGACAGGGAAATAACAAATCTTAATGAAGACGAAGTATCTGAAATTAGAAAGCAAAATATAGGAATTATATTTCAATCTTTCTATTTAATTCCAAATTATACAGCTGTTGAAAATGTAGCTTTAACACTTGAACTTAATGAATTTAAAAATCCAGAGAAAGAAGCAAAAAGTTTATTAGATCGATTTGGTCTAAAACATAGATTCAATAATCTTCCAAGTCAATTATCTGGCGGAGAGCAACAACGTGTAGCGATTGCAAGAGCTATTGCAATGAAACCAGATTTGATTTTAGCTGATGAACCAACTGGTAATCTAGATACCGAAAACTCAATAATGATCTCTGAAATTTTATTTAAATATGTCAAAGAAGAAGGGTCTTCTTTAATAATGGTCACACATGATCCAAAATTAGCAGACAAAGCAAAACGAAAAATTAAAATCAAAGATGGAAAAATTAAGTAATTCTTCGGATTTAAGTTTAATATTCAAGTATGCTTTAAAGGATTTAAGCAGAAATTATAAAAAAATTTCAAGCATTATTGTAACGCTGTTTATCAGTCTTTTTATTTTAAGTGCCATCTTTACAATCGAAGATAGTTTAAAAAAAGAGCTTAATGATAATGCAAAAGTTCTTTTGGGTGGAGATCTCGAAATCGATTATAATCGTAATCAGGGGGATCTTAATTTAATCAATAAAGTAAAGGAATTTTCAACTGTCTCACAAATGATAGAGTTCAGTACAATGCTTTCTACGACAGGCAGAGAAAAAAATAAATCATTATTTACAAGAATTAAAACAGTTGATGAAAAATATCCACTTTACGGTGAAGTTATTTATGAGCCAGAAGATGCTTACGAAAGAATGAAAAAGGAACCAAAGACAATTTTGATTAATGAAAGTTTATCAAAAACTTTAAAGATAAAAATAAATGACAAAGTTAAGGTTCAAGATCAAAGTTTCATAGTTGTTGGAATTATAAAATCTGTACCTGATGTTAGTGGGTTTGTAGCATTTGGAGATTGGGCATTAGCAGGAAAACAAACTTTGGAGATACTAAAACTAAATGGAATAGGTAGTTTTTTAAATTATGAATATAAAGTAAAATTTAAACCAACTGATGATCCAGAAAAAATTGAAAGTAAGATCAAAGATATTTTTAAAGATGACCAAAAAGTAAAACTTAGATTTCCAGAAAACTCAGCAAGTGGCTTAAAAAGGATAATTAATAATTTTTCCCAATTTCTCTCTTTAGTTTCAATTAGTGCAATGTTAATTGCTGGAATAGGTATCGCTAATACATTGTTGTCATTTATAAACCAGAATAATATGTCTATAGCTGTAAGAAAAGCTGTAGGATTTTACTCAGGGAATATAAAAACACTTTATTATCTTCAATTATTAATATTATTATTTATTATTACTGTAATTTCTTATGGCTCAAGTTTTTTAATTGTACCAATTGCAGATAAATATTTATCTGATGGGTTGGGATTAAATGTTTATCCAAAATTCTCTTTAATTAATTTTATAAAAATATTTATTGTAGGTTTGTTAGTTCTTATAATTTTTTCAATACCGACAATAAGTTCAATTGATCAAGTTAAAGCATCAAACCTATTTAGAAATGTATTCCAAAACCTGCAATTTTATTACTCAAAAAAGTCAGTTATTTTGAGTTTTATCTTGTTATCATTTTTAGTTTTATTGTTTACACTAGGATCTGAAAGGCCTTCTTATAGCTTGGGTTATTTTCTGGCTTTTTTTGTATGTCTAATTGTATTTTTTTTACTTTCTAAAATTATAATTTATTTACTGAAAAAGTTTAATTTTATTTCAAATATCTCTTTAAAAGTATCGATAAAAAATATAACTCAAACAAAAAGTATCACTCCTATAACAATTATGTCTTTAGGCTTAGGTGTAACTTTATTATTAACTTTAGCTTTAGTTGGAACAAATTTTAAAAGAGAAATTGCAAGATCTATTCCAGATATTGCACCTGATTATTTTTTTGTTGGAATTCAAAAAGGTGAAAAGAAAAAATTTGAACAAAGTGTTTACAAAATGAACCCTGATGCAAACATTGAAATAGTACCTATGGTTTCTTCCGGAATAGTAAAAATTAATGGTGTTAATCCAAATAGCTATATTAAACCAGATAATGATAGTTATTGGGTAATTGGAAGTGAAAGAAGATCTTCTTGGGTTGAAAATATACCTAAAGATAACCCAATTTTAAAGGGAGAATGGTGGGATTTATCTAAACCTAGCCAACTTCAGATATCGCTTGATGCAAAAGTAGCTAAAGATTTTAATATTGAGTTAGGAGATATTTTTACTTTAAACATTTATGGTCGAGAAATTGATGGAGAAATAGTTAATTTTAGAGAAGTTGATTATCGTGATCTAAGTATTAATTTTGCCATGTTATTTAATCCACAATTTGCAAAAAAAATTCCTCATGAATATTTAGCAACTGCTAAGTTTAAAAATCCAGATAATTTTGATGAAACCAAAATGTTAGAAGTATTACCGAGTTTATCTATGATAAAAATTGCTGATTACTTAAACAAGGTAACATCAGTTTTAAATAAAGTTTTCATAGCTGTAACCTTAATTTCTGGTGTAACAATTGTCATTGGATTGATTGTTATCTCAAGTGCTATAATGGTCCAAGGAAAAGTAAAAGAGTACCAAAATCTTGTATTTAAAATTTTAGGTTTTTCAAAAAAAGAAATTATATTTTCGTCTTTGATAGAATTTATAATAATTTTTATGTCGGTAATATTAATTGCAATTTTTTTTGCAGTAATTGGATCAAAATTTATTATGGAGAATATTTTTGAATTAGTTTGGCAATTTGATTTTAAAGTTTTAATTTACCTTGGTGCCTCTATAGGAACTGTGACCTTGATTTTAATTATGCTAACTAATCTTAAATACTTAAGTCCTAAAGTTTATCCTTTAATTAGAAATCAATAGTAAATTTATTTATTTGCTCTCTTAAAACACTCAATTGTGTTTTTAAGTAAACATGCAATAGTCATAGGTCCGACGCCACCTGGAACAGGAGTTAAAGCTTTTGCAACTTTTGATACTTCATCAAATGCCACATCGCCAACTAGGCCGTTTTCAGTTTTATTAATACCAACGTCAATCACAATTGCATCTTTTTTTACCCAATCACCTTTTACAAGCTCAGGGATCCCAACAGCAGCGACTATAATGTCTCCTTTTAAACATTCTCCTTTAAGATCGTTTGTTTTTGAATGAGTAATTGTGACTGTACAATTTTCTTTCAACAACAACTGTGTCATTGGCTTACCATTTAAATTTGATCTTCCAACAATTACAGCCTTTTTTCCATTAAGGTTTGGTTCAATTTTTTTTATTAATAAATAACAACCTAAAGGAGTGCACGGAATAGAACTTTCATAACCTGACGACAGATTACCAACATTCATGGGATGAAATCCATCTACATCCTTCTCTGGCATAATTGCCTCTATAACTTTTTGTTTATCAATATGTTTAGGAAGTGGTAACTGAACTAAAATTCCTGAAACAGAGTCATCATTGTTAAGTTCATCGATTTTTTTTAAAACTTCACTTTCATCAACACTGTCAGGGTATCTAATCACCTCTGATTTAAGGCCCACTTCATTGGCAGATTTCTCTTTATTTCTAACATAAATTTGGCTAGGTGCTAAATCACCAATCAATATGACTGTTAAACCTGGTACTTTATTATGCTTATCTTTTAAAGATAAGACTTCTTTCTTGAGCTCTTCTCTTAAATCAGCAGCAGCTTTTTTTCCATCAATTAAAATCATTTATTAAAATATTAGTGGTGCAATGTAGAGTTTCATACACATTTCTATGAACCATATCAACAAAAGAAGTACGATAGGAGAAATATCAAAAACACCAAGGTTAGGTAAAAATCTTCTTATTCTCATTAAAATCGGTTCTGTCATTTTATAAGTGAAATCTAATATTAAATATACAAACCGATTGCTTGTATTTAGTACATTAAAAGCGACCAACCAACTTATAACAACATTGGCAATTACAACATATGAATAAAGTTTTAAAATTTGAAGAGCTAAATAAAATATAGCAATCATTTTTTTTCAACATAGATGGACTGACTTGGGAATGCAAAGGCAGCTCCCTTACCTTCAACAATTTTTTTTATTTCAAGTGCCAGATTTTCTTTAACTTGTAAATAATTAGTCCAACTATTTGTTTTTGTAAAACATCTTACATACATATCAATTGAGCTATCTGAAAACTTATCTATTCTTACAGCAACTCCAACAGATTGATCATAATCATCACCTTTATTTATGTGATCTTCAATCTCATCTCTTATGGTTTTTAATTGATCAATTGTAGTGTCATATTGAAGAGTTATTATCCAACTAATAGCCCAGTTGGTCTTCCTTGTGTTATTAATCACTGCATTTTCTGCAAATTGAAAATTGGGAATAATTGCTAGTGACTTATCAAATTTTCTTATAACGGTTGATCTAAATCCAATATTCTCAACAACTCCTTCAATAACTCCCTCAACTTTAATCCAATCACCAATTCTAAATCTTTTTTCAACTAATACTAAAATTCCAGATATTAAATTTTTAAATAAATCCTGTGCACCTAATGCTACTGCAACACCAAACAAGCCTAATCCTGCAATTATTGGTCCAATTTTAATTCCCCATAACTCAAGAACAGCAGCTGCGCCTAAAATAAAAATTAAAATTTTAAGAGACTTTATAATCCAGCCTATTAATTCTTTTGTCAGGACTTTATCTAATCCATTTAAAATATATGATATTGGCTCAATTATTTGATGTATTATCCAAAATATTAAAATTGTTATTAATGTTCTGTTAACGTTATCTATGAAACCCCTCGTCTCATTATCAAATGACATATAGTAACTAGCAAAGAAGACACCAAGAACAATTGGAAGAAACCTAGCAGGACCTTCCATAGATTTTACAAAAGTATCATCTAATTTATTAGTTGTTCTTTTTGAAATTAATTCTAATTTTTTTATAACAAGTTTGCTAATTAGGCCTCTAAATATTAAAAATAATACGAATATTCCAAGACCTACTATTATCTGAAAGAAATCTACCCCAAGAATTCCCTGCTTCCATACAGATAAAAATAACTCATTTAGTTTATTTAAAACGTCCATTTTTAAATTTTATATAGCAAAAACTCTTCTTCACCAGGGTTAAAAAGGAAAATTTTTTTCCATTTTATGTCATTCAATGCTGAAGATGCTTTTTCACCCATACACATTAGGTTAGTTTCCATCCAAATATTATCTAAATTATATTTTTTTATTAACGTAAAAAATGTCTTCGCACTATTTTCAGAATATATGTAAACAATTTCTGGCACAGAAGATTTGATATCTCTTAGAAAGTCATCACTTAAATTTTCATTAGGAATTGCAGTATAATTTATAATTCTCTTTATGACATAATTTTCTGAAATTAAATCTTTATCAAGATTGTAAGAAACAATTTCCCCACTAATGTAGGCCATTGGCCCAATCTTTGGGTCAAAGTTTTGTAAAATTAATTCTTTAAGATTATTTACGTTACCCTCAGCACAGAAAATATTTTGAAAGCCTACTTCTTTTGCCTTTCTTTCTGTTGCAAGACCAACACAAAAACAAATTATTTTTTTATCTATTTTTGAAATATTTAAATTTTTTAAAGAATTAGCGCTCGTAAAAATGATACCTTTGAATTGGCTAAAATCTATTCCTTGTATATCTATTTTTTTTATTTGTAATAAAGGTAAGTGTGAAACTTTATGTTTCATCGAAGTAAATTTTAAAATTAATTCTTTACTATCATCTAATGGTCTGGTTAATAAAATATGCATTTTAATTTTTATAAGAACCTTTTGATTTTAACTTAAGTTCTTCTCCTACCATTCTACTACTAGACTCAATATTATCTTTTTGTAGACTTTTTTTTATGAAATATCTATTTTTTCCATCGACAGAAAACAATTCGGTCAATAGATCTACTTTTTTTCCATTTGATTTTGCAAATACACCTATTGCTGTATCACAATCTCCTTCAAGAACTTTTAAGACCTCTCTTTCTGCTTTTGCGACAGTTCTTGTTTCTTGATCATTAATGTTTTCAAGTAATTTTTTGATTTCATTATCATCCTCTCTGCATTGAATTGCTATAATTCCTTGTCCCGCACAAGGTATAAGTTCATCAACATTAAATTCTTGTGAAATTTTATGTTGTAAATTCAAAGCAACTAATCCTGCTTTTGAGAGAATTATTGCATCATATTCGCCTTTTTCTAACTTTTGAACTCTAGTATCAACATTTCCTCTAATAAGTTTATATTTTAAGTTGGGTCTTTTTTTCTTAAGTTGATATTCTCGTCTATATGATGATGTACCAATAATTGAGTTTGGCTCTAAATCTTCAAATTTTATATTATTTTTACTTATTAAAATTTCATTAGGAGAGTTTCTTTTTAAAAAATAATTAGTTAAAAGATGTTCAGTTTCTTCAGTAGGCATATCTTTGAAAGCATGTACTGCTATATCTATATTTTTATTTAATAAATCTTTCTCAATTTGTTTTGAAAATAATCCTTTGCCTCCTATTTCAG
Organism: uncultured Pelagibacteraceae bacterium; assembly: GCA_902577875.1. GTDB lineage: Bacteria > Pseudomonadota > Alphaproteobacteria > Pelagibacterales > Pelagibacteraceae > Pelagibacter. The sequence goes on along the minus strand of CACHAX010000001.1, from coordinate 51,324 downwards.
ATAATCTCTCATCTTGCCTTTGATCTCCTATTGTTGCTATTTTTTTTAATTGAATCTCTTTAGAAAAGTATTTTTTTAGTTCTTTTTTCACATTCTCTGCGTAAATCATTGCTAACTTACTTCCACGTGTTCCAATTACAAGATTAGCTCTTTTCATAAAAGTTATTTTTATTACATTCTTATAGATTAATTGTATTAATTATAAAAAATAATTTATGAATAAAAGCCCAATAATATTAGGAATTGAGACAAGTTGTGATGAAACAGCGGTTTCAATTATTCAAGATAACGGAAATAGTATACCAAAAATTTTATCAAATATAGTTTCAAGTCAATTTGACATTCATAAAGAATTTGGGGGAGTTGTTCCAGAATTAGCTGCAAGGTCACATGTTGAAAAAATTAATTCAATTGCAAAAAAAGCTTTGGATGAGAGTGGTGTAACTCTTGATAAAATATCTGCTGTTGCCGCAACATCTGGACCTGGTTTAATTATTTGTCTCAGTGTTGGTTTAAATTTTGGAAAATCACTTGCATCATCCTTAAAGGTTCCATTTATTGGTGTTAATCATCTAGAGGGTCATGCTTTAAGTCCAAGACTTCAAACTAATATTAATTATCCTTATTTACTTCTGTTGATTTCGGGTGGACACAGTCAATTTTTAAGTGTGAATGGATTAGGTAGTTACACAAGATTAGGAACCACAATAGATGATGCTTTAGGAGAAGCATTTGACAAAACTGCAAAGCTTTTAGGAATAGAATTTCCAGGTGGTCCAAAGTTAGAAAAATTTGCAGAAAAAGGTGATCCAAATAAATATAAATTACCCAAACCAATAATTAATAAAGGTGGGTGTAATTTATCTTTTGCAGGACTTAAAACTGCAATTTTAAGATTAACAAAAACAATTAAATCAGATCAAGAAAAATATGATTTGGCAGCATCTTTTCAAAAAACAATAGAGGAAATATTATATATTAAATCTAAAACTGCCTTTGATGAATTTTCAAAAACCAATTCTATTAAAGATAAAACTTTTGTGGTTGCTGGAGGAGTTGCCGCGAACAAGGGTATTAGAAAAAAATTAATCCAAGTAAGTAATGAAAATAATTTTATATCAATATTTCCAGATATTAAATTATGTGGTGATAATGCTGCCATGATTGCGCTAGTTGGATTAGAAAAATATAAAATAAAAAAGTTTGATAATCTTGATCTATCATCAAGTCCAAGATTAGCTTTAGATAAAAATGCTAAATTTTTAAAAGGATCTGGATTAATTTATTAATCTCTAACAGCCACTACCGCCACTATCGCCGCCACCCGATGCAGCTTTTTTATCTTGAGAAGCCATCAATTCACCTTTTTTAGAAAGTTTGAATTCTCCATTAACTACATCTGCAGGATACCATTTTGTTAAACCAGAGACTTTCATTTGATTTTGAATGTTTACCGGTTTTTTGAAGTTCAACTTAATAAAAGTTCTATTTTTCTTGTTAATTTTTTGTACAAATTTATTACTTTTAAATTTACCTTCATAGACAGTGCCATCTTTAAGAATTAATTTACCTTTACCACTCATCTTATTTTTTTTAATTGGTCCTTGATAGATTGAACCATCATCAAATTTAACTTCTGCGTTTTTTGTTGTAATCTTTGATTTTTTACAATCCTGATCAGCTTTAATATCTGGTGAACTAATAACTACTGAATTACATGTTATCTCAGCTGAATTAACATTAAATATAAAAGTAAATAGGGAAAAAAGCGTTACGTAGAGTATTTTTTTAATCATTTTAAAACTTACAATAATTTACTAAATCAGTCAAAGCCAATTTATCTAATCTTAAATGCCTTTTGTCCTCAGTAAGAATTCTATTATTGTTATCTAAAATTGAAATATATTTGTTATGCAATTTGTTATTTTTTTTAAAAGTTTTGCATACTATAGTCTTTAACTTATCCTCTAAATTAGAATTAAGATAAAAATTTTTATTATTCTTATCTTGTTCATAAATCCAATAAGGCATTGTTAAAATATAATCTACCTCAATATTAAGTTTATTAATAATTTCATTTAAATTTTCAAAATAGATATTTAAATTTTTTTCAATCTCTTCAGTGTTTTTATCTAAAAAAAGATTTTGCATTTTTTTTTGATTTTTTCTTGAAATAGTGAAAAATTTATTCGTGATTAAACTTTTTAAAATAATAAGTCTATATTTTATTGGTTTTTCAATTATATCATTTAATTGATCCTCTCTAAGTGCTACATAATTTTGAATTTTGTAATCTGGAGATAAACGAAATATGTCAACAGATAAATTAAAACTGATGATTATTTTTTTTTTTATTTTTTGTTGATTTAAAATAATGAAATTTAGAACTTGGTAAGGACCGTTATTAGGGGCGGCATAGATTACTAGATCTTTATTATAAGACTTTGACAAAAAATGATCTTTTTGATCTTGAATATCAATACCTAAAATTTGACTATCTCCAAAGACTTGAATTGTATTTTCATTTATTTTTTTGAAAAATCTTCCACCTCTTGTGTCTGTTTTAAAAATTAAATTTTTTTTTCTATATTTTATACAAAACTCAGTCTCTTTGGGTAATAGAACATAATTATCATTATGACCAAATGGTAAAAAATCTAAACAATCTTTTGATTTTGAGTGACTTATTGTTAAAATTAAAAAAAAAATTATTAGTAAAATGTTTTTAATACCAAAAAATAAGTTAGATAAATTTGAACCTTTAAGATGTTGTTTTGTTTTAAATGAATTTTCTGCAGCAGAATTTGCATCTGCTTTAGAAATGTTATTTGCAGCTAAAAATGTAGATGATTTAAAATTAAGCAAAGGTTTCATAAGACATTCGTTAGATGAGTATAAACATTTTTCTATATTTACAAATATCAAAAACCAAATTTCATTGGAGCACGAGCTAAATAATAGAGAAATAAGATTTATACCAATTCATCTATTTGCTAAAGGATATATTTATAAAGATAAATTTATTTTTGAGAAAAAAAATATTAAAGACTTTGCAATTTTCATTGGGGCAAATGAAGAAATTGCAGAAAAAAAATTAAATGACTTTCTTGAAAATATCAGAAGCTTTAAACCTGATCATGCTAAGCAAATTGATAAAATTTTGTTGGATGAAGAAAGGCATGCCAAATATTCACTAACATTTGCAAAAAAAAATAATTCTAAACTTGATTATTTTATTAAATTCTCAAAAGAGAATTTAATAAGTAAGTTGAGACATCTTTATGCTAATAGCTTAACTAAGGTTTCAAAAATTTTTAATCCAATTTTATACTTATTAATTTTGATCATGTCTTTGCCTGTAAAATTTTTAGATTTAGAAAAATCCAAAGCAGATAATGATGTTATGGAAAATATTAATCCTAGGTCAATACTATAATTTTAATGTTTTATATTGGTATATCAGCTTATTACCACGAATCTTCTGTTTTCTTGACAGATGGAGTAAATATTAATTGTTTTCTTAAAGAAGAATATTTTACAAGAATAAAGGGAGATAAAAGTTTCCCAAAGAGGAGTTTAGAATTTTTAATAAAAAAATATTCTTTAAATGAAAAAAATATAAAATCTGTGTGTTTTTATGAAAAACCTTTTAAATCATGGTGGGAAATTTTTATTTATTCAATAAAAAAACCTCTAGAAAATAAAAAATTATTAATACACCATCTAAAAAGTTTTAATACAGGTTCAATATTTTTTTATACTCATCTAAATAAAATAATTAAAATATCTAAAGATAAAATTTTATACTCTTCTCATCATCTTAGCCATTGTTTGTATGGATCATTATATGTGAAAAATGTTGATGATTATGCATTCATTAGTTGTGATGGAGTTGGAGAAGGTGAGACAATGACTATATATACAATCGACTCTGAAAATTTAATAAAAAAACATTGGACAAACTTTTATCCAAATTCAATTGGATTATTTTATTCCACGATAACTGACTTTCTAGGTTTCGATATAAATGAAGGTGAGTTTAAAGTTATGAGTTTAAGTTCTTATGGTAATCCAATTTATGAGAAAGAAATGGATCAAATTTTTGATTGTGAAAAATTAAAAATAAATTCGTCATACTTTGAATTTCAAAAAAATCCTGAAAGATCATTTTCTGAAATACTTATAAAGATTTTTGGTAAGCCTTATTTAAATTTGGGTATTAAAAAAAATTTTCAAAAGTATTCTAATATTGCAAGTTCAGCACAACTAATATTAAAAAAATCGGTAAAAAATCTTATTTTAAAAGCAAAACAACTAACGGGTAAAAACAAAATTGTTTTAACGGGTGGTGTTGCATTAAATTGTAAAATGATACACGAATTATCTAAACAAAACATTTTCGAAGAATTAATTGTTCCTCCTTCACCAGGCGATTCAGGCTCAGCAATCGGAGCTGCAAATTTTTCATATTTTTATGAAAATAATAAATTTTTAAAAGATATAGGTCTATTCCCTGGACCAGACAAAGAAGATGTTAATAAAGAATTTAAATTAAATGAGTTTTTTGAAAAAGTTTCTCAAAAGGAAAACTCTTTAGAGATGGCTGCTGAGTTAATAATTGAAGGCCACATTCTCTCAACTTATATTGACAAAACAGAAACTGGACCTCGGGCATTAGGTAATACTTCTATAATTTGTAATGCTAAAAATAAATTAACTGTTGAAAATTTAAACAACAAAATAAAAAAAAGAGAATTTTATCAACCACTTGCTCCAATGTTACTTAAAGAAAAATTTGAAAAATATTTTTCTATTCAAAATAATATTAAAAAGAATTTATATTCAATGGGAACTTTGTGCGAAGCAAAAGAGGAATTAAAAAATGATTACTTTGCTGTAATTCATAATGATAACACCTGTAGAACACAAGTTATTGATAATGAAAATTCTTTCATTTTTAAATTATTAAAAAAGCTAGATGATAATAATATTAACATATTGGTAAATACATCTTTTAATATATCGAAAGATCCAATGGTATTTGATTTATTCGATGTTTATACAAATATGAAGAGAATGAAGATTGAATATGTTGTAATGAATAACGGTATATTTAAAGCAAAAGATATATGAAAAAAATATTAAATTATATTTATCTAATTAATGACTTTAAAAAAAAATATGGTTATGTAAAATTAATATTTTTTATAATTTTTATTTTTTTAATTTTAATTTTTTCTATTTTTGTTTTTGTTCAAGTTTTTATACCTTTTACTTACATAGCGATTTAATATAACTTATTAAAATGCAATATTGGTTATTAAAATCAGAGCCTAATGTGTGGTCAATAGATCAGCAGTTAAAAGTTGGGGCCAAAGGTGCAGACTGGGATGGCGTTAGAAATTACCAAGCAGCAAATAATTTAAAAAAAATGGAGAAAGGCGATCTTTGTTTTTTTTACCATTCAAATATTGGTAAAGAAATTGTTGGAATTGTTGAAGTAATCAAAACTGCATTTATAGACCCAACAGACAGAGAGAAGCGATTTGTAGCAGTAAAAGTTAAGTATAAAAGTAAATTAAAAACACCTGTTTCTCTTAAAAACATTAAAAAAAATAAAGATTTAAAAGATATTGCGCTAATAAAACAAAGCAGACTGTCTGTCATGCCAATCGACACTAAATGCTGGAAAATTATTTTGAAGATGAGTAGTATCTAAGAAATTTATAACCCATGCCAAAAAAAAAAGCTAAAAAAAAAAAGAAAAAAATAATCACTAAAAAGAAATCTAGGATAAAGTCTTTCTCACCAAAGCAAGAAAAAGAGCTTATATATAAAACAAAGAAAGATTGGATTAGCAAAGCAATAGTTAATAAATCTCAGTACGAAAAAAAATATAAAGCTTCAATAAAAGATAATGATGGATTCTGGAAAAAAGAAGGAAAAAGAATTAATTGGATAAAGCCATATACAAAAATTAAAGATATTAAATATAGCAAATCGGATGTTAAGATTAAATGGTTTTACGATGGCACTCTTAATGCATCAGCGAATTGTATTGATAGACACTTAAAAAAGAATAAAGATAAAACTGCGATTATATGGGTTGGAGATGATCCAAAGATTCAAAAGAAAATTACTTATAAAGAATTGCACAAAGAAGTTTCTAAAGCTGCAAATGGTCTTAAAGAATTAGGAGTTAAAAAAGGTGATAGAGTAACAATTTATTTAACTATGATACCAGAACTTGCATATACTATGTTAGCTTGTGCAAGAATAGGGGCAGTACATTCAATAATATTTGGAGGATTTTCTCCAGATAGTATTTCTGGAAGAATAAACGACTGTGAATCTGATTATTTAATTACGGCTGATGAAGGTGTTAGAGGTGGAAAAATAATACCTCTAAAATCAATTGCTGATGAGGCTTTGGTAAATTGCCCAAATGTAAAAAAATGTGTTGTTGTTAAAAGAACGGGCAATAGAATAAATTGGGATGAACGAAGAGATGTTTGGTACCACGAGTTAACAAAAAAAGTTTCAAATAAATGTGAACCTGAAGAAATGAATGCGGAAGATCCTTTATTTATTTTGTATACTTCAGGATCAACAGGTAAACCAAAAGGTGTAATGCATACAACTGGTGGATATATGGTTTATGCATCAATGACCCATCAATATATATTCAATTATAAACCTAAAGATATTTATTGGTGTACAGCAGACATTGGTTGGGTAACTGGACATAGTTATATTATTTATGGACCATTATCAAATGGTGCAACAACAATAATGTTTGAGGGAATTCCAACATATCCTGATAGCTCAAGATGGTGGCAAATCGTCGATAAGTATAAAGTAAATATTTTTTACACTGCTCCAACAGCAATTAGAGCTTTAATGAGAGAAGGTGAAAAGCCTGTTAAAAAAACATCAAGGAAAACATTAAAATTATTAGGAACTGTAGGAGAACCAATCAATCCAGAAGCATGGGAATGGTACTATAAAACTGTTGGGGATTCTAATTGTCCGATTGTTGATACTTGGTGGCAAACGGAAACGGGTGGAATATTAATTAGTCCACAAACAGGTGCTATAAATTTAAAACCAGGATCAGCGACGAAACCGTTTTATGGAATAAGACCTGTAATAGTAAATAAAGAAGGAAAAGTATTAAAAGGAGAAGCTGAAGGTCGATTATGTATTGCACAATCTTGGCCTGGTCAGATGAGGACGGTTTATGGTGATCATCAAAGATTTATTGATACTTATTTTTCTCAATTTGACGGAAAATATTTTACAGGAGATGGATGTAGAAGAGATAAAGATGGATACTATTGGATAACAGGAAGGGTAGATGATGTGATAATAGTATCGGGACATAATCTTGGAACTGCGGAGATAGAAAGTGCATTCGTTGCTCATCCAAAAGTTGCTGAGGCTGCGGTTGTTGGATATCCTCATGATATTAAAGGTAATGGTTTGTATTGTTACGTAACTTTAAATGTGGGTGAAAAATCGACTTTAGATTTAGAGAGAGATTTAAAGCTTTGGGTTAGAAAACAAATTGGCCCAATAGCTACACCAGATTTAATACAATTTTCACCTGGGCTTCCAAAGACAAGATCGGGCAAAATTATGAGAAGAATTCTTCGAAAAATTGCGGCAAATGAACATGATCAATTAGGTGATACGACCACCTTAGCAGATCCGAGTGTAGTAAAAAGTTTGGTTGAAAATAGAAAAAATACTTAAAAATTTATTAATTCAATAAATTCCTTTTTAACATTATCCCATTTCAGTATCATAGAATTCAAAACTATTTTTTTGTCTAGGGATTTTAATTCTTCAGCTATTGGAGACCATTCGTATAAAGACAAAGCACTAGTATTAAAGGGTAAAGATTCATGGTAATCATTCCAATTAATGTTTTCATATCTCTCAAGAAATTTTTTTTTTGCATTTTCATAAATTTCATTTGGCATTTCATTTTTCTGAAGTTCATAATCTAAAATTTCAAAATAAATTTCATTTGCTTTTTCAGTATCATGTTGATTTCTGATATTTTTTAAAAAAGAGATCGTATAAAAAGTTAAATCTTGTAATGCAGTTGAATAAATATTCCATTTAGCTTTATTAATTGAACCTAAAAATATCTCATCTTCGAACATCAGTACATATTTTGCTCCCATTCTTGTTTTAAGATATCCATAAAGAGTTACTTGACTTACCCATGCAGATTTTTTTTGGATAAATTCTTTTAAGTCAGAATAGTTTTCAATTTTTTTTGTTTTTTTGAAATATTTTAAGAATGGAATAAAATATTCCTTTAAATACTCAAATTTCAAATCTTTGAGCTTTAATTTGTATTTAATGCCCATTTAGAACCGATATTACCACTTTTACTATAAATATATGCCATTTTTTACTCTTTAATTATTACTTTAAATGAGTATGAATTATATCTTTAACCTATAGGGAGGATTAAAATAATGTCAAACAAAGAAAAGCACTGGGAAAAAACCAAAGGGTTAATGATTATTACGTTAATTATTTGGTTTGTTTTCGGTTATCTGATCTTCATGTTTGGTTCTGACCTAAACACTTCAAGTTTTATGGGATATCCATTAGCGTATTACATGTGTGCGCAAGGTTCCATCATTGCATTTGTGGTCCTAATTTTTTGGTTTGCAAATAGACAGGAAAAAATCGATGAAGAGTTTGGTTTTACCGAAAAGGAGGATGATTAATGTTTAAAGGCAATTTTATTGACAACCTACCAAAAATTTACGGAACATATACTGGGGGCTTCTTTATATTCATCATTTTGATGGCAATAGCAGAGCAAGCAGGTATGACCGCAAAAACAATTGGTATTTTGTTTGTCGCCTTTACAGTTTGTATATATGCCATAATTGGATATCTATCTAGAACTGTACAGGTCGACGCTTATTATGTTGCTGGAAGACAGGTACCAACAGTATTTAACGGAATGGCAACTGCAGCTGACTGGATGTCAGGTGCTTCATTCGTTGCAATGGCTGGTGGTATTTACTTTGGTGGTTATACTTATATGGCTTTCTTAGTCGGATGGACTGGGGGATACGTTTTAGTATCATCACTTTTAGCACCATACTTAAGAAAATTTGGATGTTATACTGTGCCAGATTTCATTGGAACAAGATATGGCGGAAACTTCGCAAGGTTCTGTGCCGTAGTTGTTTTAACATTGGCATCTTTCACTTATGTAACAGCTCAAATTAACGCAACAGGAACAATCGCATCAAGAGCACTAAGTATTCCATTTGAATTAGGAGTTTGGGTTGGACTAGTAAGTATTTTACTTTGTTCAATGCTAGGCGGAATGAGAGCGGTAACTTGGACACAGGTTGCACAATACATAGTATTGATTATTGCTTATCTAATTCCAGTATTCTGGATTAGTAACAAATCAGGATTTGGTTTCTTTCCACACTTTATGTTAGGTGAGGAAGTAGCTAGATTAGGTGCACTTGAATCGCAATTTGGATTAGTTAAAAATGCTGCTGCAGATATTAAAGCTGCAGGTGTACCAGGTGGTCTAAAATCTATCGCTGTGTCACACGCAGGTGTGCCAGAAGGTGGAATGGCTGCATGGAAGTTTATTTCATTAGCACTATGTATGATGGTAGGAACAGCTTCTTTACCGCACATTTTAATGAGATACTTCACTACTCCAAGTGTTAAAGCTGCAAGAAAATCAGTGGCATGGTCACTATTCTTTATTGCATTGCTTTATACTTCAGCGCCGATGCTTGCAACATTATCCAAAATCTCACTAATAGATCCAAACTTACCAACAGGTATTATTGGAAAACCAATTGCTGAAATTATGCAAATTGAGTGGGTAAATGCTTGGATTAATGTAAAACAAGCCTTCATAGCAGACTTTAACGGAGATGGTATTCTTCAGTTAAATGAATGGTTTATGAGAGGTGACGTAGTTGTACTAGCAACTCCTGAAGTTGCTGGATTACCATATGTAATCTCTGGACTAGTTGCTGCAGGAGGAATGGCTGCTGCGATGTCAACTGCTGATGGTCTAATTCTTGCTATCGCAAATGCTTTATCACATGATATCTATTACAAAATCATTGATCCAAAAGCGGATGTAAGAAAAAGATTGTTAGTTGCTAGAGCACTTCTAATAGTTATTGGTGCCGCTGGAGCATACATTGCATCGATGAGGATCACTAGTATCCTTGGTGCAGTTGCTTGGGCATTTGACTTTGCAATGTCAGGATTGTTCTTCCCATTAATACTTGGTGTATGGTGGAAGAGAGCAACAAGACAAGGAGCAATAGCAGGTATGATAGCAGGTCTTGCATCAGGAACAGCTTATCTAATTTATGTGTATCCTAAGTTTATGGGTAATGCACCTTGGTTAGGTATTGACCATTTACGTTTCGGTATAATCGGAGCGTCGGTCTGTTTAGTTGTAATGGTTGTAGTAAGTTTGATGACTGAAGAACCAGATAAAGCTACACAGCAAATGGTAGACGAAGTTCGTGTTCCATCAGGTAAGACAATACTTGGTAAGCAACACTAAATTAAACTTTATTGGGGGCGATATTCGCCCCCATTTTTTCAGATAAATGCCTTTATATATTTTAGTAATAGATTACATTTTAGGTATCATTATGTGGACTTTAATTGGAAGATCCGCAATGAATATTTTCCAAAAAGAAGATTCTGAATTCTTTTTTATGAAAGTATTTGTGAAATACACAAATCCAATCATTAAAATTTTTAAATTCATAACTCCTAGCTTCATTATTGGACCGTTAGTGCCACTTTATGTTGCATGGTTTTTTTACATGTTTAGATTTTATTTAATGCCTTATTTAATGGGTTATTCTGTTATGGGAATGTTATCGTTTCCATTAGAAAGTGAAATAGCTGCAGAAATTTATAAAGTATTTGGTAAATAACAATTCAAATATATTGAAAAATTGATAGTACTAGTTTTTATTTATTAATGAAAAACATACAAATTTCACCTTCAATACTTTCAGCAGATTTTAGTCAATTGGGTAGTGAGATTAAAAGATTAGAGGAAGGTGGTGCAGACTTAATTCATGTTGATGTGATGGATGGACATTTTGTTCCCAATATAACAATTGGGCCACCGGTGATAAAAACTCTTAGAAATTATACAAAATTACCTTTTGATGTACATTTAATGATCTCACCAGTTCATAAATACATTAAAAATTTTGCTGAGGCTGGATCTGATATAATAACAATTCACCCTGAAGCCACTAATAATTTGATCGAATCAGTTCAATTGATAAAGCAATTAAAGAAAAAAGTAGGTATATCTTTAAATCCAAATACAGAAATAAATGTCATAGAAAAGACTTTAAAAGATATTGATTTAGTTTTAATTATGAGTGTATACCCAGGGTTTGGTGGTCAAAAATTTATACCAGATGTTATTGAAAAAATTAAAAAACTTTATCAAATAAAAAAGAATAATAATTTAAAATTTGATATTGAGGTCGATGGTGGAATTAATTTTTCCAATTCAAAAAAGGTTATATCGGCAGGAGCAAACATATTGGTTTCCGGAACAACCATATTCAAAGAAAACAAAGGCGATATTAAAAAAAATATAGAAACTCTAAGATCAATGTAGGATGTATTTAAAAAATTCTTTAATTACAATAAATGAATTTTTTTACTCTTCTAAAAATCAAATAAGAAAATTATACCTAAAATCAAATCTCTATAATAATAAAATTTCAAAAATTGAAATAAATAATATTTCCTACAGACCCAGCCTAAGTATTCTTAGTTGCTTGGTTAAATATGATAAAAAAAAGGTCAAAATTGAGGAATTAAATAAAGAGAATATTTGGGAAAATAAATTATTAAATAGGAATAATTTAAATAAATTAAATAATTTTTATTGGTTGTTTAGTATTGATTTAAAGTCTTCCCAAGATATTACACAATCAATAATTATTAAATGGATCGAAAAAAATGAAAATTATAATTCATCAACATGGCAGATTGATATTTTGTCAAAAAGAATAATATCATGGATAGCAAACTCTAAATTAACATATGATAAAGGCGATACTAAATATAAAAATAAATTTAATTTTTCTATAAATAAGCAAATTAATCATTTAATAAATGAAATAAGTAAATCACAATCTGTTGATGACAAATTATTAGGCTGTACTGCAATAATAATCACGGGATTATCATATGACACCAAAAAATTTTTAAATTATGGCTTGAATTTATTAAAAAAAATTATTGTTAACTCTTTTGATGATGAATATTTTCCAAAAACAAGAAGTATTAGACAATTAAATTTTTACTTAAAGTATTTTGTGCTTGTTAGAGAATTATTGAAAGAGTCTTTAAATGAAATACCAGATTATCTTAATGAAATTATTTTCTATCTTGGAAAATCTTACGCAACTTTCTCTAAAATAGAACAAAGTTTACTATTTAACGGTAATCATCAAAATGATTTAAAGGAATTTAATAAATATCTTTCACTTTATAAATATAAATTTGAAAATTCAAATAATGAAGTAGGAGGATATGCTATTTTAAAAAATAAAAATTGTATTATTGCTATGGATGTTGGAAATTCACCTCAAAAAAAATTTTCACATAATTATCAAAGTGGAGCGCTTTCATTTGAATTTTTTTACAAAGATAAAAAAATAATTTCAAATTCTGGGTATTTTCAGGATTATAAAAGTAAACTAAATCTAATTTCAAAATCTACTGCTGCCCATTCAACACTTATTATAGATAATCATTCGAGTTGTTCATTTAGAAATAGTGGAAGCTATAAGACATTAGAAAATGGTTTGAAAATTAGTGACAAAAATATTGTTAATGAAAAAAACTATTGGTTAATCAAAGCATCCCATAATGGTTATTTAAAAAAATTGGGAATTTTACATGAAAGATCTTTAGAATATTTTGCAGAAAAATATAAATTGATAGGAACAGATAAAATAATTTCAAAAAATAAGTTTGAGTCAAAAAAATATGATATCAGGTTCCATATGGAGCCGGGTGTTAAATTAACAAAAACTTTAGATAACAAAACTATACTAATTGAAATTGGAAATTCTGGATGGCGATTTTCAAGTAACTGCGAGAATATTAATATTGAATCAGGTATATATTTCGGTAATAAAAATTTATCTAGTGAAAACCAAAATATATGTTTATCAGGTAAAACAAAGGATATAAACTTAGACATTAAATGGGTATTCGAAAAAATACAGTAAAAATCAAGACTGCTTTAATTTCCTTGTCAGATAAATCTAATTTAAAACCATTATTAAGTTTATTAAAAAAATATAATATTAAAATAATAAGCACAGGTGGAACATACAAAAAAATTAAAACCTTGGGTTTTAAATGCATAGAGGTATCCAAATTTACAAATTCAAAAGAGTTATTTGATGGAAGAGTAAAAACTTTACATTCAAAAATTCATTCTGGGATTTTAAATATTAGGCAGAACCAAAAACATAAAAAAGAAATGAAAATAAATAATTATGAAAATATAGATTTAGTAGTTATAAATTTTTATCCATTTGAAAAGGTTTTATTGAGTAATTCTAGTCACAAAAGTATAATCGAAAATATAGATATTGGAGGACCAGCAATGGTAAGATCAGCAGCAAAAAATTATAATGATGTGGTAGTTCTAAGTAACTCAAAACAATATGCGGATTTAGCTATTGAATTAAATAAAAATAGAGGATCGACGAATGTAGATTTTAGAGAAAAATTAGCTGGGGAAGCATTTATGGAAACTGCATATTATGAATCAAAAATTTTTAATTATTTCAATCAGAAGTCTGAAAACCTTTTCCCAATTAAGAATATATTTTCTGGAAAATTAGTTGAGAAGACGAGATATGGAGAAAATCCTCATCAAAAGGCAGCAATATATTCACAAAATAACAAAAAGGAAATTATTCAAATCGGTGGAAAACAACTAAGTTACAACAACTATAACGATCTTTATTCAGCTCTCAGTATATCTAAAAATTTACCAAAAAATAACGGTGTAGTAATAATTAAGCATGCTAATCCCTGTGGAGTTTCCATTAATCCAAACAACATCAAATCTTTTAAAGAAGCTTTAGAATGTGACCCAATTAGTGCATATGGTGGTATTGTTTCATGTAACTTTAAATTAAATATTACTTTAGCCAAAGAGATTAATAAAATATTTTTTGAAGTAATAATTGCAAATGGATTTGACAAAAAATCAGTCAAACTTTTAAAAAGGAAAAAAAATCTAAGGTTAATTGATTCTAGTAAAGTAGAAAAAAATTTTAAATTTAATTTAATAAATAAATTTAATTCTATTTTAATTCAAGATCCAGATACTCAACATTTTTCTAAGAAAGATTTTAAAATTGTATCAAATTTAAAACCTACGAATAAAACTTTAAACAAACTTATTTTTGCATTTAATATATGCAGAAGTGTAAAATCGAATGCGATAGTCATTACAAAAGATTACAAAACAATAGGCATAGGTTCTGGTCAACCAAGTAGGTTAGATAGTTGCAAAATAGCAATTGATAAAATGAAAAAGTTTCAGAAAATAAGCGATAGTGATGAAATATTAGCAGCATCTGATGCGTTTTTCCCTTTTGTGGATGGTATAGAAAAATTGGTACAAGCAGGAATTTCGGCCGTCATTCAACCGTCAGGTTCAAAAAATGATAAAGAAATTATTAAATTTGCTAATCAAACAAATACTATTTTAGTATTTTCCAAAACAAGACACTTTAATCACTAATCAATTTATCTTATCTATTTTAGCAGCTAAAATAAAGTCACTCTCAGCAAGACCTTTAATCGCGTGAGTAAATATTTTAATTCTTGCATAACCCCACCCAAACCACAGATCAGGGTGATGTCCCTCTGTTTCAGCAATTTCTCCAACTTTATTAACAAATTCTTGACTTTGTAAAAAATCATCAAATTTAAAATTTTTTATTAAATGAAATCCATCGATTTTATCCTCTATAACTTCCCATCCATCAACTTGTTTTAAATATTTATGAATTTCTTCTGTGTTAAATGGCGGGATGTTGCCTTCGCATGGGATACATTTTTTGCTTGCTAAATCACTCATAATATAATTCCTTTAATGGAGCGGGCAATGGGACTTGAACCCACGACCTTCTCGTTGGCAACGAGACGCTCTACCACTGAGCTATGCCCGCTTATTCTTACATTACAAAACTAAAAGCTTTTTTTGAATTTAGCAAGTGATTAAATATTTAAATGCGACTACGAAACATTTCTGTATAGTTGTAACCTTGAAAAGAATTATTATAATTAAGTTATGAAAATCGAAGAATTACCGAAAACTATACCAATTTTCCCTTTATCAAATTTTATAATGTTTCCTGGCACAACTGTTCCACTGAATATTTTTGAGCCTAGATATTTGCAAATGGTAAATGATAGTATGAAAAAACATAGGATGATTGGAATGATACAGCCAAAAAAAACTGGGTCTTTGAAAAAACCTGATTTATATGAAATAGGATGTATTGGAAAAATCACAAGTTTTAATGAAACAGAAGACGGTAGAATACTTATTATTTTAAACGGGATTTGTAGATACAAAATTAATTCAGAGCTAAATACTGACAAAATGTACCGTGAGTGCAATGTTCAATATGATCATTTTTCAAAAGACATAATGCAAAAAAGTAACGAAGTTAACTTTTCAGACTTAAGCTTAATTATGAAGAACATGAGAACATTTTTCAAAAAACAAGGGTATATTGTGAACTTAAAAGACTTAGAAAAGAAGGATCTTAGTCAAACTCTTAATGATCTATCAATGGCATCACCCTTTTCATTAGAAGAAAAACAAATATTATTAGAAAGTCTTGATATAAATGTAAGAAAAGAAAAAATGGAGCAAATTTTAAATAATTATATTAAAGACGAGTTTGAAAATACTACTCTACAATAATTTATAGGTTTAATCCTTTATCTGATAAAATATTAGAATACTTTTTGAAAATAGAATTTTTATTTAAAATACTAAAGACTGGTTTTGAAATTGAATTATTAATATTGCTATCTAATCTGAAAAATTCATAAATACCGTCGATTGCTTTTCCATATAGATAATTTAGATGTTTAGTAGAACTCTGGAAATCTTCAGCAACAGAGATATCTATTGGAAGGCCTAGAGACATTCTATAATTTACAATTTTTGACATTATTTTAATATCCCTAATTGTCATGTTAAATCCTTGCCCTGCAAGGGGGTGTATACGATGTATTAAATCACCAAAAGCAAGGATATTACTATAAGTATATTTTCTAAGCATTTCAAAACTCAGACTAAAATTTTCAATTTTATTAATTTTAGTAAATGTATAAAAAGAATTATATTTTTTAAATATATCGAGAATTTTCTTATCATTTATTTTAACTCCCTTATAAGAAAAAACTACTGAAGTTTTAGTATTAGATAATGGCAGAAATGCTAAGGGTCCAAATTTTGTAAAAACTTGAATAGCAGTATTATTATCTTTTCGACGATGATTTATTAAAAATGTATATGCTCTACTTCTATAATTTTTTTTTATTTTATTTGTAAAAAATTTATTTGAAATAAAATTTTTGTTTTCACTATTAATAACTAAATCATATTTTTTAATTTTATTTAGAATAAGTGAACTAAAAGTATCAGAATGATGTAATTTTATAAATTTTGATTTTTTTATTTTTTTAAAAAAAATTTCATTTAATTTTGAGTAAGATACTAAATTAAAAACTTCTTTATTTTTTTTATTAAAGTTAATTATCTCTTTAGATAGTGAACTTTCTATAAAAATTTTGATTTCCCTGCTTTTCCACGATGTAATACTAGATTTAGCTAAAAATTTTAAATAATCAAAATTTTCGCTTGATAAAGCGATTGTTCTATTTGTTTTGATGTTTTGACATCTTTTATTTAAGTATATGTCAACATTGAGTTTTTTTTCCTCAAAAATGCTAGCGAGAATCAAATTTGTTAAATTTTGGCCTATAAGACAGATTTTCATAACAAAATAATTTTAACAATAAAAATTAAATGATACAAAGTGACAAAAGCAGTTTTGATTCATGATATTTAAAAATTATATCAATAAAATAAGCAATTTTATTATAAGGAGATTGGCCGAATTAGTTGGTATTTTTCTAGTAGTTATCTCTATATTGCTTTTTATATCTTTAATTAGCTATTCTCCAAATGATCCAAATTTTATATTTTCAGAAAATCTGGAGATAAAAAATTTGCTTGGATTTAGGGGAAGCTTCATCGCTGATATATTTTTTCAATCAATTGGTTTAATTTCGATTTTAATTCCTTTTTCTCTTCTATTTACTGGAGTATCAATAACAATTAACAAAAAATTTATTATTATTATAGAAAATATTTTTTTTATAATTCTTTACATTATTGTTGCAACATTTTTCTTTAGTATTTTTCATAAGGAAACCTATTGGTTAATAATAAATGGGAACAATGGTTTTGTTGGTGATTTAATGTCAGAAACTGTAATTATAGATTTTTTGAATATTAATCAAACAGTGAGTTACTATTTATTAATATTTTTTATTTTATTTTTTTTTTTGCTGAGCAGTAATTTCAAAATTTCTCATATTTTAATTTTTTTTAATGTGATAAATAAACTGTTTTCATCAAAAAAAGATAATTTGATTTTTCAAGAAAATACTCCTAAAGAAAATACTATAATTGAAAGATCTAAGGAACCTCCTGTTCAGGAAGATTTGTTTTCTAATAACAAATCAATTTTAAGTGATGTAAAAATTAAATTACCTTTAATTGATTTTTTAAAAAAACCAGAAAAAATCTCTAATAAAAAAGATGATATTAAAATAGATGCAGAAGGTTTAGAAAAAATACTTCTTGATTTTGGTGTTGAAGGAAAAATAAAAAAAATAAATCATGGACCAGTTGTTTCGCTTAATGAATTTGAACCAGCTGCTGGGGTAAAGGTATCTAAAATTATTAATTTATCTGAAGATATTGCAAGGAATACAAGCTCCGAATCTGCAAGAATAGCAACAATACCTGGTAGTAATACTGTGGGTATTGAATTGCCAAAAGTTTCAAGAGAAAACGTTTTCTTGCGAGAAATAATTTCCGATAAAAATTTTAAAAGAAAAGAAATAAAATTACCAATTGCGCTTGGAAAAAGTATATCTGGTGAACCAATAACAAGTGATTTGAGTATTATGCCTCACTTATTGATAGCAGGAACAACCGGATCAGGTAAATCTGTATGTATTAATACAATTATCCTTTCTTTAATTTACAAACACACACCAGAAATTTGTAAATTTATTTTGATAGACCCTAAAATGTTAGAACTTTCAACTTATGAAGGTATACCACACTTATTATGTCCAGTTATAACTGAGGCAAAAAAAGCTGCATCTGTTTTAGGTTGGGTTGTTAAAGAAATGGAGAGTAGATACAGACTAATGACAAAAGTGGGTGTAAGGAACATTGATGGTTATAATGAAAAGCACAAAGTTAAAATGCCATATATCGTTGTAATTGTTGACGAAATGTCTGACCTTATGTTGGTGGCAGGCAAAGAAATAGAAAACTATATTCAAAAATTGTCACAAATGGCTAGAGCAGCTGGAATCCATATTATAATGGCAACACAAAGACCTAGCGTTGATGTGATAACAGGAACGATAAAGGCTAATTTTCCAACTCGTATATCTTTCCAAGTAACATCTAAAATTGATAGTAGAACAATTTTAGGTGAACAAGGAGCTGAGCAACTTTTAGGTAAAGGAGACATGTTATATATGTCTTCTGCAAACAAAATCACAAGAATACATGCACCTTATGTTTCAGAAATAGAAATAGAAAAGGTAAATAATTTTTTAAGAAATCAGGCAGAACCAGACTATGTTGATGAAATTTTAAACTTTACAGATGAAAAAGATGATAACAATAAAAATAAGAATAATTCTGAAAAGGATGAATTATATAGCGAGGCTTTAGAAATAATTAAAACGGAAAGAAAAGCATCCACCTCATTTTTGCAAAGGAAGTTACAAATTGGTTATAATAGAGCCGCAAGGATCATTGATCAAATGGAATCAAATGGTGAAGTTAGTAAAGCAAATCATGTTGGTAAAAGAGAAGTATTAAAATAGTGAGATATATAATTTTTATTTTAATTTTTTTTTATCCTATCAATATTTTTGCATCTTCAAAGGAGCTGATAAAAAATAAATTAAATGAAACTGATAATATATCTTTTAAATTCATACAAAAAATTGGAAAAAAAACTGAGAAAGGCGATTGTATAATTTTCTATCCAAAAAAAATTTTATGTAAGTATGATGATATTTATAATAAAATTTTAGTCTCTAACGGGAGATCACTTGTGATAAATAGTAAAAAAATTAATAATTATTTAAGATACCAACTTAAAGATACTCCTCTTAATTTAATCTTAGATAAAAAATTTCTATTAGATAAACTAGATCAAGTTGAAACAATTGAAGAGAATGATGAAACGTTCTCTTTTAAAATTGTACATAACAATAATTTATTAAATATTTTTTTTGATAAAACTAGTTATGAAATTAAAGGTTGGACTACAACTGATATTTATCTTAATAAAGTTGAAACTAAGTTATCTAATGTCGAAACAAATATAATGATTGATGAAAGAATATTTAAGGTTCAAAATTATATTAACTAATATCCAAATTAATAGTTTCAGATTTAAAAATTTTCATTCCTCTTCCTAAATAATTTTTTAGTGCATGTTTGTGATCTAATGAGCAAGTATGTAACCAAACTTTCTTAGTATTTTTTCTAAATCCTAGTTTCAAAGCTTCCGATAAAAGATAACCACCATATTTTTTTCCAATAAATTGATCAAGGATACCGAAATAGGCAACTTCACATTTTCTTGTCTCTGGATGAAATAAAAGCTCAAAAAAGCCTATTAGATCTTCATTTTCTGTAAGAATGTAAGTCTCTAAATTTGAATTATTTGTATAATCCGTCCATTTATTATCATTCCAAACTAATCTATCAATCCAACGATAACTTTTACCAATTTGCTTGTAAAAAAATTTATTGATTTGAAAATCTGGTGGATTTTTTTTTTCTACTTTGCAATTAGTTTTGGGTTTTTTTGATAAATTGATTTCATCAATTGAATTAATTTCTAAGTATTTTCTATCTACTTTAGTGATCACGAGACCATTTTTCCAACTTTTTCACCGCCAAATAAATGGAAATGAAGATGTGGTACTTCTTGACCGCCATAATCACTTATATTAGCGAGAGCTCTATAACCTTGACCATCTATAGAAGAAATACCTAATTTTTTTGCAACTGTAGTAATACCTTTCATTAAACCAATTATTTCTTCATTTGAGGCGTTGGTATTAAAATCATCCAAATCTATATACTTTCCTTTGGGTATTACTAAAGCATGAATCTTTTTTTGTGGATTAATATCATAAAAAGATAATACAAAATCATCTTCGTATATTTTGTTACAAGGAATTTCACCTCTTAGTATTTTAGCGAATATATTATTATCATCATATTTCATAAATTTTATTTATCTAAAATTACAAAAATTAATTTCTTTAGACATAAAATCATCTGATCCATCTCCATCAGTATCTCCTAAATTAACTTTTATACAAGACATATTGCCAGCCATTCCACATGTATTATTTTTATGCGCATATCCCATAACCATTTGACCTTGAATAACATTCTGTGGTGGGCAAGTTCCATTACTCCAATTTATTCCAAGTTGAGAACCGTTAATAGGGTTTTTCATACCGTAATTTTCTAAATACAATTTATATGTAATTGAGTCAGCATTTAACATATTGCTTGAAAAGCCCGAGGTATTGCAAGTATGCGTATTTGGTGATCTTCCATCCAAATACGGACCAAATTTAATTTCTATTCCATTAAAACAACCTTGTGCTGCTAAATTTATTTTTTTCTCTATATTTGCAAAATTAGTTTTTAATACATTTTGCTTTGCGCTTTTAGTATAACCGCTGTACGCAACAACTCCAACTGCTGCCAAGATACCAATTATTGCTACTACAACCAACAGTTCGATTAATGTGAAACCATTATGCTTCATTTTAAGATTGTATTCTATTAAAATATTTAAAATTTTGCATTGTTAAAATATATGCAACTAATAAGATTGCTTTTTAAAAAAGAGAGGAAAAATGAATAGATTTAAATCAATTTATAAAGCTATTATAAGCTTAACATTTATTTTTTCATTTGTTCTTACTTCAACAGCTGCTTTTTCAGAGATAGTTGGACGATTATCTGTTCACTGGAGTCCGAAACACCACAGTGCAAAACATGCACAAATTTTTGCAGATGAAGTTAATAAAAGAGCAAAAGGAAAATTAAAGATCGAAGTTTATCCATCTAAACAATTATTTGGAATTAGAGAAGTAATGGGAGCGGTAACTTCTGGTGCAGTTGAACTTGGAGGAATTGTTGGTGTCGTAAGTTTTCCACCAATTAATAAAAACTTTAATGTTGCTTCATTCCCAGGTTTGTTTAATTCATGGGAACAACAAAGAGGTTTTTTTCAAAATTCACCTAAAGGAAAAGAAATTTGGGGTGAGTTAACAAAAAAAACTAACTCAACATTAGTTATGTATAACCCAGTTGGACCTGTAATGACTTTTTCAAGCGCAAAAGAACTAACGGGTATTGATGCTATGAAAGGTCTAAAGGCTAGAAGACTTTTAAAAAGTGAAGAGCCTATGTGGGATGCTTTAGGTGCAAACAGAGTATCTTTGCCTACTGGTGAAGTTTATACTTCATTACAAACTGGAATGATTGATACAATTAACAGTCCTCCAGGAAGTATTGAGGCATATAGCTGGTGGGAATTTTTAAAATATGCTCAAAAGCCATATCAATACTATGCGGACGCATATATTATGGCTAACTCAACTTGGTTTAATAGTTTATCTCCGGACTTACAAAAAATCATAATGGATGTTGGTAAAGAAATTGGAAAAAGATCTACCGACTTAATTATGGATACTGGAGAAAGCACTCTTAAAAAATTCCAAGAGAGGGGTGGAGTTGTTACTACACTTTCAGGAGCTGAAAAAGCTAAGTTTGATAAGCTTATGAAAGATGAAGTAATGCCAGCAATGGCTAAAATGATTGATGCTGATGCCTTAGAGGCAGCACAAGCATATGCTAAGAGCAATTAGAAGAAGTTAAACTTTTTCTATAAAGATTATGAGGGCATTGCGAGCTATTAATAATTTGCTAGCAAAAGCTGCAATTTCGCTCGCAATGTTCATTGTCTTTTTAATGGTGGCAGCTTTAGCATTAAGCGCTACAACAAGATTTATCACAGGTACAGGATTTGCTTGGTTTATTGAATTACCACCTGTAATGGTGAGTTGGTTAGTATTTCCATTACTTGGTCCTTTATTAAAGCAAGGACAACATATTAAAGTAGATTTTTTAAGTCATTATTTATCTGACAAATCAAAAAATATTATTGGAACAATCGTAAATTTAATAGCTTTAATTTCTGCATGTGTCTTCTTTAAAGCAGGAGTTGATGCAACAACAATGTATTACAATTTAGGACAGATTATGGAATTAGAAATTAATATTCCTATCTGGTGGATGTTTTTAGCGTTTCCAGTTGGTTTTTTAATTTTAGCATTAACTTCTTTAGAGCTTATTTTAGATAATTTAAAAAAACTTTTAGGAAAAGAATAAATGTTTGGACTAGCTTTTATTATTTCTCTTATAACATTAATTATTTCTGTGCCTATATTTTTAGTTTTTGGCTTAGGAAGTTCATTAGCAGCTATTGCTGGATTAAATTTACCTTGGTCGGTTCTAATTCAAGTTTCATTTGGTGCATTAACTAAACATGTTCTCATCGCTGTCCCATTATTTA
Source organism: uncultured Pelagibacteraceae bacterium (assembly GCA_902577875.1). Lineage (GTDB taxonomy): Bacteria > Pseudomonadota > Alphaproteobacteria > Pelagibacterales > Pelagibacteraceae > Pelagibacter. The sequence continues at coordinate 28,276 of CACHAX010000001.1, read as the reverse complement.
TTTTTACTGGAATGGCAATGTTAAAAGGTGGAGCAGCATCAAGACTAGTTAAGTTTACAACAACTCTAGTTGGCCATTGGCCAGGTGGGTTGGGTGTTGCAATGGTTATTGCGATGGGTTTCTTTGCTGCCTTTTGTGGTTCAATCTTAGCTGCAATTACTGCAGTTGGAACAATTATGATGCCTAAGATGATCGAACAAGGTTATCCAACTCCATTCGTCGTTGTACTAGCAGCTTCAGCTGCTTTATTAGAAGCTTTGATACCTCCTTCTAATGCTGCAATTTTATTTAGTGCTCTAACTAATGTTCCAGTCTCAAAAACTTTTGCAGCAGGTGTTATTCCAGGGCTTGTTCTGCTTGTTTTGATGGTCCTTCTAGTTTTGTTTAAATGCAGGCATATTAGAACAGATGAAAAGGCTTCTTTTAAAGAAAGAGTAAGTTCTTTCATCGCTGCGCTACCTGCATTAATCACCCCAGTGATTATTTTGGGTGGAATTTATGCAGGGATACTAACTCCCTCTGAGTCTGCAGCTGTTGCAGGAGTATATGCGGTTCTAATTGGATTTTTAATTTACCGTGAACTTACTTTTTCATCTTTGATGAGCTGTTTAAGGGAAACTGCAATCATAACAGCTGTAATTTTTGCAATTATAGCTACTGCTACATTCTTAAGTGTAGTTTTAACTTACACTCAAGCTCCTCAAAAAATTATTACTTTCTTCACAGATAAAGGTGTGAGCGTAAATCTGTTCTGGATAATGCTCGGAGCAATTTGTTTAATTCTTGGAACGTTTATTGAAATTGTTCCTGTATTTTATTTAACCGTGCCCATATTTGCAGCAATTACATTATCTTTCAACCAAAACTTACTTCATCTTTATGTGGTGTTTGTTGCTTTCGCTGGAATCGGAATGATAACACCCCCCGTATGCGTAGGTATTTATACAGCTGCAGGTGTGATCAAAGAAAACCCAGCCAAAGCTTTTAAAGAGGTTCCTTTATTTACAATTGTTGGAATAATTTATGGAATACTAATGATACTCTTTCCAATATTCTCAACCTGGTTGCCAAGTAAATTATAAATTTATTTTTTTCTACTCTTTAATTCTTCCATTACTTCTTCAATTTTTATACCACTTTTTTCTAGATACATAATTAAGTGATATAAAACATCCGCTGCTTCATGGATTTTATTAGAGTCTTGCTCTACTGCCTCTATTAATTCATTAATTTCTTCTAAAACTTTTTCTTTTGCTAAAGATTTATCCTCTAGAAGCTTATTAGTGTATGAGCCTTCAATAGGGTTGCTTTTTCGCTCTCTTGCAAGGATGACCAGATCTTCTAAAATCTTTAACATTCTAAATCCTAACAGGTATATCTTTTGAAGCCAAATATTGCTTAGCTTCGTTTACAGAATAAGTGCCATAATGAAATATAGATGCAGCTAAAACAGCACTTGCACCAGATTTTATTCCATCTACTAAGTGATCTAAAGTTCCAACTCCACCTGATGCAATAACTGGAATATTAACCATAGATGATATCTTTTGCATTAATTCAATATCATATCCTGACTTGGTTCCATCTTTATCCATCGATGTTACAAGAAGCTCTCCCGCCCCACATCTCTCCATTTTAGAAGCAAATTCCAAAGCATTTATGCCTGTTGGATTTCTACCACCATGAGTAAAAATTTCCCATCCGTCATCTTTTCTTTTTGCATCAATTGCAACAACAATGCACTGTGATCCAAATTTTTTAGAACTATCTTCAACGACTTTTGAATTTTGAACCGCAGCTGTATTTATTGATACTTTATCAGCTCCACAGTTAAGTAGCTTGTTAATATCATTAACACTTCTAACACCACCTCCAACCGTTAATGGTACAAAACATTTCTTAGAAGTTTTCTCTACCACTTCATAAATAGTATCTCTGTTTTCATTTGAAGCAGTAATATCTAGAAAACAAATCTCATCAGCGCCACCATCACTATAAATTTTTGCTTGTTCCACAGGATCTCCAGCATCTTTAAGATCAACAAAGTTTATACCTTTTACAACGCGACCATTTTTAACATCTAAACAAGGTATAATTCTATTTTTAAGCATCTATTTCTTTTGCAAGTTCATCTAATTTTATATCTCCATCGTATATAGCTTTTCCGACTATAACACCTTCAATATTATTTAAATTTTTAGTTTTTTTAATATCATTAATCGATGAGACTCCGCCTGATATAACTACCGGACAATTAGAAATATTCGCCACTTTTTGTGTTTCTTCAAAATTTGGGCTTTGCTTAGTTCCATCTCTATTAATATCTGTGTAAATAATCCTGCTAACTCCATAATCGTTTACCTTTTTTAAATATTCAGTTGTTAGTTTGTCAGATTCCTCTGTCCATCCTGAAATCGCAAGATGTCCATCTTTTGCATCTAAACCTAAAGCAATTTGGTTTTGAAATTTATTACAAGCATCTTCCAAAAATCTTCTATCTTTTATTGCTGCACTTCCCAAAATTACTTTTTCAACACCAGCATCAATATATTTTTGAATAGTCTCAAAATTTCTTACTCCACCTCCTATTTCTATTTTGAGGTCAAATTTTCCAATAATATCTTGAATAATATCAATATTAATTGGCTCCCCGGTTAATGCACCGTCCAGATCAACAATGTGTAAATTTTTAAATCCATTTTGTTTATATTTTCCAGCTTGCTCTACAGGAGACATTTCATATTCAGTTTTATTTTCAAAATCTCCTTTGATTAATCTAACACATTTTTTATCTTTAATGTCTATGGCTGGAAAAATTTTCATTTCAATTTAAGATTTTTTTCTTTGCTTTTTCAAATTCTTCTTTAGTTAGGACACCCGATTTATATAAACTATTTAGCTGCTCTAACTGCTCAACAATATTAGAATTTATAACATTACTATTATTTATTTTTACTTTATTGATTTTAATATTATTGAAAGAGTTTTTTTTCATTTTATCAAAATTAGAATTAAATTTTGAGCAATTTACATAACATGCCGAAACTAGCATAATTGCCTTATCATTATGCTCAGTTAAAAAAAGATTTAAATCTATATCTAATCTCATAGGACCAAATATATAAATAAAATCACCAGCAGACCTTAAATATAATTGATTATTTTTATTTTTTGATATTTTAAATTTTGATAAATTTATTGTCATATCATCATTAATTGGAATACTTTTATTATTACCAGATAAACTTGTAATCATTTTTCTAATCTCTTTTGTTTGTTCAGCCAATTCAGAAGAATTCATCTGGTTTAATTCATCCATAATTCCTGAAAAATCGTTGTCAGAAAAAGTTTTTTTTAAATTTTGGTCTGAAAATATTACATAAGATATAAAGTCAATTTTCTCTTTTTTCATTATTTTTTTTACTTCTGACATTACCCACTTAGAGGCTTGAACCTCATCTTTAAAACTCTTTTTTTCCATTTTTTTTATGATTGATTTTGCATATTGATTATTCATAACATCTTCACCATTTAAAATAGCTCTTTCTAAATCAACATATTTTTTAGGCCCCATAAGATACATTTTAATATTTGCTGAATTCATAAACTCCTGGAAAAAATCTTCAACTTCATCATTCGTATACTCAATGTAAATATGACTTTGAGGAACATCAAAGTTAATATCTTGAATGTTAATATTTTTGGAATTTGCACTACTAATGATTAGGATTGCCAGTAAAGAAATATAATAAATAAATCTCATTTTTTTATACAATTTGCATTAAATCCAATTAAATCATCAATGCCTGAATTAGGCCTTTTATATAAATAAGTTGGGTCAGTTTCTAGTTTTACACCAGTAATCATTTCCATCAAGGTATCAATTGCCAATGCATCTTGATGAGTATGCATTCTTGCATTTTTCTTCTTGTATTGGTTATTACTTTGTTCTCCATCATACTTTCTTGAGGCAAATTTCTCATAATCGGTAATTCCTGTGTTTAAAACCTCGGCTGATTTTGTTACTTTTTTAATAATTTTTTTTGGAATTTTTGCGCCCCATAAATCAGCTAAATAAATATATCCTAAAGCGGAATTTAGCCCATAAGAGTGATACCATAAACCTCTGTATCCTCTAAAAGAATTGTTGTTAATATAACCATCATCGTAAAATACTTTATCTATATAATTGAGTCTAAAATTTATTTCTTTAGCAGCTAATTTTTTATTATTAGTCCAGCCCGCGTAAACTAAATTAGGAATACCTCCATTTCCCATTGCATAAAAACCTTTTTTTTTATTTGCAAATTCCTCTGGTTTTATAAATTTTTTATGCATTTTTTTTATATATTTATTTACGATCTTTAGTTCTTCTTTGCTTAACTGATCCTTTAAATAAATAGCAATGATCATGTAATTTGTGAAAGCATCTCTTGCAAATTCATAAGCATGATACCAACAAGGTGCTTCTGGATTTCCGTCTTTCCAACATCTAGGCTTTTCTTTTAATTCTTCTCTTCCTATTGTGTCATACAGGATATTTGCCTTTGCCATTTGAATTAGAACATTTTTAGCTAAATTAATTTCTTCTTTATCGTTATTTCCAATTGCAGTATGTGTGGTAACCGCAAATAACGTCATTGGACCAGTCAAATTTTCATGATTTACACTTCTTGAATTTCCTTTTGCCCATTCACTCATCCAATCTAAATTAATTAAGCTTTCAATTCTGCTTTTAGTGTAGTTAGATTTAAAACTTTCATTTCCTGCAGCTTGGCAAACTCCTACCTGTTCAGTATAAAAATGCTTTGGAAATATTATATTTTCTGATGTAACTTTAGCGATAGCAGTGTTTAAGAAAGATAATATTAAAAAAAATGCTAAAATTACTTTTTTCATTTTATAAATTTATAAAATTATCAATTATTTTAAGACCAGTTTTATCACTTTTTTCTGGGTGAAATTGAGTTCCAAATATATTTTCTTTTTCAACAGCACACACAATATTTGATGAATAATCAGTTGTAGCAACGATTACTGAATTATCATTTGGAATAAATTCATAACTGTGGACAAAATACATATGTGAGTTATTTTCTATATATTTAAAAATTTTACTTTCCTTAACAATATTTATTTGGTTCCAACCAATATGAGGAAGTTTATATTTTCCATCGTGATTATCAATTTTAGAAACTTTGCCTGAAATCCATCCTAAACCTTTGGTTTCAACTTCTTCATAGCCAACATCTGCAAACATTTGGAGGCCTACACAAATACCGAGAAGTGGTTTTTTATTATTTAATGCAAATTCACTTAAAGTATCAATCAAACCATTTATACCATTTAGACCATCTATACAGCTCTTAAATGAGCCCTGTCCTGGTAAAACTACTTTATCGCTTGATTTAATTTTATTTAAATCTGAGGTTACCTCGATATTAACTTTATCTTTGGCAACTTCCTTAAAGGAGTTAATTACAGAACTAATATTGCCCGATTTATAGTCAACAATTGTGACGTCCATTAATCTTATAGAGAACCTTTGGTAGATGGAATTGTGCTTTTGTTTCTTGGATCCAATTCTAATGCAGCTCTTAAAGTTCTTGCCAAGCCTTTATAGCAAGATTCTATGATGTGGTGACTATTATCACCATAAATATTTTCTACGTGCAAAGTAATTCCTGCAGCTTGAGAAAAGGCTTGGAACCATTCTTTAAATAATTCAGTGTCCATCTCACCAAGCTTTTCAACTTTTAATTTTACATTCCAAATTAAATATGGTCTGTTTGAAACATCTATTGCAACTCTTGTTAAAGTTTCATCCATCGGTAATAAAATGTGAGCATATCTTTTAATACCTACAAATTTTTTTGAAGCTTTTTTTAAGCATTCTCCAATAGCAATTCCTGTATCTTCAGTTGTGTGATGAAGATCAATGTGTGTGTCACCTTTAGCTTTAAGAGTCAAATCCATTGATGAGTGTTTAGATAACTGCTCAAGCATATGATCTAAAAAACCTATTCCTGTGTCAACTTTGTACTTACCTTTGCCATCAATATTAAGGTCAACACTGATATTGGTTTCTTTTGTTTTTCTAGATATTTTTGCTTTTCTTTTCATATTTTAAAATAGGTATATAGGTATTTTTGATTATATCAATAATACTAAGCCTGGCCTTGAACTATTTAAAATCATATCCATGTATAGTCTATGACAACAATTGTGCTTGTAAGAAAAAATAATGAAGTAGTTGTGGCCAGTGATGGTCAAGTTAGCATGGGTAACACTGTTATTAAAAAAACAGCCAACAAAGTTCGTAAAATTGAGAAAAGAAATGTGATCGCAGGTTTTGCTGGATCAACTGCAGACGCACTTACTTTGTTTGAAAGACTAGAGTCAAAGCTTGAAAAGCATGCAGGCAACTTAACAAGAGCTGCTGTAGAATTAGCAAAAGATTGGCGTACAGATAAATATTTAAGAAGATTAGAGGCCTTAATGGCAATAGGTGATAAAGAAAAAAGTTTTATAATTTCAGGAACGGGCGATGTCCTTGAACCTGAAGGTGATGTTATTGGAATTGGTTCGGGCGGAAACTATGCTTTAGCAGCTGCAAAAGTATTAATGGATACTGATATGTCTGCAGAAGAAATTGCAAAAAAATCAATTAAAGTTGCGTCTGATATATGTGTATTTACTAATGATAATTTGAGTCTGGAGAAAATATAATGGAAAAATCAAATGTTACCTCATTTCCAAAAGGCAAAGTTGCAAAAGAGAAAACCTCAATTACAAATTCATTATCACCAAGAGAAATCGTTTCAGAATTAGACAGATTTGTCGTTGGTCAAAAAAAAGCTAAAAGAGCTGTCGCGATTGCTTTAAGAAATAGATGGAGAAGACAAGCATTAGAAGATGAAATGAAAGATGAAGTTCTTCCAAAAAACATTTTAATGATAGGACCAACTGGTGTTGGTAAAACTGAAATTTCTAGAAGACTTTCAAAATTAGCTGAGGCACCATTTGTAAAAGTTGAAGCTACAAGATTTACAGAAGTAGGATACGTGGGACGTGATGTTGAACAAATTGTAAGAGACTTGTTAGAAATTGCAATTGCAATGGAAAAGGTGAAGAAAAGAAAAGAAGTTCATGCACAAGCACAAAAATTGGCCGAGGATAGAGTTTTGGATGCTTTAGTTGGAAATAAAGCAAGCGTAGCAACAAGAGAAAGTTTTAGAAAAAGATTAAGAGATGGGGATTTAGATGATAATGAAATTGAAATAGCTGTTAGTGAGTCTAATCAAATGCCATCATTTGAGATACCTGGAATGCCTGGTGCAAATGTTGGAATGATTAATATTTCAGATATGCTTGGTAAGTCTATGGGACAAAAGCCTAAGAAAAAGAAAATGTCAGTCAAAGAATCTCACGAAATTTTAATTAATGAAGAATCAGATAAACTTATAGAGCAAGATAAAATTATAAAATCAGCAAAAGATACAACTGAAAACAATGGAATCGTTTTTTTAGATGAAATTGATAAAATTTCCGCAAGAACAGATAGAGTTGGTGGTGATGTTTCGAGAGAAGGGGTTCAAAGAGATTTGTTGCCATTAATAGAGGGAACAACAGTTAGCACTAAATATGGAACTGTTAAAACAGATCACATTTTATTTATTGCTTCTGGAGCATTTCAATTAGCAAAGCCATCAGATCTTTTGCCTGAGTTACAAGGTAGACTGCCAATAAGAGTTGAGTTAGATGCATTAAATAGTGAAGATTTTATAAGAATATTAAAAGAACCAGATAACAGTTTAATAAAACAATACAAAGCACTTTTAAAAACAGAAAATGTAGATTTAGAGTTTACAGAGGATGGAATTAAAACGATTGCTCATATTGCAAGTGAAGTTAATTCTTCTGTAGAAAATATAGGTGCAAGAAGATTACATACAATTATTGAACGCGTTTTAGATGAAATTAGCTTCACAGCTACAGACAGAGCTGGTGAAAAAATAATTGTTGATGGTAAATATATCAAAGATAATATTGGTGAACTGGTAAAAGATACTGATTTATCAAAATTTATTTTATAGTTTTAAGAAAAATATTAAAATTACCTTTTGAAGGGCTATTAGCAGAATCAAAATCAATTTTAATTATCTTTTTCATTAGTTGAGAATTATTTTTAATATATTCTGGTACAGAATATTTTAAAATACTAAGGTCTGACGATTGATAAGGATCATCTATATTTTTTGACCTCATCCCCTTACCTGTAATCACATTTATTTTTTTTACACCATTTAAAAAAGACTTCTCAATAAAATTTGAAATTTCTTTATTAGCTTCTTCAAGTGTGTATCCATGTAAATCAATTGATCTAACCATAACCTTTTTATTAGGTAGATAATTTATATCTTTATTTTGAAGTTTGTCAGAACTATTTAGGAAATTCTGCCAATCTTTTCTATCTTTGTCTGAAAGCTTATTTGTCAAGCTTGTGTATCAATTAATAACCAATTAGGGTTTGAGGATCTACTATCTTTAGAAAACTTCCAAGTGTCTAAAACTTTTTTTATTTTTTCTGGATCACCAGATATAACTTTATTGTCTTTATCTTTAACACAAGAAATTATCTCGCTCACAAATTCAACTGTAACCTCAAGCATATTTTTATTTTGCTCATGTTGCTTTACTTCTGCAGAACTTATTCCAATAAATGTTGTTTCAGACAAAAGCTTCTTGCTTTCTCTTTCTTTGATTGCATCTTCAAATTGTTTATAAACACTTTTATCCAAAAGAGATTTAATATCTTTTAGAGTTCCCTTTGCGAAGTTTATTATTATGCTTTCGTAAGCAATTTTTGCACCTTTTACAAATTCCTTTTGTGCATTATCATCAAATGTATTTGCATTTAAGTCAACTTTTGGTTTTGCAGGGGGAGCTTCGTGCGCAAAACTTGACTCAATATCTTCTTCAAAACCTGTTTTTTTTCCCAAAATTCCTCTTAATCTAAGAAAAATAAATCCTGCTATCATTGCAAGAAGAATAATATCAATATATTCAAAACTATAACTCATATATATAATATATAATATTTACTATGTTGCTAAATTTCAACCTGCTATTTAAGTTATAGACAAATGAACACACTATTTATTTTAGTTATTGGTATCCCACTTGTTGAAATTTATCTTTTTATCAAAATAGGTTCACAAATTGGAGCATTTAATACAATATTATTAATTTTAATTACCGCCGTTGTTGGAGTTGGTTATGCAAGATATGAGGGTTTCAACACTTTAAAATCAGGACTGGCTCAATTATTAAGAAATGAGATGCCTGTATACGAAATTATCTCAGGAGCCACTCTAGCATTTGCAGCATTTCTTCTAATTCTACCCGGATTTGCAACTGATATTGTTGGAACGTTACTTATAATACCTTTTTCGAGGAAAATTATATTATATAGGTTCGTTAAAAAGAAAAAAAACCAATTTAAAAGTAGTAAAAATTTTATCGAGGGAGATTATGAAGACATAAGTGACGATAATGACAAAAAAATATGAAATAATTTTTAGATATATCAAAGACTTATCTGCAGAGGTTCCAGATGCAGAAACTTTTGTTTTTAGTAGAGATTACATTACAAAATATGTACTTGGAATTAATATTAATTCTAAAACTTTAAAAAACAGAATGATTGAAGTAACAACTAACGTAAATTATAAAGACCCAACAGGAAATAAAAAAAAATCTCATTTTGAAATTTCATACGCAACTGTAATAAAAATTATTGATGAAACATTAAATAAAAACGAATTAGAAAAAATATTATTATGTGACATTCAAAAAGTTATTTATCCTGAAGTTGAAAGTATATTAATAAAATTAATTAAAGACTCAGGTTTTCCAGAGCTTAAACTTGACAAGAAAATTGATTTTGATGAGCTTTTTAAAAAAAAAACTAACTAATAGAAGTTTTTTTTAAGATTTGTTTTCAAAAAAACTCTATGATCATCTAATTCTTGCTCTGTTATTTTAACTATTTTTTTTGAGTAATTTTTGGTGACTTTCGAATCAATTTTGTTTTTTAATTCACTTTTATCGAATTCAAAAATTGGCTCTTTTTGATCAATTAAGTTGATATATACTTTGGAAAGTAATTCACAATCAATTAAAGCTGTATGCTTTACTCTTCTAGAATTATCTATCCTGAACCTTTTACATAAAGCATCTAAACTTATTCCAGATCCTGGAAATTTATTTCTTGCAATTTCAAGTGTGTCTATGACATTTTCTCTTAAAATTTTACCCTTACTTATTAAGGAAAGTTCATTATTAAGGTGGCCAATATCAAATTCTGCATTATGGATTATTATTTTTTTCCCTTCTATAAATTTTAAAAAATCATCTGCAATATCTTCAAATTTTTTCTTATCTGCTAAAAATTCGTCTGTATAACCGTGAACTTTTAAAGCACTTTCAGAAACTTCTCTTTGAGGATTTAAATAACAGTGAAAAACATTTTTAGTTGGTATTAAATTCTCAATTTCTATACATCCGATTTCTACTATTCTGTGACCATCTTTTACTGATAGTCCAGTGGTTTCAGTATCAAGAACTACTTCTTTCATAAAAGATTTTTTCTTTTAATATTTTTATTTTCTTCTTCATTATATTAGCTGAATAATTATTATCGATCGTATATTTTGCCAATTTCCTTTTTTTCAACAAGTTAGATTGGTTTTGTTTTAATACCTCTATAATTTTCAAATCATAATTTTTTCTTTTTTTTAATCTCTTTAAAATTTTCGCCTTTTTTGATCTTACGAATACTAAAATATCCCCTTTTTTATTAAGTTTGTTTTCAATTAAAAGAGGAATATCTAATACAACCATTTGAGAGTTTCTATTTTGACTCAAAAATTTACCCATTCTTTTTCTTATTATAGGATGAACAATCGAAGATATTATTTTAATATTTTTACGATTTGAGGAAATGGCTTCAATTAGCTCAGACTTTTTGATTGGGAATGATTTAATAAATTTTGGTAATCTTCTTTTGAGTCGGTTGTAACAATTCTTATTCTTCTTATAAACATTGTTTACCTCTTGGTCTGCGTTAAAAATTGGGTGTTTGAATAGTTTAGCAATAAATGATTTACCAGAACCTATCCCGCCCATTATACCTACTCTAATCATGATTATTTATATGCACCTTCCTCCATCCACCTCTAAAATTGCCCCTGTTATCATGCTTGCCTCGTCTGAACATAAAAAACATGCTGCGTTTCCCATATCTTGAGGGGTAGAGAATCTACCGATTGGAATTGTTGACAAAAATGCTTTTTTTTTTTGTGGGGTATCTCCACCCATAAATGATCTTAATAATGGAGTTAATCCTGCAACGGGTGCAATTGCATTAACTCTTACATTAAAAGGGGCAAGTTCAATAGCCATAGCTTTTGTTGCTGTAATCATCCATCCTTTGCTAGCATTGTACCAATTTAATTTAGGCCTAGGCGATAAACCTGCCGTTGATGCTACATTTAAAATTACTCCTCCTCTTAACTTCTTCATCCTAGGTACAAAATATTTTGCACTTAGATAAACAGATTTAGCATTTACATTAAATACTTTATCAAATTCCTTTCCTGTTACAGCTTCCATATTTTTTGGTTTGTGAGTAATCCCGGCATTATTTACAATTATATCTACTGTCTTATATTTTTTGAGAGTATATTTTAATAAGGATTTAAAATCTGGTTCTTTTGATACGTCTGCAACAAAGTAATCTTGGGTTAATGATTTTGAAACTTTTTTTAATAACTTTAAATTAATGTCAACTAGTATTAATTTTGCTCCTTCATCAGAAAATTTTTTTGCTATTCCTTTACCAAAACCTGACGCTGATCCTGTTATTATTGCAATTTTATTTTTTAATCTCATAATTCAATTTTTTAATAGATATATAGTTTCTTCGTCAATATCTGGTTCCATATTATGCCAAATATTAAAGGCTTTTTGAGCCTGGTAAAGGAACATATTTAATCCATTTTCAAAATTATTACCTTTCTGATTTCCTATATTAAAAAATTTTGTCTCATATGGATCATAAATTACATCATAGAAAAATTTATTTTTTCCGAATTGACTAAAATCATGCTCAAATTCATCCTCTTTTTTTAGGCCTATACTGGTTGCATTAATTATCATATCAAAATCTACTAAATCACCCCAATCCAATATCATTAAGTCGTTAAATAAATCTTTTAATTCATCAGTCTTGCTTTTCGTCCTGTTGCTCACAAATATTTTTGAAGCATTCATTCTTTTTAACGCATATATTATTGATGGAACTACACCACCAGCACCTAGAATAATTATAGTCTTATTAGTTACATTATAATTTAATTTTTTTATGCTAAGTTCAAAACCATCGATATCAGTGTTGTGGCCTATTAAATTTCCATTTTCAACAGAAACGGTATTTATGGATTTTGTTCTCAAAGCATGGCCACTTAAGACATTGATGTAGGGAATAATTTCCTTTTTAAAAGGTACAGTTACATTAAGACCATTTAACTGACCTTGTTTTAAGTTTTCACATAATTCAGCTAAATCGCTTTTGTGGGTCTCCAATCTTCCATAAATTGCCTCTAAATTGTATTTTTTAAACCAAAAGTTATGCAGTTTTGGAGATAGTGAGTGATCTATTGGATTTCCAATAACTAAAAATTTTTTCATTTATAATTACCTAGATACTTTTTAATATCAATTATAGGTAATCCCATAATAGTATTTTCATCTCCATCAATCGATTTAAATAAATTTCTACCCTCTCCTTCTATTTGATAAACATTATATGCATACAGGGCTTCGTCTGTTATTTTTTCTAAATATTCTTTTAATTGATTGTCTGAAAAATTTTTCATTGTGAGGTACGCTTTATCTGTATAATTCCAAATCATTGATCCATTTTTAGATATACAAACTGAACTTATCAATGAATGTTTTTTTCCATTTAATTTTTTCAAAATATTGAAGGCTTCTATCCTATTTTCAGGTTTTGAAATTAATTCTCCATTTAAATCTATTACACTATCTGCACCAAGGACTAAAATGTCATAATTTTTTTGGCTAACCTTATTTGCTTTTAGTTCGGCCAAATTTTTTGAAATTATCTCCGGAGATGCACCTTCATTTAATAAACTTTCTTTTACAGGGTCCTCATCAATATTCGAAGGAAATACTAAACATTTAATTCCATTTTTCTTTATAATTTTCTCTCTAACCTTACTTTTTGAAGCTAAAATAATTTCAACCATTTTTATTTTGTATTTCAAATATTTTAATTATTGATGCTGCAGTTTCTTCAACAGACTTTCTAGTTACGTCTATTGTTGGCCATTTATTTTTTTTAAATATTTTCTTAGATTGTTCTACTTCAAATCTAATTTTTTCTAGATTTGTATAGTCTGATGCTTCATTTTCTTTCAGTGAATTTAATCTATTTCTTCGTATGTCATAGAGCCTTTCGGCTTCTGTGGTTAATCCAATAACACATATTGTTTTTGATTTCATAATATCATTTGGAATGCTCATATCATTTACAAGTGGAATATTTGAAGTTTTTAATCCCTTATTTGCAAGATATATGGAGGTCGGTGTCTTGCTTGTTCTGCTAACTCCAACTAAAATGATATCTGATTCTAAAATATTTTCGGTATTATTACCATCGTCATGATTCATAGTAAATTGTATTGCTTCAATTCTTTTATAATAATCTTCATCTAAAACATGTTGACCGCTAGGCTGATGTGTTGCTTTCTCGTTTAAAATTTTTGAGAAGTTGAGTATTAAGTCACCGAGAACACCAAAACATGGAATGTTTTTTTTATTAGCTTCTTCTGCAAGAAATTTTGCCAATTTACTATTTACAACAGTATATAAAATTATTGGACTCTCTTGTTTTTTAGCATCATTTAGTATCGTAGAAATTTGATTTTCGGTTCTCGTAAACGAGAATTGATTCAAATCATAATGAAAGTTATTAAATTGCGCTTTAAGAGCCATGAATATTCTATCAAGTGTTTCTCCTGTTGAGTCTGATATTAAATAAACCTGGTGTGTATTCTTCATGTATAAATTGTTTATAAATTAATTATAGAATAAGAAAAACTTTTGATTTAGCAACAACATCTGACTTTAGTATACTTCTTATTGTTTAATTAACATTTTTATAAATTTGAATAAGTTATTAACAATTTTCATATATATAAAAGTGATTAAATAATCCCCGTTTTAAAGGATTTTTTTTTTATAATAATGAATAAAAAGTGAGTAAAGTGTTGAAATTGAGTAATTTACGTTATCAACAATTCATACTAATAATAAATCTAAATATAATTATCTTATTATAAATGACACCAATTAAAGAATGTTTGATAAATAATAGAACAGATCTCATTCCTATTTGGCTAATGAGACAAGCGGGCAGATACTTGCCTGAGTTTAGAGAAATTAGAAAAAATAACCCAAATTTTATAAATCTTTGCTTAAACTCAAAATTATCAAAAGAAATAACTCTTCAACCAATAAAAAGGTTTGGTTTCGATGCAGCAATTATCTTCTCTGACATTTTAATGATACCTTATGGGCTTGGTCAAAAAGTTGAGTTTAAGAAAAACTTCGGTCCTAATCTTGCAGATTTAGAAATAAACAAATTATTAGACTTTAATGAAGAAAGATTTACAAAAAATTTATCTCCAATATATCAACTTTTAGCTGATTTAAAAAAAAGTGAGGATTTAGAAAAAAAAGACATAATTGGTTTTGTGGGAGCTCCTTGGACATTACTTGTATATATGATAAATAAAGTTTCCCCTAAGAATGGTTTAATAACTAATTTTTTCTCAGATATGAGTTTAATTAACGATTTACTAAAAATTTTAGATAAATCTATTAAAACCCATATTAAAAACCAAGTAAATGCTGGAGCTACTATAATTCAAATTTTTGATAGCTGGTCTGGTTTAATCAAATCAGATTTTGATAAATACTTATACAATCCAACTATATCTTTAGTCAATTATACTAAGAACTTAGGAGTGCCTGTTATTTGTTTTCCAAGAGGTACAACTGACTACAGTCAATTTTGTAAAATCGTTAAGCCAAGCATGATTAATATAGACTATGACGTAGATCCAAAAAACTTACTCAAAAATGTTAATATACCTATACAAGGTGGATTGCACCCCGAAGTACTATTAACAAACAAAATGGACCTAAAAAAAGAAGTAAATAAATATTTAGAAATTTTTAAAGATCATCCTTATGTATTTAACCTTGGACATGGTATTCTTCCAGAAACAAAAATTGAGATGGTTGAAGAATTAGTAAAAATTGTCAGGGATTATAAATGAATATAGATCACCCTAGAGTTAAATATGGAAAAACTGGTGCTTTAATTATTAACCTTGGCACACCAGATTCAACCAGCTGGTTTGATATTAGAAAATATTTAAAAGAATTTCTGTCAGACAGAAGAGTTATAGAGGTAAACCCAATTTTATGGCAATTAATCTTGAATGTTTTCATACTTAACTTAAGACCATCTAAAACTGCAAAGGCTTACAAAGAAATTTGGATGAAAGAAGAAAATATGTCACCTCTTTTATATTATACTCAGAAACAAACAGAGAAGGTAGGAAATCTAATTTCAAACGAAAATTTAATTATAGATTTTGCGATGAGATATGGAAACCCAAGTATAAAAAGTAAAATTAAAAAATTGCATGATGATGGTTGCGAAAATCTCATAATTCTGCCTTTATATCCTCAATATGCTGCAGCTACTACAGCAACAGTTTGTGACGAAGTTTATAGAACTTTGATGAAAATGAGATGGCAACCATCTTTAAAAATTATACCCCATTATGAATCAGAGCCTTTGTATATTGATGCTTTGGTCAAATCTATTAATAATAAAATAGAAAAAATTAACTGGAAACCTGATTTAATATTGGCTTCTTACCATGGAATACCAAAAAAATATTTTGATAAAGGTGATCCATATCATTGTTATTGTCATAAAACTACAAGACTAATATCTGAAAAGTTTAATTCAATTGATATTAAAACTACTTTTCAATCAAGATTTGGTCCTGAAGAATGGTTACAACCTTATACTGATAAAACTTTGGAAAATTTACCAAAAGATGGAAAGAAAAACGTGCTTGCAATTTGTCCAGGATTTTCTTCAGATTGTGTAGAAACATTAGAAGAAATATTAATTCAAGGAAAAGAAAGTTTTATAGAAGCCGGGGGAGAAAATTTTGATATGATACCATGTTTAAATGATAGTGATGATCATATAAAACTTATAAAAAATCTTATCCAAAACAATATATAAAAAATGGATGATCTAATTATCTATTCATCGACTGATGGGCAAACAAAAAAAATATGTGAAAAGATAATAGAAAATTTGCCATCGCGGAATAAATTTAAATTAATTTCATTAGATGAGGCGTTATATTTTAATCTAGAAAAATGTGAAAAAATTATAATTGGAGCAAGTATTAGATATGGAAGGCATAATAAAAAAGTTTTAGATTTTATTATTAAAAATAAAAATATTTTAGACTTAAAAAAAACTGCTTTTTTTTCTGTTAATGTTGTAGCTAGAAAAGAAGAAAAAAGTACACCAGAAACAAATCCATATGTTATCAGTTTTTTAAAAAAAACAAATTGGAAGCCAAATAAACTTTCAGTATTCGCTGGTAAAGTTGATTATCCAAATTATAACTTTATTAATAAAATTGTTATCAGATTTATTATGATGATTACTAAAGGCCCAACAGATATAAATAATTCTTATGAGTTCACAAACTGGGAAAATGTGAGGAAATTTGCAAAAGAATTGGAAAAATTGTAGATTTTAGGAGATTTTCGAATAATCTAGGGTTGAAATCGTAAAACACTTAACTATATTATAGTTATCTAAAAACAAACTCCCCATATTATGAATATTCAAGAATTAAAAGAAAAAAGCTCAGAAAAACTTATTAGTGAAGCAGAAAATTTAGGCATTGAAAACGCTAGCACCCTAAGAAGACAGGAAATCTATTTTGCAATATTAAAAAAATTAGCAGAAAAAGGAGAGGAAATCACTGGTGGTGGAGTGCTTCAATTACTTCAAGATGGATTTGGTTTTCTCAGAGCAATAGAGTCAAATTATTTACCTGGTGCAGATGATATTTATGTAAGTCCAAATCAGATAAGAAGATTTGGATTAAGAACAGGGGACACTGTTGAAGGACCAATTAGAGCTCCAAAAGAGGGTGAAAGATATTTTGCATTGTTACAAGTCAGCAAAATTAATTTCGAAGAGACTGATAAATTTAAACATAAAATAGCTTTCGATAATTTAACCCCGTTGTATCCAAATAAACAATTAGTAATGGAAGTAGAAACCAACAAGGTTGAAAAAAAAATCGATTTAACACCGAGATTAATTGATTTAGTAAGTCCTATTGGCAAAGGTCAAAGATCATTAATAATTTCACCGCCTAAAGCAGGCAAAACTATGATTTTACAAAGTATTGCAAATTCAATAACTGCAAATCATCCTGAATGTTACCTAATGGTTTTATTAATTGATGAAAGACCTGAAGAGGTAACAGATATGCAAAGAACTGTAAAAGGAGAGGTTATTAGTTCAACTTTTGATGAACCTGCTCAAAGACATGTTGCTGTTGCTGAAATGGTAATTGAAAAAGCAAAAAGATTAACCGAACATAAAAAAGATGTTGTAATACTTTTAGACTCTATAACAAGATTAGGAAGAGCTTATAATGCTGTTGTACCAAGTTCTGGAAAAGTATTGACAGGTGGTGTAGATGCAAATGCACTACAAAGACCAAAAAGATTTTTTGGGGCAGCAAGAAACATAGAAGAGGGTGGATCCTTAACAATTATTGCTACAGCTCTTATTGATACTGGAAGCAGAATGGACGAGGTAATATTTGAAGAGTTTAAAGGAACAGGAAATAGTGAAACTATACTAGATAGAAAGATTTCTGAAAAGAGAATATTTCCAGCAATTGATATAACTAAATCTGGAACAAGACGTGAAGAGTTAATATTTGAAAAAAATGATCTTCAAAAAATGAATGTTTTAAGAAGAATAATTGCTCCAATGGGTTCTATGGATGCGATAGAGTTCATTAATTCTAAATTGAAAGACACGAAAAATAATTCGGATTTTTTCAATTCAATGAATAAACCATCTTGATTTATAAATAACCAAGCTCACTCATTTCTTTACAAAAAACTTTTTCTATTTCAGCTAAAGTCTCTTCTTTTAAAAGTTTTCTGTAATTATTTTTAATACCTAAATTAAAAAAAGATTTATGTTTTTTTTCTTTATCAGAGTAAATAGCTTCATAAAAACCCTCTTTCTCCTCCTTTTTTTTTAAAACATCAAAGTTTGTTGTTTTTATAGACATTTCAAATTTTTTTATATCAACACTTCTATTATTTTTTATGAGTTTATTTGTAAAGTCCACTATTTTTAAAAAAGTATTCTCTCTATTGCTTTGTAAATCTTCATATTTTATGAGTAGTGTTTTAATATTATTTGATAATTTCCATGATTTATAATTATTAGACCAAGAGCTAATAAAAGAATAGTTTGAGTAATCTTCATCATCACTTTTATCTCTCAAATTCCTATATGTGCTATTTATCATTTTTAATGCCTCATATTCGTTAAGTGAATAATGATTCATCAAGGAAGTAAGAACGTTTCTAGGATCCCTAACTATATATATTGAACCAAATGTATATTTTGGAGTAGTAAAACTTTTTCCTTTATATGCACCAAAAACGTTATGTGTTTTTAGAAAGCAAAATTTATTTCTATCACATATCTTTTTTTGTGCAATTAGCCAATTATCAGATGCATCTTCAACACTTTTTAACTTTTTGTCAAAAAATTCTCTACTTGGAAATTGCTTAATATTATTAAGTAATTCAAAATCAAACTCACCTTTTTTTGAGTAGTAATAAGCAGATAAAAAAGATCTAACCCAAGTATTTCCACTTTTTGGATAGGACGCAATCCATATTATCATAATTACAAGTAACCTAACTTTTTCATAGAAATCTTATATTTGTTTTCAATTTCTTCTCTGATATTTTTATTTAAATTGTCCTCCCATTTATTATCAGGGCCCTTGTTAAAAAATTTAAAATCTTTATTTCTGTATTCTTTAAATTGACCCATATCTTCCATCTTTCTAAGACTTTTAAAATTTGTAGTTTCAATTACATTTCTTATTTTTTCATTATTTATACTTATCTTTGCATATTTAAGTATAAATTTTACAATCTTCAAAACTTCTACTTCAATATTATTTATAAGATCTTCATATTTAATTAGCAACAAGTTATCATTATTCATTGTCCAAGAATTGTAGTGCTCTTCCCATGTTCCAACTAATGTCAAAATTTTATTATTATCTTTATTTTTTTCACTTAAAATTTCTTTTGAAAATAAAAAGTTTCTGGCCTCTTCTTGTGATAAATCAAAATGATTTCCTAAAGAGTTAATAATATTCCTTGGATCTCTTACGATATAGATTGTCCCAGCAGTATTTTTATTATTGGTAAAGGGATAAGTATCTATCTTTATATTTGCATTGTGGGTTTTAAAAAAATATAATTTATTGTCTAAATTAATTTTTTCCTGTGCTTTAATCCAATATTTTTTTAAAATGTGAATATCATCTAATTTTGATGAAAAATCTTTGAATTGAGATATTTTTGGGAATTGTGGAATTTGAGACAATATTTTCATGTCAAATATTCCATCTTTTGTGTAAATCAAAGAGGATATAATCGATCTAACCCATGTATTTCCACTTTTCGGATAAGAAGCTAGCCAGATAATCATTGAATTATTTTTATATTAAATTCATATTGTAGCTATAATAAAATGACTATATATGCTCTTTCTTCTGGTCCAGGATTATCTGGTATTGCAGTGATAAGAGTTTCAGGCCCAGATACAAAAAAAGTGTTGGAATATATCACTTTTTCACCCATTCCCGCGCCTAAAGTAGCTAGTTTGAGAAAATTTATTAATCCTAGAACTAAGATTTTAATAGATGAGGGAATTTTATTATGGTTTCCAGGGCCCGAGAGCTACACGGGTGAAGACATGGCTGAATTTCATGTTCATGGTAGTAAGGCTGTAATTGATGCTATGCATTCATCTATATCATGTGTTGAGGGATGTAGAATGGCTGAACCAGGAGAATTCACCAAAATTGCATTTCAAAATGGTAAAATAAATTTACTTAAAGCAGAAAGCATATCAGATTTAATATCATCAGAGACAGAAATTCAAAGGCAACAAGCGATAAAAGTTATGTCTGGTAAAAGTTCAGATAAATTTACTTCACTCAGAAAAAGGCTATTAAAAATTTTATCTAATGTTGAGGCAAAAATTGACTTTCCTGAGGATGATTTGCCTGTCGATATTTTAAAAAACATTTATTTGGAGTTAAAAAGTATTAAAGAGGAAATTAAGTTAATTTTAAATGATGGAAGAGTAGGAGAAAGAATTAGAGAAGGATTTAAAATTGCAATAGTTGGACCAACCAATGTTGGCAAGTCATCGTTACTGAATTATTTATCTAGAAAAGACATTGCAATAGTCTCAGAAATTGCAGGAACAACTAGAGATGTTATAGAAGCACATTTAAATTTGGATGGTTTTCCAGTCATATTATCCGATACCGCTGGTATAAGAGACTCGAAAGATGAAATTGAAAAAAAAGGAATAAAATTAGCCTTAAAAAGAGCTGAAAATGCTGATTTAATTATAATCGTCGTAGAGCCTAAAAACGTTGATATTAGCAAATTTTTGAATGAACTTTCATCTAATAAGGCAATTTTAGTTATAAACAAGATCGATCTTGCTTTTGATAAAATTAGTAAAGATATAAAAAAATATAATCCAATTTACATTTCAATTAAAGAGGAAAAAAATTTAGATGAATTGATTAAAATACTCAAAGAAAATCTAAAAAATAAATTTATCTCAACCGAAGAGATTTATATAACAAGAGAAAGACACAGGATTAACCTTGTAAAGTGTGTTGAACATTTAGAGAGTTTTGAAGAAAAAAAAAATATAGAAGATTTTGATAAAGCTGCTGAGGATTTAAGGTTAGCAACCAGATATTTGGGCATGATAGTAGGAAAAGTAGATGTTGAAGAAATATTAGGCTCAATTTTCAATGATTTCTGTATAGGCAAATAATCATTGATATTGCTTGTCTTTTTTAAATATTTAACAGTTTTCTTGTAAATTTTAAGATCAATAATAAGTTATAACCATGCAAAATGAATTAACATTTGATGTCGTAATAATTGGTGGTGGTCATGCTGGATGCGAAGCTGCAGCCGCAGCAGCTAGATTAGGAGTTAATACTGCTTTATTCACTCATAATTTTGACACCATAGGAGAGATGTCTTGTAATCCAGCTATTGGTGGTCTAGGCAAAGGACACTTAGTTAGAGAAATAGATGCACTTGATGGACTAATGGGAGAAGTAGCAGATAAATCAGGTATTCAATTCAGGTTGTTAAATCGGAGTAGAGGTCCAGCAGTAAGAGGGCCAAGAACTCAAAGTGATAGATCATTATATAAAAAATTTATGCAAAAAAAACTTGTAAACTACTGTAATTTAAGCATTTTTTCCGATCCGGTAATTCAATTTAATTTTGTAAAAAATGATATAATAGGATTTAAAACGCAATCAGGTAAAGAGATTAAGTCTTCTAAGATTATTCTAACAACCGGAACATTTTTAAATGGCTTGATACATATTGGTGAAAAAAAATTTCCAGCTGGAAGATTTGATGAGAAGCCTTCAACAGGTTTAAGCGAACAATTAGCGAAGTATAATTTTAAAATAGGAAGATTAAAAACTGGGACTCCTCCAAGACTTGATTCTCGAACAATTAATTTTGAAAATTTAGAGGAACAACACGCAGATGAAATTCCATACTTTTTTTCCTTTTTAACAAAAAAAAATTTTAATAAACAAATTTCATGTCGAATGACATACACTAATGATGCAGTTCATAAAATCATATCAAAAAATATAAAGCGCAGCGCTATGTACTCTGGAAATATTAAAGGAGTTGGGCCAAGATACTGTCCTTCAATAGAGGATAAGATAAAAAAATTTGCAGACAAAAATAGGCATCAAATTTTTTTAGAGCCAGAAGGATTAGATGATTATACAATATATCCAAACGGTATTTCAACATCGTTGCCAGCTGATATTCAAGCAGAAATATGTAGTAAAATCAATGGTTTAGAAAACGTCAAAATTTTAAGGCCTGGATATGCTATTGAATACGATTATGTGGACCCTAGGGAACTTTTTTTAACCTTAGAGACCAAAAAAATTAAAAATCTTTATCTTGCTGGTCAAATAAATGGAACAACAGGGTATGAAGAAGCTGCCGCTCAAGGATTAATTGCTGGCACTAATGCTGCACTTACTATTAAGGGAAAAGAGCCATTCATATTAGATAGGTCTGAAGCTTATATTGGAGTTATGATTGACGACCTTGTTACAAAAGGCGTTGCAGAACCATATAGAATGTTCACATCTAGAGCTGAATATAGACTTTCATTGAGATCAGACAATGCAGATATAAGATTAACACAAAAAGGTATAAATATAGGATTAGTCCTAAAAGAAAGAGAGAGAGTATTTGAGGAAAAATTTACTAATCTATCAAGAATTCATATTCAAATGGATAATTTGACGATTACTCCTTCAAAAGCCTCTAAATTTGGAGTTAATATTGCTAAAGATGGAATAAGTCGATCCGCAAATCAGGTTTTGGGTCAAAATTCGATAAATATGAGTAAAATTAGAGACATATGGCCTGAAATTAAGTATGTTTCACGTGAAATTGACGAACAGCTAGAAATAAATTCACACTATAAAGGTTATTTAAAAAAACAAAAGGCCGATATTTTAGCATTTAAAAGAGATGAAAATCTTATTATACCAGAAAATATCGATTATGACAGTTTTTCAGGATTATCAAACGAAGTAAAGTCTAAATTTAAAGAAATTAAGCCAAAAACCATGGGGCAAGCATTAAGGATTGACGGTATAACTCCAGCAGCTGTATATATTTTGTTGTCTCACGTTAAAAGAAAGTCTATTAAGCATATAGCTTGATTGATTCGAATTTTTTAAAAAAAGATAAAATTGCAAATTTAAATGTTCCACGTGAAACATTTAAAGAACTCGAGGATTATTCAAAAGAGATAATTAAAAAGAATAAATCCATAAATTTGATAAGTAAAAGTACAGAAAAATCTATAAAAATTAGGCATATAGAAGACTGTGCACAAACTATTGATTTTATTAATGAAAATGATATAAATGTTTGCACTGATCTTGGCTCTGGAGCCGGACTACCAGGTGTAGTTTTAGGAATTTTGATGAAACCAAAAAACCCATTATTTAAAATAATTTTTTATGAAAAAAGCTACCATAAGAGTGTTTTTTTAAAAGATATGGTAAAAAAATTTACTTTGAATTCAGAAATTCATCAAAAAAACATTTTTGACGAAAGAGAATTAAGTACTGATGTCATTATCTCAAGAGCTTTTAAACCTTTGCCAATAATTTTTAAAATAGCACAATCTAATTTTAAAAATTTTAAATATATAATTCTATATTTAGGGAAAAGTGGAAAAAAAATTTTAGATGATGCTCTAAAGTTTTGGATATTTGATTATGAAGAAAAAAAAAGTTTAACAAGTGACGAGTCAATGATTGTAAAAATTGCAAATCTTAGGGAAAAAAATGTTAAGAATAAATTTATTTAAAATTCAAAGATGAGATTGTTCTAAAAAATTGGTTTATGTTTAAAAATTTAATAAAAAAAAATATATCGGGTCCTAATCTTGGATAAAAAAATTATTTCAGTAATCAATCAAAAAGGAGGGGTTGGTAAGACAACTACTGTAATTAATTTAGCAGCTGGATTGTCCATGAAAGGAAAAAAAATTCTTGTAATAGACCTCGATCCTCAAGGAAATGCAACGACTGGTCTTGGTTTACAAAATTCTCACGGATCAGATAAAACAATTTACAGCGTTCTAAATGGAAATGATAAAATTCCAGAGGTTATAAAGTCAACAAGCTTTACAAATCTAGATATAATTACTTCAAACGTAGATCTGTCAGGCCTTGAGGTGGAGACTGCAGGTGATAGCCGAAGAGCCTTTAAATTGAAAGATGAATTAAGCCTTATTTTAAATGATTCTAGAGCTTCATACGATTATATACTCATTGATTGTCCACCATCGCTAAGCTTATTGACAATTATGGCTCTAGTAGCATCTCATGCATTAGTGGTACCGCTACAAACAGAATTTTTTGCATTAGAGGGCCTGACCCAGCTTCTCAAAACTATTGAAAGGATAAAATCTAATTTAAATCCTTCATTGACTATAAGAGGTATACTTCTAACTATGTTCGATAAAAGAAATAAGCTTTCAGGTCAGGTAGAATTGGAGGCAAGAAACTATTTTAAAAATAAAGTTTACAGGACTGCTGTACCCAGGAATGTCAGATTATCAGAAGCTCCGTCACACGGTGTACCAGTTTTACTGTACGATAAAATTTGCCCTGGTAGTAAAGCCTATTTTAAATTTACTGAAGAATTTTTAGAACAAGATAAACAAGTGGAAAGTGCAGCATGATAAATCCTTTCAAGAGTAAAAAAGGTTTAGGTAGAGGTCTTTCATCTTTAATTGGTGACAGTGATATTAAAAAATCAAAAGATAAAATATCTATAAGTTTAATTGTTCCAAATAAAAATCAGCCAAGAAAGTTATTTGAAGGAGAAGCTTTAGAAGATTTAACAAATTCAATTAAAGAGAGAGGAATAATTCAACCATTGATAGTCAGAAAATCAGATGATCATAATGATAAATTTGAGCTAATAGCTGGAGAAAGAAGGTGGCAAGCTGCTCAATCAGCTGGTCTCCATGAAGTTCCAGTAGTGATAGTTGAAGCTGATAATCTTAAATCATTAGAGTTTGCAATTATAGAAAATGTCCAAAGGAAAGATTTGAATGCTATCGAGGAAGCAGAAAGTTATAGAAACTTAATTGAAAATTTTGGATATGATCAAGGAAAAGTTTCTCAATTTATTGGAAAAAGCAGATCGCATATTGCAAACTCTTTAAGATTGCTATCTTTGCCAGAAAAAATAATTGATATGATCAGAAACAACAAAATTTCTCAAGGACATGCAAAAATACTTGTTGGACTTGAAAATGCTTTATTTTTAGCAGAGAAAATTATAAAAAATAAATTATCTGTTAGACAAGCTGAAAGTTTAGTCAAAATTCTCAAAAATGGTTCGAAAAAAATTTATAAAACAAAGGATCCAAATATAATTGAAACTGAAAATAGATTATCAGAAAAAATAGGAATGAAAGTAATATTAAACAACAAAAAAAATAATACAGGAACTATAGTATTTGAGTATAAAGAACTAGATCAATTAGATAGACTTGTTAACATTATTAAAAAAAACTATTAGTAATTTAATATAAAGTCAGAAACTATATTCAATGAATTTCTTGTATTACTTTTAACTAGAAATTCTATATCATTTAACTCATAGATTTTGTTTTTTAAATCTTTTAATAACCAATTATTCACTTGAATTTTTACATTTTCTTTATCTTTCCAAAAAATAGCAGGTTTAGTTGCTGATATTACTGAATCTAAGTTTTTTTCTTCTTTGTATCTCTGCAATATATCAAGGAGTTTTTTTGATTTATTTAATATTGTTTTAATTATTAATAAACAGTCTTCATCAGAATAATTATTTTCATTTAAAATTTTAGCAACATTTTTTGTATTTTTAGAAAGGTAATAATTGGCTAGTTGATTGACATTATAATTCTCTGCTAAATTACTTATCTTTTGGACATTTTCATAACTAACACTTTTATTTGATATAGAATAATTCAAAATTTTTTCTAACTCTATTTTTAAATTATTACGATCTCCGCTTGATCTATTTACTAAAAGATTTATAGCTTCTCTTGACATTTTAATTTTGTTTATATTCAAGAAATTTATAATTAAATTATATAAATCCTTTGCGCTATCCTCGTAAACAGGAATTATAATTGTTTTATTACTTTTCTCTGCAAAATTTCTTAATTTTGATCGCTTATCAAGAATGCTACTTTTTAAAATAATTTTTACATTATTCAAATCATAATCAACAAATTGTTGTACATATTTTAACACTTTGTCACTTACACGTGAAATTATTAAAATTTTATTGTCTTCAAAAAATGATTTATTTAACAACTGTGAAATAATATTGTCATAATTATTTATAAATTCGCTTTCATCATACTTACTAATTACACCATTGAATTTATTTAGAAAGTTATTTGAAATTAACTCGCTTTTTAAGCCTTCATTTTTTCCATAAAATAAAAAGATATTAAACTTGAGTGTACTGTTTTTGCTTAAATCAAAACTTTTTACAATCATTTTGAAAATGATACGGTTGACAAAATAATTTCGGACGAAATATTCGAAGCTAAGTTATTAATTATATTTTCCTCATGCTGCAACAACTCAAATTTATCATTAATATTATTGTAAATTGTTTGCTTAGATGCTTTGCCATTGAATATTTCATTACCTTTTTTTAATATTGTATAAGATGTTTCTATTTTTAACTTATATATAGTTGGGTCTCCTTTTTGGTTTGAAGATACAATTTCTTTTATTTTTTTTGTTGTAAATTTAATATCATATTTCTTATTACCTGATTTTTTTCTTACTAAATTATTTTTTATTATTTCATTTATTTTTTCATTTCCATTTGAATAAACTTCTATAAATTGAAAATCATATTTTTTACTAGCTAGTAATGGCTCATAAGAACAAGCTTGTATTAAAATGAATATTAAAATTATAACTATACTTTTATTCATCTATTAAAATATTCAATAATCTGTCTTTAACAAAAATTATTTTTTTTATTTTATTAATAATTAAATACTTTTCTGCAATTTTCTCTTTTTTAATAATTTTAATTACCTCGTCTTCTTCAATTCCTTTATTTGCATTCAGAATAGCCCTTTTTTTTCCATTTATCTGAATTACTATATTGATTTTATCATTTTCTATATAACTTTCATTGTATTGAGGCCACGAAAATTTGCTTTTAACATTTAATTCCAAAAGACATTCATTAGCAAAATGAGGAATTACAGGTAAAAAACAAATTAATATTTTTTTATAGTTTTCCTCAAGGTTTTTAATATTTTGATTTTTCTTCATATAATCAAAAAAATAATTATAGGTTTGGTACATATTTGCGATAATTACATTGTAATTAAATTTTTCCAAATTGAAGGTTATTTTTGCAATTGTCTGGTTAGTGAACCTCTCAATTTCCTCGTCAAAATTTATTTTATTTTCGTTTTTTAATTTTGACTTAATTTCGTTGTGTAATATCCACAATTTTTGAATAAACTTATATGAAGATACCATACCTTGCTCAGACCATTGTACATCTTTTTCTGGGGGGCTATCAGATAAAATAAATAATCTTACAGAGTCTGCTCCGTAATTATTAATAATTAACTCAGGATCAATTACATTTTTTTTAGACTTTGACATTGACTCGGATGGTCCCACTTTTACAATTTCATTTTTTTTTCCTTTAATAAAATAAGTATTGTTAATTTTTTCAACCTGATCAGGACTTAACCAATTATTATTTTTATCTTTATAAGTTTCATGACACACCATTCCTTGTGTGAATAAGCTTTGAAATGGTTCCTTAATATTAAAATTTTGATTATTATAATTTATGGCTCTCATAAAGAATCTTGAATAAAGTAAGTGTAATATTGCATGTTCAACTCCTCCTATATATTGATCAACTGGCATCCAATAGTCAATATCCTCTTTTTTAAAACCATAGCCACCTTCTTTCGGTGAGCAAAATCTTAGGTAATACCAAGATGAGCATACAAAAGTGTCTAATGTGTCTGTTTCTCTAGTATATTTTTTTCCATCTATTGAGATTTCTTTCCAATCTTTTTGATTATCTAATGGATTACCTTTGCTATTTAAATTAACATTTTCAGGTAGTTTAACTGGTAACA